>CAVHIG010000050.1:4517-13172 GCA_963636105.1 Anaerovoracaceae bacterium
TATCAATACCGCAGGCACCATCTTCATGGTATTGACGTGCTGCTCCACCTTCCGTATCATGGTACAGACTGGCGCATTTCATGCAGGTATCGGTGTTACCATGAGAAAACTCGGCAAATCCGGTCCGGTATTGCTGGTTGTTATGATGTTTATCTTCGGTTTGTGCGGTTCTGTATTCGGTATGCTGTCTGAGCTTTTCGGATTTTATCCGCTGATGGTAGGCCTAGCGATTGCCTTAGGCTATGACGCAATCGTCGGAATGGCAGTGCTTGCGCTGGGTGCTTATGTTGGCTTTGCAGCAGGTACACTGAATCCGTATAATGTTATGATTTCGCAGGGTATTGCACAGGTAGAAACTTATTCAAATATGCCATATCGCTGGCTGACATTCGTAGTCATGATCAGTGTCTGTGCTGCCTATGTTCTTTGGTATGGCAGACGTGTAAAAAAAGACCCGAGCAAATCGCTGGTACATGGACTGAAGAATATGCACTCATTCTCTGAAGGCTCAATGGATGAGTATAAGATGAATAAGAAATTCGCATTTGTTCTCATTGATTTACTGATTGTGCTGGTCATTCTGGCATGGGGACTTCTGACACAAGGGTGGGGTAATAGACAGTTGTGCGGCCTGTTTATCCTGATGTCAGTCGTTGCGGCGCTAATTATGGGCTGGTCCGGAGAAAAATATGTACAGGAGTTTTGCGAAGGTGTCAAGGGTATGGCATGGGGTGCTCTCATTGCAGGTATTGCAGGCGGCATTATGGTTGTTATGAATGATGCCCTAATCATTGATACTATCATCCACTATCTTGCGGATCTTCTTGAAAATGCACCAAACCAGATCTCTGCGCAGTTGATGCTGCTCGTGCAGACTGCAATCAACCTGCCGATCTGCTCTTCTACAGGCCAGGCTGCCGTAACAATGCCGATAATGGCACCTTTGGGCGATGCGATCAATCTATCGCGTGATGCTGTTTGCTATATCTATCAGCTTGGCAGCGGCTTGACAGATCTGATCTATCCGGTATCCAACATAGTTATTGTCTGCGGTTTGTCCGATATCAAATATGAAACATGGCTGAAATGGGTTATGCCGTTGGTTGGCATTCTGCTTGTTGTTGAAATGTTGCTTATTTCTGGCTTTGTTACATTGGGATTATGCTAAGATGACAGAAAGTATAGTGCAAAGTATAAAAAAATAAGATAAGCTTTTGCATACAAAAAAGAGGCTTGATTGGCTGATACCTTTCCTGCCTCTTTTTTCATTGCATTTTATGGGAGTCGAATGCCCACCTTACCCTTGCCCATGACAATCAGGCCATGTGTCTCCAAAGCAGTCAGTAACTTGCGTAACCGGTATTCGCTATGACAGATGTTACGCATGGCAGCTACCCGCAGCAGTCGCTGTCTGCCTAGCAAATTGCCATCAGCAAGCATTTCTGTAATTAGTGCTAGGAGCATGCCGGCAGCCTCGTCGTCAGCTTTCTGCATTGTAGCGTGTATAGGTGTTTTTGGCGCAGGGTATAGCGATTGGACTGTATCTGTGTTTGTCCCCGAAGGTTCTGCGCTATCAATTCCGGCAGTTCTGTATTCGTACTCCGGAAGATCCTGCAGACGGAGGGTAGAACCGGTGCGCATGGCATTCATATAGATGATCGTATTTTTTAATTCACGGACATTGCCGGGCCAGTTTTCTATTTGCAATAGTTCTAAAAGAGCCGGTTCAAATGTTATGCCGGGGGCGATATCCTGTAGCAACGCCTGCGCCAGATAAGGGATATCTTCTTTCCGGTTTCGCAGTGGCGGCAGATACAGATAGCCGATTTTCAGGCGATAGTACAGATCCTCACGGAACATACCTTGCCGGACTTTTTCGGCCAGATTTTGATTTGTCGCTGCAATGATACGCACATCCACATGCCTGATTTTCTCGTCACCGATACGCATGACTTCTTTTTCCTGCAATACGCGCAACAGCCGAACCTGAACTTTTGGTGAAATGTCGCCGATCTCATCGAGAAAAATTGTACCGCCGTCAGCGATTTCAAATACACCTGCCTTGCCCTTTTGCTTGGCACCAGTGAAAGCACCGTTTTCATATCCAAACAGTTCACTTTCAATCAGTGAGTCGTTTAGGGAACTGAAGTTGATTGCAAGATATGGCTTGTTGCATCGCTCCGAGGCCTGATGAATGGCTGAGGCAAATAGCTCTTTTCCGGTGCCACTTTCCCCCTCAATCAGAATATTGAGATCGGTTTGCGCCAAACGTAATGCACGTTGCTTGGTATTTTGCATTTCAGCTGACTTTCCATAAATGTCCTCAATTCCGTATTTGGGATACAGACCTTTCTGCACCAACAAATTTTGCGCGGGGTCATTGATACGTGTGGCTGAAGCGTAGAGACGCTGAGACATTGAAATAACTTTTTCAAGATAATGATTCAGATAGGTTTCTATGCAGGTCAATGGCCAACCGAGCCAGCTCCAGATTTCGGCAATGGTCTGGATGGCAATGATGCGTGTACCAATATCATAGGCTGGTTCGAATCCATCCGGAATACATTCCAGCTCACCGATTGATAGAGTGCAGTCAATCTCAGCTTTTGGAAGCGATGAAATCGGAATTTCAGGGCTGTAAGGAATGTAGTGCCATTTTGTAAAGCCAATTTTTTGCAAAGATGCAATGGCATCATATGCTGCTGCCTGCGTGTCATTTACTATCAACACTGTCGAGTCAGGAACGATTGAGACAAGCTTCGGAATGCTTTCGACATTGATGGCACGCTCTGCGATGAAGATTTTGCTTTCTGCGCAAATGGCGTCCATGCTTTTGAGTCGTCGTTCGAACGACTCGCCGCTGAGCAGCAATACGCGTGCATAGATTTTTTCAGGGATGCCCTCTTCAAAGGAGTAACTGACTAAAGTTGCTCCCTCTGGCAAATATTCACGCAATTGCCGGTTTACGCTATACATCGTCGCGCGACTTCCGGAAACAGTTGCAATATCAACAATGCTGTGCTTCATGTGTTTTGATCCTTCCATTCTTTCGTCCCTTTTATCATACATCGAAACCACGCTTTTGACAAGAGCGCTTTTGTTGTGCATAAGCAGCATAGGGAAAACGATGTTTGAATTCAGCAGAAAATTTTTTAACTTATAAAACGGCATTACTCCAAAGTTTACACAGATTGTATACAATTTGAATGGTAAAGAATGTATATTTGACTTGCTTTTGGTACGGTATAAGTGTATAATGTGTTAAAGCGTTACAATTGCTAAATATTCTTGCAAAACAAAATATTTGTTCGAGGCTGAATATTCAATTTCATTTGAGGCTGTATTTAGGACACTAAGACATTTATAAAAATAGGAAGGCGATTAAAGTGAGCAATAACCAGAGGCAAAAGAGCCTTGAATTCTATAAAAGTATTTGACTATATGGGGAGGACATAAATTGCATAGTGACATTAAAGAACTCGATTCGCTCTTAGAAAAGAAGATTGCAAACTACGGTTATTCAGGAGTAGAAATATGCATTCGGGGACCGCAGGGGATAATATACGAAAGAGGTTTTGGGCGGCGATGTATGAAGCCTGAAAAACCTGTAGACGGTGATACCATATTTGGAATTGCTTCAATGAGCAAATCTATGACGGCGCTTGCCTGTTGTATATTAGCAGCAGAAGGTAAGATGAATCTCGACGATCCGCTTGTGAAGTATTTTCCAGAACTGCATCTTCCGGGAATTCCTGATGAAACGATTACGATCAAGCATCTTGCTATGCACAGGGCAGGAATTCCTCCAATGGAGCCATTAGAATGGTCTATCGCTATGAATAGCAGGGAACGTGAAAATGCTTTGCACATAGCTATGGTCAAGCAGGCTCCAAATAAAATGGATAAAATAGAGCAGATTGTTGACTATCTGAATGAAGGAAAATACAGCAGCTTGGGAGCTGCCGGAGAATATATGAGCTATTCAAACGAAGGATATGCTCTGTTGTCATATGTTGTCGATCAAGCAGCCGGTATTCCTCTGGAGGAGTATCTCGAAAAAAGGATTTTCGAACCGCTCGGGATGACAAGAAGTATGCTTGACATTGACGGTAGCGAGGTACGCAGAATAGCAGGTGATGATAATGTCACAAGTCTTTTTGAAATTGATGAGGCAGGAAGTCTTGTATGGGATGATGATTTTTCCGTACTCCCGCCGTTTCGCGGCTGTGCATGTGTGAAGTCTACTGCACACGATCTGACTCGATATTATCAAATGCTTAGCTTTCGCGGCATGTTTGAGGGACGCAGAATAGTACCTGAGGAAGCTGTTGAGATGATGATAGGAAGAGAATTTCCTTTGAAGAAAAAACCGTTTTATTGCATGGGACTCAGAAAATTCCTGATTAACGGTCGCATGGCCTGCGATCACCAAGGGGAACTCCACGGCACGTCCACACAGGGCGGTTTCCTCGAAGGTGGATACTCGGTAGTTGTCCTCTGCAATCAGGGAGAAGTCGAGGTTGAGGATTTGCAATGGAATTGCTATAATTATCTACTCGGACTGCCGCTTGAAACAGATCTCAATTGGGCACAGCCTAGTGGTAAAGTCTTTTCACAGCCGCAGATTCTTTGCGGAGATTATATAGTCCATGAAGGAATTCCTACTCATTGCATAGTCTCATATGATGATGGTGAGCTGAAATGTACACATAACAATCAAGAAAAGCTTTTAAAGCATTGCGAAAAAACGGTATTTGCGGTATATGATGCTGAGAATACTGCAAAGCGTCTCAGTACCTTCAGGTTTTACATAAAGGACGGCAAAGCTTGGGCCGTAAAATGTGGAAGCAGAATCTATGTAAGGTGTGATTAAATTGTAAAAATGGGGTTGGATTAAGGTAGGATACAGCTTTTGGATAAAATGACAGAAAGAAGGTGCCAACATTAAACAGTATCTACTCAAGCGCCTATTGATGGGTCTTGTACTTGTATTTTTAGTATCGATTTTAGTATATGCACTCCTTTATATGATGCCGGGAAATCCTATCGACATCATGGTGGATCGTAAGGTACCGGAGGAAAAGCGCATACAAATGGCCGAGGAGCTCGGCTATAATGATCCGTTTGTGGTTCAATACGCAAGGTGGGCAAAAGGGATTATTGTAGATCATGATTTCGGGGATTCCGTCCGATACAAGGTGCCGGTATGGCAGCTTATGAAGGAAAGAATTCCACGAAGCGTGACCTTGTGCGGATGGGCACTTTTGATAGAGATGATGCTAGCCCTGCCGCTGGGACTGATATGTGCGATAAAGAAGGACTCACTTTTAGACAGGATAACGGTAAATTCCTCACTCGTGCTGACAGCGATGCCGAGCTTCTGGCTGGGAGCGTTGCTCATTCTGGTCTTCTCGGTAGGGCTTAAGGTACTGCCGATAAGCGGATATGATAGTCCGAAATATTATATACTTCCGATTTTTGCTCTTGTAGCTTCTTCTATCGCAGGCACCTTGCGCCTTACACGTTCGGAGGTTCTTGAGGTGCTCAGCGAGAAATATATTACGACAGCTCACGCAAAGGGCATACCTTATGAGACTGTTATGGTCAGACATGCACTTCGCAATGCCTTGATAATGGTCTCTGTGCAAGTATTTATGTCGATTCCGTGGCTTATTTCGGGAGCGGTTGTAACTGAAAAAATATTCGGAATATCCGGAATGGGCAATTTGCTTCTGAATTCCATTGTTGTTCAGGACTTTCCTGTGGTGCAGGCCGTTTTACTTCTCATAGCTATATTGACGGTAATCTGCAATCTGCTTAGCGATATTGTAATCGCGCTTCTCGATCCGAGAATAAGAATTTCAATGGGCGGAGGTGACAAATAATGGAAAACAGTCGATGGAAGGAAACGCTCAAATTCTGTTTGAAAAATGTAAATTTTATGGCGGGCTTTATCATGCTTGCAAGCGTTATTTTTGTTGCTATCTTTGCGGATCAGCTTGCTCCATATGAGTATATGGAGCAGGGTGTGGGCTCAAAATTTCTCGCTCCGTGTGCGGAATTTTGGTTTGGTACGGATGAGCTTGGAAGGGATATGCTTTCAAGAGTTATATACGGAAGCAGAATCACACTTTGGGTGGCGTTTTTGGGCGCTACATTGCAGCTTGTAATAGGTGTGAGTGTGGGGCTTGTCTGTGGTTATTTTGGCGGCTGGGTGGATAGAATCTTTTCGTTGCTTACTGACTTGACCTGGTGTATTCCGAGTACAATTCTGGCTCTGGCAGTTGTAACCTTGATCGGAAAAGGCCTTACAAATACGGTAATTGCGATAGCACTTGTAGCATGGGCTTCATATGCGCGTCCTGTAAGGGCAAAGACTATGTCACTCAAAAATATGGCTTTTCTTGAGACTGGAAAAACATTCGGTGAAAAATCGGGAACGCTTATGTTCAGATATATTCTGCCAAATGTTATTCCGTCACTCATTGTAATGGTATCGACAACGTTACCATCCACGATACTCTCAACGACGACACTATCGTTTTTGGGTCTCGGCTCGCAAGCACCATCACCGGACTGGGGACTTGCTCTTTCAAACGGTATTACCTATATAGGTACGGCTCCTTGGCTTAGTGTATTTCCTGGCGTCGCACTTTTGTATACGGTATTGGGCTTTAGCCTGCTGGGTGAAGGTGTGCGTGACGTACTCGATCCGCATTTGAAATCACAGTAAAGTAGAAAAGAGGTGCAAAAATGCAGGAAGAACTATTGAGACTTGAGCATCTCAGTGTCGATTATAAAGTAAAGGGCGGATATTTATCCGCGGTAAATGACGTAAATATGGTCATCCACAGAGGTGAGATTCTTGCTGTAGTAGGCGAATCTGGCTGCGGAAAATCAACGGTGGCACACAGCATTATGAAATTGCTTCCGGGAGGAAATGAAGAAGTGAGCGGTAGTGTCATCTTCAATGGCGAGGATTTGCAGACATTCACGTGGAAGCAGATGGAATCAATCCGCGGAAAGCACATAGGTATGATCTTTCAAAATCCTTTGGATTCACTGAATCCTGTATATACAACAGGAAATCAGGTAGAAGAAGGTATATTGCTTGACAAGGTAGATAAGGTAACGGCGTGGAACAAGGTGCTCGGCCTCTACAACGATGTGAAGATGCCCGATGCTGAGACGAGAGCGCGCAGTTTCCCGCATGAGCTTTCCGGAGGTATGCGTCAGCGTGTAATGATAGCTATGATGCTTTCCAGAGAACCGGAGCTGTTGATTGCGGACGAGCCTACGACAGCTCTCGACGTTACCATAGAGGCACAGATTCTTGAAATAATAAAGGAGCTGAAAAATGCACATAATACGGCCATTATGCTTATAACTCACAATTTCGGTCTTGTTGCAGAGGTTGCGGATGCAGTGGCGGTGATGTATGCCGGAGAACTTATCGAATATGCAAATGTATTTGAACTCTTTGCGGCTCCGAAGCATCCATATACTCAGCTTCTGATAAAGGCACTTCCGAGAGGTACGAAAAAACAGGGAAAACTTCAAATTATAGAAGGCAGTGTGCCGCGTATTCTGGATAAAAAGCCGGGATGTCGTTTTTCGAATCGCTGTCCTTACGTGATGGAGCGCTGCATCGCAGAAACTCCGCAGGCAATCGAGGTTGCTGCGGGCCATACCTGCAAATGCTTCCTTATGGAAAAAAAGGCGGAGGTGTAGTATATGGAAAAGATGATAGAGCTTACGCATGTAAAGAAGTATTTTGAGAGCTCAAAAGGACTTTTCGGTAAGGATAAGAGAAATGTAAAGGCTGTTGATGACATCACTTTTTCCATAAATGAAGGTGAGATAGTAGGACTTGTAGGAGAGTCAGGAAGCGGAAAAACCACGCTTGCAAGGGTAATCTTGAGCCTTACGAAGATGACCGAGGGCAGTGTTATAATAAACGGCATAAATATTTCAAAGGCCACAAGAAAGGAAATGGATAAGCTTCATCGTGAAATTGCAGTTGTCTTTCAGGATCCGGCTTCGAATCTGAATCCGAGAGAGACTGTGGGAAGCTCAATAATGCGGCCGATGATTCTGCACGGTGTATCGAAGGCAGAAGCAAGGAAAAAGGCGCAGGATGTCCTGAATATGGTGAAGATGGATCTCAGATACCTGGATTCTTATCCACATCAATTATCCGGAGGTCAGCTACAAAGAATAGCGATTGCAAGAGCACTTGCTCTTTCGCCTAAAATTATGATTTTGGATGAGCCTACGAGTGCTTTGGATGTGTCGGTTCAGGCGCAAATCCTGAATCTGCTACTTGAGCTACAGGAAAAAATGGGACTCACATATATGATAATTACACACGATTTGAATGTCATCAAATATATCAGTGATAGAATAGCAGTGATGTATTTGGGAAAGCTTGTGGAATTCGGACCTACTGAGGATGTAGCGGATCATCCTTCTCATCCTTATACAAAGGGTCTTATGGATGCCGCACCTATACTGGATCCTTTGCTTCGAGACAGAGAAAAAACTCTCATGGAGGGCGATCCAGGAAGTTTGATGAATGTGGGCAATGGTTGCAGGTTTTATGCGAGATGTAAGTATGCTACACCGGAATGTAATGAAAGCGAACCGGACAACGTC
>CAVHIG010000051.1:0-13137 GCA_963636105.1 Anaerovoracaceae bacterium
GCAGCCAGCTACCACCCCCAAATCTTCCTTACAACAAATAATTTGATAAAGTATAAATTTACAAAAGGGAAGTGATGTGTATGAAAATGAGATTCGCGAAAGTGCGAATTGGAAAAAAAGAAGGTGCGGATGTAGGTAAGGTAAGAAAAAAGAATGAAAGATTTGATGAGTTTTTGGAGCGTCTTTTAGCGAAGCTTCCGGACAAGCTCACGGGAGACAGCGAGCATATGAGGCAAATTCTGTACAGGATATACGGACAGCAGGCCAAATCCCAGAAGATGATGCATTTAAAACTTCAATCCCTCAAAAATTACCTTTTGATAGTATCCATATCCATTTTGATTTTTACTTCAGGCCTGCTGTCCGTGTGTCTTGCGCCCAGTGATATTGTATACAGGGACGGAAGCCCTTATGCGGTAAAAAGGCCGATGGCTGGTGAGAAAGCGCAGCAGCTTACGCTTAGGCTTAGTGTGCTTGAGGGAGAGGCGGCTATTGAAAAGGAGCTTAATCTTACGATAAATCCGGAAAAGGCGGCCGAAGAAGAGGAACCGGGCAGTTTCCGCGAAGGCTCTGAAAATATGGAAAACAGCGGAGATGTGAGCATGGAAACGGAAAGCGCGGCGCTTGAAAGGGAGATACGAAATGTAGTGCGCAGCATAAATAAGAGTGAGGAGGGCGAAAGCTTGATTTTGCCGGAGACTTTGCCCGGCGGCGCGGCTATCACCTGGGAGGAAAGTAAAACTTTGGATTTCCTTCTTGTGATACCTCTTGGGATTTGCGCGCTCATGCTTGTGTATTCGAATCGTTACAAGCTATTAAAAAAAGAGGAAGAAGAGGCTAAAAATTCCATAAAGCGCGAGCTTCCGGAGTTTATGAATAAGCTTGTACTGCTTTTAAACGCGGGACTTGTGCTTTCTGAGGCCTTTGAGAAGCTGATAGGCGAAAAGGAGGGGTATTTTTATACTCAGCTTGAGGCGGTACATAGAAGAGTCAAGGATACAAATGCGCCTTTTTCAGCGGCTTTCAGGGAATTTGCTGTAAGGAGTGGAGTCAAGGAGCTTGTCAGGCTTTCGAATATCATAAATGACAATGTGGGAAAGGGGGCGGAACTTTCTGAGAAGCTGCGCTGCGAAAGTGAGATGCTTTGGTTTGCGAGGAAGAAGGAGGCAGAAGAGCGGGGGAGGCTTGCGGAGACGAAGCTGACGCTTCCGCTGGCGATATTGCTTTTGTCGCTTGTGACTGTGACTGTGGCTCCGGCTCTTATGGAGATGTAGTCTTGGTGTGAAATTTGAGAAAGAGAATGTATGAGGAGGTAGAGAAGATGAGATTTTTGAAGAACAACAAAAAAGGTATGGAGATGGTGCAGGTCGCGATTTTGGTGGCGCTCGCTGTGTCGCTGGGGATTATTTTTAAGACTCAAATTACGACGTTTGTAAATGATACCTTTGACGGACTGTTTAATAGCGGGTTCTGATGACTTGAGATGAAAGCTTATTATGGATGCTTGGAAGGTTTGGGATGTTTAGAAAAAAAGAAATTATTCATAAATCCTGGGAATGCGAGAAAGCAGGCATAGCAGCTAGCCCGGATAGGGGCGCACTTGGCAAGCTTTGCGGGAAAAGAGGCGGAGTTATGGTGGAGGCAGCGCTTGTCTTGCCGATAGTACTGGTAGCCGTGATTACACTTGTGTACATACTTATAAATATGTATGGCGTGACGGTTATGAATGCCGCGCAGCATATGGCACTTCGTCAGGAGGCCGGTGTCAGGACGGAGACCGCCTCTCTTACAAATATTGCTGAGCTTTGTCCGACAGACAAATACGGCAGCGAAGCCTGGAATCTTGAGATTGAGACGTATGAGGGTGGCTTCTTGACGGAAAAATATCTCTATGCGGAGGCCGAAAAGGCTTTGAGCGGCAGAGGGCTTATAAATCATGTCGTGAATAAATCTTTTTATGGAAGTTATTACATCGCGGATGAGGTCGAGTATGTAAGATGGGTAGATTTAATAAAAAAGGCTCGTCAGCAATTTTCCTCACAATGATTTTGGTGAGCATGATAGGCGCGGCCATGGTATTTTTATATGCGGCGAAAACGGCGGCGGATTCCTCCGCGGCGGACGGTATAATGCGGCTTTCGGCCAGATCCGTGCTTGGAGAATATGACAGAAGGCTGAAAAAGGAGTATGGAATCCTGGCATATTGCGGGCTTGAAGGCGCAGTAGAGGATAGACTCAAATACTATTTTGATAAGAATCTTTCTGAGATGAGCCTTGAGGGCGTAAATTGCGATGCTTCGGCATATTCTTTGAGCAATACGGAGGTTTTCGAGGCCGCGGTGGTCGAAGCTCAGAAATATGCGACTCTTTCACAGCTTTCGGACAAACTCTCCGGGTTTTTAGAATCCGAAGGCCTTGAGGAGGAGTGGAAGGAGGCTATAACGGAGGCAGGCGAAGTGGAAGCCGGCGCAAAAGGCGGAGAAGAGGAGCACCCGGAGCGGACGCTGCGAAATGAGGCCGAGAAAAAAAGTCTGCTCTCAAATGGCATACACAGGTTTGGAATAAATACCTCTCTACTTGAAGAAGAGGGCTTTGGGATTATTGAAAACGGTACTGATACCTGGTATACAAACGAATATATTGTCTCAAATTTCAGGTGTGCCTTTGGAAACGAGGTCGAAAGGGAAACCTTTTTCAAGAATGAGGCAGAGTACATCTTATTTGGGAAGTATAGCGATGAGGGCAACAGAAAGGCTTTTCGAAATGTATTTGTTGGGCTGCGCACGGCTTTGAATTCCGCGCATATCTATGCGGATTCAGGAAAATGTGAGGAGACTCTCGCAATGGCAGAGCTGCTCACTCCGGGGCCGGAGGCTGTAGCTACGCAGGCTGTGCTGATAGCCGCCTGGGGCGCTGCGGAGGCTTATAATGACTGGTCTTTGCTAAAGGAAGGGCAAAACGTGGCTTTTTTTAAGTCTGAGCTTACCTGGGCCGTAGATCTTGAATCTGCCATTGAAAACATAGGTATGGAAGGGGCGATAAGGCCGAGCTCGGATGCCGGAAAGGATTACAAGGATTATTTGAGACTCTTCCTGTATATAATGGATGAGGATACGAAGCTTCTCCGAATGATGGATCTGATACAGCTCAATATGCGCGCTGCATATTATTCGGATTTTCTCATAGCGGAGCATATTGTGGGCTTTTCTTTTTCCGCAAATGTGAATGGCAGGGAATTTAAATATATGCAAAATTACTAAAAAGGTTCGGCTACAGCTCCCCTCAGGACCGAATCGACTTGCACATGGTCCCGAGGGGAGCATACGCCTCACTGCATATGGAAAGCTTGCAGGTGAAGGTTCGGCTACAGCTCCCCTCAGGACCGAATCGACTTACACATGGTCCCGAGGGGAGCATACGCCTCACGGAGTATAGAAAAAAGAAGAAGGCAGGTAGATAGATAGCAAAGGGGTGCTGAAGAGAATGGCCGAAAAAAGGATGCCAGATAAAATGTACAGAAGACGCAGGCGGCGCGGAAAATGCGGATATTATACGCTGGAGGCGGTGATTTTTCTGCCGATTTTTATAGTTGCGGTGCTCACATTCGCGTATTTGATAAAAGCAGAGGCCGCGGATGAGCAGATAATCCACGCTATGAGCGACGAGGGGCATAGGCTTTCGATGACTGCCTACAGCGAGCAGGAAGCTACGACGTTTCCGCTAAGGCTCTACCTTAGACTCAAAAATGCAAGTGATGACGCTGAAAATCTCATATTGACGGACTTTGACTATCTTTTTTCGCGGGACGGAATCGATGATCTTATCTACGTCTCGGCATGCTACAAGGTGGACATAAAGCTGCCAAAGCGCCTCTATGACAGCCTTTTTCGCGAGCAGGAGCTTCTCTTCAGGGGCTTTACGGGAAGGGAGCATGCAGAGGAGGCAGCGGGCTTTTCTTCTATGGAAACGGCGGAGGATTACGAGGAGGTTTGGGTGTTTCCGAGGGCGGGAGAGAAGTATCACGAGAAAAATTGTGATTTCATAAACGTGTGTGCGCGGAAGGCGAAGCTGAACATGTATGTGAAGATAAAATATTCACCTTGCCAGCTCTGTGAGCCGGGAAAGCTCGCAAGTGGCTCGGATGTCTACTATTTCGACACGGGACATGTCTATCACAGTGGGGATTGCTATATAGTTGAGAGATATGTGATTTCAATGGATAAGCAAGATGCTGAAAAGAAGGGATATGAGGCTTGCTCAAAGTGTGGTGGATGAGGAGTTGGAAGCTGGTAGCTTGCGGTTAAGCATTGCGTGACGGCCGTATAGATAAAGGAGGGAAAAATGGGAGGAACAAACAGCTTTGTGATGGAGTATGCGGGCGGATACATGAAGGATTATGAGATGAGAGTATTGGCAGAGGGTGCGTGCGGGGCGTTTTTGCCGGCAAGCTTTGTCTTTCGCGAGGGGCTTTTGGAGACCTGTTATGATTATACGGGTTATGTCCCTTTTACAGATTGGGATACGGGTGACATAGGAAAGGTGCTGACTCTTGTGGAAAAGACTGGGATTTGTCTTGCGAAGAGCCTGGAATATCTTATAATGCCTGAGCGGCTTACGCTGAAAGGTGCTGTGCTTTTTATCGCGGAATATGAGAAGAGTAAAGACGGCAGATGCAAGGACCTTGATGTGCGTATAGCTTATATTCCGAAGGCGGAAACGGCGCAGGCCGGGGGATTTATGGAGGAGCTTCTTTGCGAGCTTTTGGAGCGCTTTTCGGCGATAGACAGCTATGGACATCTCAAGAAATTGCTTGCCTATATGAAGAAGCATAATCCCGCGCCTATCGATATTGTAAATAAGGCGGGAGAGCTTAAGAGAGAAATGTATGCGAGCGGCTGGGACAGGGGGCTTTAGAATTTTCATATTATATATTCGCATGTGGCGGGACAAATTTTGATTTGTATGTTAAAATATTCTTATGAATTTTTACATAGATTCGTTACGGAAAGGGATGAGTATAATATGAAAAGCTGCGTTATAATTACATCATATTTTCATGGAGATTTGAAAGAGGTGCTTTCGGAGATAGATTTTGATTTTGTGCTCTGTGCGGATGGAGGATATAGACACGCTGCGGCTGCCGGAATACTTCCAAACCTTGTGGTGGGAGATTTCGACTCCTACACTTTGGGGATACCTTCGCATATAAAGACGCTTCCGCTTCCTGTTGAGAAGGATGATACGGATACGATCTACTCGCTGAAATATGCCATTTCGGAGGGCGCCGAGCACATATATATTATAGGAGGTCTCGGAGGCAGGCTTGACCATACGATATCAAATCTGCAAAGCCTCGCTTATTCTGCTTCAAAGGGTGTAAAGGCGTATATAATCGACAGTCAAAATGTTGTAAGCCTGCTCTCATGCGGCCAGCCGCCTCTTCCACAGGTGATGCATGTGAAAAAACGTCCGGGCTATAAGCTTTCGCTTCTTGCTTATTCTGAGAAGTGCGAAGGCGTGTGCGTGTCAGGTACACATTATACGCTTACGGATGCTGTCCTCAGGAATTCATTTCCTCTTGGGGTAAGCAATGAATTCGAGGAGGATGTCGCGGAGGTCAGGATGAGGTCTGGGCAGCTTTTGGTAATTTTGTCAAAAGACTTGTAGGGGCTCGGCTACACTTGGGTTCAGGTGTATTTGATTAAAAACATGAACGTTGCGCGTAAAAAACGCATGCAATGTTCGGAACGGCGCGAACGACTCAAAAGTTCGCGCCGTATTTTTTTATTTTTTACGACTTTTTTGCGGACTTTTTGTGACTAATGTAATAGAATATACCTGTTGAATCTGATGATTCCGCTCGGCTCTTTGAACCTTGCTGTTTTGCAGGGACAAAGCGACGTTTTTATATTTTAGCAGATATTAGGAGGGTATTGGGATGTATTTCAATTATTTGGACAAAGTGGATCCGGAAGTAGCGCAGATGATAAGGCGCGAAATGTACAGACAGGAAAACAAGCTTGAGCTTATCGCTTCTGAAAATTATACAAGCAAAGCGGTCATGGAAGCAAACGGCTCTGCGCTTACGAATAAATATGCGGAAGGATATCCGGGCAAGCGCTATTACGGCGGCTGTGAGCATGTAGATGAGGTAGAACGTATAGCCATCGCAAGGGCAAAGGAGCTCTTTGGCGCGGAGTATGTAAATGTGCAGCCGCACTCTGGCTCCAGCGCAAATCTCGGAGTATATTTTGGCGTACTTGAGCCAGGAGATACCGTTCTTGGAATGGATCTGTCAAATGGCGGACACCTTACACATGGTAGCCCGGCAAATATGTCAGGAAAATACTTCAATTTTGTGCCTTACGGACTCAATCCGGAGACTGAGATGATAGATTTTGACCAGGTGAGAGCACTTGCAAAGGAGCATCATCCTAAGCTCATCGTAGCCGGAGGAAGCGCATATCCTCGCATCATAGAGGCTGACAAATTCCGTGAGATAGCTGATGAGGTAGGCGCGCTTCTTATGGTAGACATGGCGCATTTCGCAGGTCTTGTGGCCGGCGGTGTACACCCTAATCCTGTGAAGCATGCACACATAGTGACCACTACTACGCACAAAACTCTTACAGGACCGAGAGGCGGCATGATTCTCGCAAAGGCTGAATTCGAAAAGCAGCTGAACAAGGCTATTTTCCCTGGAATACAAGGCGGACCTCTTGAGCATGTGATCGCGGGAAAGGCTGTATGCCTGAAGGAAGCTTTGCAGCCAGAATTCAAAGTGACGATGAAGCAGGTTGTGGCAAACGCAAAGGCTCTTGCTGCTGCTTTGATGGCAAAGGATTTCCGCTTGGTATCAGGCGGTACCGACAACCACCTTATGCTCGTAAATTTGATGAATAAGAATATTACCGGAAAGGAAGCAGAGAAGCTCCTTGATGATGCAAATATCACGCTCAATAAGAATACTGTACCGGGCGAGACTCAAAGTCCGTTTGTGACATCAGGAATCCGTATAGGTACTCCTGCTCTTACAACTCGTGGCTTCAAGGAAGATGATATGGAATATGTGGCAGAGGCAATTGCGCTTGTGCTTGACAATCCGGGAGACGAGACAAAGGCAAGCGAGGCTCGCGCTATCGTAAAGAAGCTTTGCGACGCGCATCCGCTTTACTAAATCTTGCGTTTTTGCACGGAACAAAAAATGATTGCAGAGGTGTAATTGGGGTTTTGAGATATGAAAAGTCGCGGCGGCATGCAAAGGCTGCCTCGGCTTTTTTTGCGTAAACGGCGCAGCTCTCCTAAGCACGGCAGTTTCCGCGGCTTTGCGATGTTGCAAAATTTCAGGACTCTTTGTAACTTTTCATTGGAATTTTTATAGGCTCATGGTAAAATGTCCACATAAGAAATACTTGATTTTGTGGATATTTTACGAGATTTGAGGAGAGGTTTATGAAGACATTGGCACTTTACCTTGGCATGGCGGCTATCGGCTATATAGTAGGAAATAAGACTTCGAAGGGAAAGCACTATACCTGGCCCGGCAAGCTGCAATCGGCAGCTATACTCGGACTTGTCTTTTTTATGGGTACAAATATAGGCTCAGATGAAAGAGTGGTAGGCTCACTGGGCACGATAGGTCTGAAGGCGCTTTTGATTACACTGGGAGCCATAGGAGGAAGCGTGTGCTTTGCCCACATTGCCAGAAGGCTTGTGAAACTCAACAGAAAGGGGCTTGGCGAGAATGAGTAAGAAAATATTGATTTCCGTAGCGCTGGGCATACTTTGCGGATATTTTGTAATAATGAAAAATTTTGACTATGAGATCTACTCGGCTGTAGTGGAAAAGATCATAACGGTAGGGCTTTGCTTTATGCTCTTTTTCGTGGGCTTTGGCCTCGGCACAGAAGGCGATATCCTTGGCAAGATAAAGAAAGCAGGATTCAAAATACTTGTTTTTCCTTTTGCGATAATGTTTGGGACACTTTTTGGCACATGTATTACTGGGCTTATCAGCGGTTTGAGCGTGAGAGAAGGTCTTGCGGTAGGCGCGGGCTTCGGCTGGTACAGTCTTGCGCCGCTTTTGCTTACGCAATACTCCGCGGAGATAAGCGCCCTCTCTTTTATGCACAATGTAATGCGTGAAATTATAGGAATTCTTTTGATGCCGCTTGTCGCAAAATATGTGGGGTATATAGAGACGACAGCGCTTGCGGGCGCCGCGGCGATGGACACCTGCCTTCCGATTGTGGAGCAATGCACAAGCAGCCACATCGTCATATATTCCTTCGTGACAGGTGTGACAATGAGCATCTCCGTGCCGATTCTCGTGCCGCTCTTTGCGGGGCTGTGAAAAATATTACGGCAGAGCATGCAAAGCTATTGCTAAAGCCTTAGAGTTCGAGTAAAATAAAGTCGACTTTAGAAAACTCGGAGAAGCTATCGGCGATTCTGATAGGAAAGAAACAATTTGCAAAACATCTGTTCTGAAAGAAATAAATGTTCGGAACAGGTGTTTACTTTTTGCCCGAAGTGTGGTAAAATAACTTAGCGATGAAGGCGTTGCAAATTTATTTGCGCTGATGTAAGAGCAGCGTAAGTGTATACAATCGGAATGGAGATTTTTACGATGATGACGGAGCAGTTGAAGAAGAGGGAGAGGGCTATTTTGGAATATATGCAAGGCGAGATAGAGCGAAAGGGCTACCCTCCGACTGTAAGGGAAGTATGCAAGGCGCTTGGCATAAAATCCACATCTACGGCTCATAAAGACATAGAAAATCTTGTAAAAAAAGGCTATATAATAAAGGATCCGTCAAAGCCGAGGGCTCTGATGATAAAGAATCAAATGGCCGCTGGTGCCGCAGGACAGAATTCAAAATCTTCCTACTCGGGATATAAAAACGCTGCCGGATTGCAAGGCGGAAACGGCGCAGTTTCCCGAAGCAGCGAAAATCTTCAAAAAAATCTGGGGGAGCGCGAGGATGTCGTGGATGTGCCTGTGGTAGGTCGCATTTCAGCCGGGACTCCGGTGCTTGCAGAACAGAATCTTGATGATACATTTCCTTTGCCGGCAAGATACGTGGGCAGAGGCACATGCTTTATGCTCACCGTGCATGGCGAAAGTATGATAGAAGCCGGCATATATGATGGGGATTATATACTTGTAG
Organism: Anaerovoracaceae bacterium; assembly: GCA_963636105.1. GTDB lineage: Bacteria > Bacillota > Clostridia > Peptostreptococcales > Anaerovoracaceae > CAVHIG01. The sequence goes on from CAVHIG010000051.1 coordinate 9,171, forward strand.
AACAGCAAAATACAGCAAAAAACGGAGATATTGTCGTGGCTATGATAGACGGCTTTGAAAGCGAGGCTACGGTCAAGACCTTCTATAGAGAGGCGGATCATATAAGATTGCAGCCGGAAAACTCATCCATGAATCCTATTCTTGTAAAAGATGTAAAGATTTTGGGAAAGGTAAAAGGCGTATTTAGATATTTCAACTAAGACTTTGGATTCTACCGCATGGATATTCAAAATTACAATTTCGAGGTAGAAAACAGCTCCGAAGATGTTAGAAACTCCTTGCTTTATCGTGATAAGTAAAATATAATTTTAGTGAAAAAATTTAATTAAGCAGCATCCACAGTAGTTTTGACAGAGAGGATAAGAAAATGAAATACGAAATTAAGGGCGGAGCATTTCCAGTGGTTATTTGTTATCTTGATAAGGGCGAGCAGATGATCACAGAAAGTGGTTCAATGGTTTGGCAGACACCAAATTTCAAGATGGATACGAAGGGCGGCGGCCTTGGCAAGATGTTTTCCAAGGCAATTTCCGGGGAGTCGATTTTCCAGAATGTTTATACGGCAGGTAGCGACAATGCTATGATTGCATTTGGCTCGAGCTTTCCGGGATCAATTGTTCCTGTGGAGATCGGAGCCGGCAAGGAATTCATCGTTCAAAAGAGAGCTTTTCTTGCTTCAACAGCTGGCGTAGAGCTTTCTATTCATTTTAGCAAAAAGCTCGGTGCGGGCTTTTTCGGCGGTGAAGGCTTTATCATGCAGAGACTTTCCGGCAATGGAATTGCATTTATAGAAATCGATGGAGAGCTGATGGAGTATGACCTTGCACCAGGACAGCAGCTGATCGTAGATACAGGCAATGTCGCGGGATTTGAAACTACTGTAAGCATGAATATTCAGCAGGTACAGGGCCTGAAGAATAAATTCTTCGGCGGCGAAGGATTCTTCAATACATTGCTCACAGGTCCAGGCAAGGTTTGGCTTCAGACTATGCCGATTTCATCGGTTGCAAATACAATCCACGAGTTCATGCCGGCACAGAGCTAAGAATTAAAAAATCAGGAGTGCGTTATGAACGAATTGATTATGTACTGATTGGGGATTGTTACATACCGGATTTGAAATTACCGGAGGAAGAACGTCCTATACCCACCACGCCTCTGATTTTTCATGCGCAACCCGGTGGGACTTTTTCATTTATGGGGTGTTTTATGTATCAATATCCAAAACAAATATTAACAATAGCACAGCAGGTGCAATCATATATTGATGCGGGAATAGTAATTACTTCTCGTGCGGACGTACATAATTCCAGAATTTACAATCGCACAATACATACGACACCGGAAATTCTGGATGCCGATAAAGTAACACCTTCGCCGGCACATAATGGATTATATCAGATTTTGTTGGCTATGAAATATCTGAGATCATCAGAAGAGGAGTGGACAAGCTTTGTAGCTGAGATGGAGACTTTGTTCCGGGAGAATAGTAGTGTTATCAGTTTGGCAGCTATGAATTTTCCGGCAGATTGGAAAGTACATTTAAGTGTTTAAAATTAACCATATTGCATACAATGATAACGATGTACATGACAAGATAAATAAATTCTGTGCTGAGTCAAGAATACCTGATAACGGAACATCATATAATCAGATCCTTCAGGTTGATCCGTCGCACTTAATCAGAATGGCAGTCGGTGTGGGTTTTAGAAGAGCACGTTTGCGTTATGCCTACATGCTGCTCCGTGGTAAGAACCTTAAAACAGGCGAAATTACTCAGGATGTGCGAGAAGAGAATTTAAAGACTTTCAAGGAGTCATTAGCTGTTGTAACCAATCTTAATAACTGGCACGCATTTATGAATCTTTTTGCTTCCGCCGGTTATTTGAAGGGCAGCTTTGTTGCTTCAATGTTGTCCATCTCAAAATTAAAGAGCATCTTGAAGTCGCTTAAGACCGCACTGGAAATATGATCCACGAAAAGCTTGTGTAGATCACATTGTAAAGTGAAGGGTTGAGCCTTGAGGACCAGTTCCTTATCACAGTGGTCTTGCCCCTGCCCGGAGCACCGGTCAGAAGGCCGAATTCAATCATCCGATGTTTAACCAGACGGCAGATGGCAAGGGAGAGCCTTATGTTCATCAAATAAGAGGGGCAGATAATCTTATCGGTCCGCCATTTGAGATTCTTTCAGATAAGGCAGTTAAGTATTATGAAAAATTGAAGGATAAGGGTGAGAATGTGTTTATAGATTCTCTTACCTATGAGCAGTTTATGATGCTTGGAGATGCAGAGTTAAACAGAAGATTCTCCATGCAGGATGAAGCAGAGCAGAAAGAGGAAGTGAAGAAGGCACTTGCCGCAGGTGTTCCAAAAGCAACGATTCTTACTTACTTTTATCCGGAGGTTACTGTGGAGAAGATGAGTTCATACCGAAAGAAGCAGTAAATGTTATCGCATAGGCATATTTACTATGGTATAATGTGCCTATGTGAAATGAATGTGTTTTACAAATCGGAGTTTGTGGAGGAAAAAATGAAAATCGAACAATATGTAATGGCTTATGGCGTAGAGCAGGACAGACTTCGTGCAATTCTGCCAGATGGATATGAATCCTTGCGCCCAGTGCTTCGTATTAACGCAGAAGTCAGAGATGGTGCTGCGGGATATGTAGAATTTAACACAGCAGTTGAGAAGGATGGGAACAAAGGTTGGCTTAATGTTGGATATTGGAATCAGGTATCGTTTGAACGTCAAGGGAAAAAGACAATCTTTAAAACAGACTTTCTTGAAATTTCTTTCGAAGGCGTAGGAATCGAAGGTTCCTGCCCAGCCGAAAAAGATAATGCTGGCTGTTATTTTATCGGTAAAGATACGATACTCAGAAAATCTGAGACAATCGAAAGCAATAAGGAATTTTGTGATTGTAAGTTCGAGTGGAAATTTACAGACCATGATGCTCACGGAATCAGTATTGGCAAGACACTCCCAGCATATCCGACGGAAATCAAAACCGTGTACCCTAAACAAAAATTTACGGCAGAGAATGCGGCATGTATTCCCTGTGAACAGGTGCTGGGAACGTATAAGGTTTTGTTTGACAGAGTGACAACTTCAAATTCGTCTAACTCACAATAATTTAATAATGAACTAATAGAAGCACTTTAGCACAATAAGGGTAAGCGCCAAATCATAGGGTGTAGTCGCAAAGTAAAGCCTGCAGATTACTGCAAGCTACTTTGTGGCTTTGGCGCAAGCCCTCTGAACATCTTCATTCCATGGCGCAAGTTTCGCCAGCTCTTCATCTGACATCTTTTCACTCGGACGATGCTCCAGAAGATATTCAATATATTTGTAACGACTCAGGCCGTACAGCTTTGCCATTTCTACAATGGTGTAAATGCCCATACTGGCATTGATGCCGTCTACGGACACGCTAAATAACCAGTTCTTCCTGCCTACTGTGACAGGACGAACTGAATTCTCCGAAAGGTTGTTCGATAGTGCTATTCTGAGAATCTATCGTCTTATTCAGTTGTGTAATTACATCCTTAAGCTCTCTGAGGCGGATGTCAATTGCTGAATTTATCATGTCAAAATCCTTTCTTTTTCTATATACATTTTACCATAAATGGCAAGAAAAAGAAAGCATAAAACCTTGGAAATTCAATGTTTTTAGTAAATTTTTCGACGCTCTGGCGGATTGAAATTTACTCAGTACGAAATGCCTTTGGCTGCTCAATATCGAGGCCTGATAGAAGCCAATCAAGCTGTTGCCGAGCTAATCTCATTTGAGATTCGGATGATGACATCATTGCAGCATATTTCGGCTACCGGAGCGAAAGTTGTAGTAAACGAGTCCATAATTGGAGCAACTTGGTTCAATTGTTTAAAAGTCAGTTCCTCATCAGAAAGAGTGGTCCTTGAAATTCCATGTTCCAAGCACCATTGCTGGTCAGAAAGACCGC
>CAVHIG010000052.1:0-13037 GCA_963636105.1 Anaerovoracaceae bacterium
TATAACCTTTCTTTTTTCTGCTTCGATTTTATATAAGTTTGTAAAAGTATAGTTTTCAAAAATACAAACGGCGGCCTGTCGCATATCCGCAATCAGGCCGCCTTAATAACTTCAAATCCACTGAAAATTCGGCCATTCGTACGCCGGCCGACTCGCGTAATTACGACCTAAAACTGTCCCTCAAAGGATTTCATAGCCTCAAGCGTATTATCCAAAAGCTGATCAAGCTCCCAGCCAAGCTGCTCAGCGCCCCTCTTTATGATCTCGCGGTCGCAGCCTGCCGCAAAATGCTTATCCTTAAACTTCTTCTTGAGTGACTTGAGCTCCATATCCTGTACGCTCTTTGACGGTCTCATAAGAGCTGCAGCACCGATAAGACCTGTCACCTCATCCGTCGCGAAAAGCACCTTCTCCATCTCATGCTCCGGCGCTACATCGCAGCAAATTCCATAGCCGTGTGATACGATAGCATGTATCATATCATCACCTATGCCATGTGCTTTCAAAAGCTCCGGTGCCTTCTTGCAATGCTGCTCCGGATAGAGCTCAAAATCCACGTCGTGCAGAATTCCTACGTTTTCCCAATAATCGGCCTCATCACCATAGCCCAGCTTTTCAGCAAGATAACGCATAGTAGCGCCCACCGTCAGGCCGTGCTTTATATGAAATTCTTCCTTGTTGTATTCCTTCAGGATTTCTATTGCTTTGTCCTTTGTAATTTCTGTCATTTCTTCCATCCACCTTTCTCTTTTATTTATTCAAATCCGCTCCGCCAATTACTCGGATCTATTATCCTTTTAGACCTGCCCTATGTCTCCAGAATTCCAATTTTTCCCACGAGTAAAAGTGCTTCTCAACCTAAGCCTTTATAGTGCCGTCCGCATTGAACACAGGCAGCTTTCCAAGATACACGATGTCATCGCGCTCCGCCGCCGCGCCCTCAGCCAGAACCGTCATCTTGCCTACGATATGACCGCCGCACTTATTTACCAAAAGCTCAATAGACTTGAGCGACTCGCCCGTTGAAATCACGTCATCCACTATGAGCACCCTCCTGCCGCGCAGCTTGTCCGCGTCATCCTTTCCAAGACATAGCGTCTGAATATGGTCCGTCGTAATGGAATCCACCTCCGTCGAGATTACGTCCTGCATATAAAGCTTTGCGCCCTTCCTGGCCACGATGTAGTCGTCCGCACCGGACTGCCTCGCCATCTCATACGCAAGAGGAATTCCCTTGGATGCCGCCGTAATCATAATGTCATGCTCCGGAGCCTTTGCAAGCAGAGCCTTCGCGGCCGCCTTCGTAATCTCCACATCGCCAAACATGATAAACGCCGCGATATACAGGTCATCATTTACCTTGCAAATCGGAAGCTGCCTTTTTAATCCTTCAATCTCCATTTCGTAATGCATTTTTCGATTCCTTTCTTATTTTGCGCATATATTTCTATATTTTTCCAAATTTTTTAATACCTTCATCGCGATATCCGCCTTATCCCGCCCTTCTTGTCATTGAGCTTATGCTTGCACAAATGCTCCTCACAGCTCTTGCATTCCAGCGTGCAATTTTTGCTTTCGAGGAAACGGCCGGGGTGTCTGGCAAAGGTGAATTCCCACTTTATGAGCAGGATAGCCGCGAGCGCTATAAGCGACAGCGAAAACGCGCAAGGTATCAGCACCAGCGGAGTCACTGTCATCGCCCCATCCCAGTTGAAAATCCTGCATGTACGGCAGCACTTATTCTTCATCATCAAATGCTGAAACGGGCAGTAGAGCAGCACGCATATAAGGTCGCTCATTCCGTAAAAAAGCATGATGAGAAACATGACCTTTGCATCTATCAGTCGTCCCACATAAAGCCCCGCAATCACGGCATTTAAAAGTAGCCATGAGGCCATTACCTTGAGTGCTCCCTTGTTGAGCTCCTTTACATTTGCTATGTCATCTGTCAGGCTGTAGCCCGGGAGTCCGCTCTTGAGCGCACCGGTCACGCCATCTATCACATTGCCTGCATTGCCGCCGTTCCAAGGCAGGGCAGCAGTCTGACCCGCGCCCCTGTATTCTCCGGAGCCTGTCACTATCTCTGTCGCCTTTGCGGTAATTTCGCTTGTCAGCTCTGTGGCCTTTGCAGGGAGCTCCGTAGCCATGCTTGTGAGCTCTGAGGCTCTCGCGGTAATTCCGCTTGTCAGCTCTGAGGTTTTCGCGCTCAGCTCCGAATATGTGCTGCTTGCTAATGTTGCAAGCTTCTCCTTCGGGAAGCCGCCCGAAAAACCGCGCTTTACGATATCACTCACTGTCGTCGAATCCGAAATCTTTGCGCTTGCCAACGCCGTTTCCATAGCCGAAGCATAAGTAGCCGCGAAATCCGACCTGTCCGCAGCGAGAAGACGCTTTCTCTCTTTATAATTGCATTCAAATTGCTTGCGAAAACCCATACTGCCCAGATGCTTTGAAAAAATCTGTATCAGCATTTGACAGATAAGGTAAATCCATACAAAATTCACAAAGGTAAGCCCTTTGCTTATTCCAAAATTTTCTGTAATGTCCAGGGACTGCGGCTTCACAAAGAAAAGCACAAGCCCCGTAAAAAATACCGCAACCCGACTGCCCAGCACAGCCGAGTAAAGTTTTAGCATAATGTCGCCTCACTTCTATAGATTTGTATCGAGACGTGATACAGATTTATTTTATCACATCTCACAGAGAATTTAAATATTTTTTAGAAATCATCAAAAAATCACACAATCCCGCCTTCGAAAATATAGTGTATAATATTTTGTGGCTGTAGCAGTTATTTTGTGCTAAAATATTTATGGCTCGGCCTGCAGCCAGCCTCGGGCAGCTTAGGCCTCGCCAAATCTGAAAAACTTGCAATATGGAGACAATATGAATATATCTATAGTGTGCATAGGAAAGCTGAAGGAAAAATATTGGACGGAGGCCATAGCTGAATATAGCAAGCGGCTTTCGAAGTTTTGCTCTCTGCAAATTGTTGAACTCAAGGAAGCGAGATTGCCGGAAAATGCTTCGCCTGCCGATGAGGAGGCCGTGAAAGTTTCCGAGGGGCAGGAGATACTAAAGCACTTGAAAAAAGATACATTTGTGATTACTCTTGAAATAAATGGAAAGGCTCTATCTTCTGAGGGCCTGGCGGAGAGGATGGAGGAGCTTGCGCTTTTAGGCAAAAGCAATGTGGCCTTTGTCATCGGAGGCTCGCTCGGGCTTTCAAAGGAAGTGAGCGCAAGAGCCGATTTTAAGCTGTCATTTTCTGCGATGACCTTTCCGCATCAGATGATGCGTGTCATATTGCTGGAGCAGATATACAGGGCTTTCAAGATAAATAAAGGCGAAAAATATCATAAATAGAATGGCAGAGCAAGCGCTTTGGTAAAGTATACTTTTACAAACTTATATAAAATCGAAGCTTTTCGCTGAAGCGAAAAGCAACGGAGAGATAATAAAAACAACGGGTATGGAGAGAGGTTTATGAAGGAAAAATTAGTAAAGCTGAAAAATATAATAGAGGGCTACGGGCGCATGGCTGTAGCCTTTTCGGGTGGTGTGGACAGCACTTTTCTGCTGGCCTTTGCGGCAGGCTGCGATGTGGAGCTTGTCGCCATTACCGCAAACGCGCCGAACTTTGCGCCGGATGAGGTGGAATACGCGAAAAATTTCTGCGCTTCTCGCGGAATCAGGCATGAAATCGTGGACGTGGCGCCGGAAGCGATTCCGGAGTTTACGCAGAATCCGCCCAATCGCTGCTATATCTGCAAAAATGCGGTATTTTCTGGGCTCCTTGAAAAGAGCAGGGGCTATGTGCTTGCGGATGGTACAAATGCAGACGACGGCAAGGATTACAGACCCGGCATAAGAGCGCTCGAGGAGCTTCATGTGGCGAGTCCGCTTAAGGATGCGGGCCTTGAAAAGAGCGAAATCCGCGAGGCGCTGCATGAGCTTGGCGTGGATATCTGGGATAAGCCGGCCTTTGCCTGTCTGGCTTCGCGCGTGCCATACGGCGAGCGGATCACTACCGAAAAGCTTACGGCTATATATGCGCTGGAGAAGGCGCTGCAAGCTAAGGGCTTTCGGCAGATGAGGGTGCGAGTTCACGAGGTGGGCGGCGCAAAGCTGCTTGCGCGTATAGAGGTGCTGCCGGAGGATAGATCCCGCTTTTTTGACGAGGGCTTTATGGATGAAATCGCGGCACTTGCAAAGGAGGCAGGCTTTGAATATGCGGCGCTCGACCTTACGGGATACAGAATGGGGAGCTTGAATAGCTTGGTTCGGCCTGAAGGTAGCAGTGAGCGCTGAGCAGTCAGCAGTATTTGTAGGTGATTTTCAGTGTTGCTTGATGAAATATACATATGATAGAAAGAAAATAAAATTGGATAAAAAGACATTTTTGGATAAAATAAGTAAAATACAGCCGCTGGATGAGGTGACGATGGAGGAGGCGCGGAGCTATCAGGACAAGCTTGCAAAGCCTCTGGGCTCACTTGGAGATTTGGAAAATATCGCGGTGCAGCTTTCCGGGATAAGAGGCAGGCTGCACAACAGTGTGGACAAGACCTGCGTAGCGATTTTCTCCGCGGACAATGGTGTCTGGGAGGAGGGCGTGGCCTCGGCTCCGCAGTCTGTGACCAGGATGCAGACCATGAATTTCCTTAGAAGGCTTACTGGTGTGGGGACATTGGCAAAGCACTTTGGAGCGGATCTTCTGGTTGTGGATATGGGTATAAAGGAAGATATTCCGGCAGAGCTTTATGTAAAGGAGCCGCTTGTGGCTGTGCCGACTGACCGGAATTTCAAGGCTGATGGAGCTTCAACTGACCGAAATCCTAAGACTGGCCGGAATCTCAAGACTGACCGCGCTGCTGATGACGCTGATATGGTAGAGCTGCGCGTGACAAACGGACTTGTAGACAGAAAAATTCGCCGCGGCACCTCAAACCTCGCGAAGGAACCTGCCATGAGCGAAAATGAGGCCGTTTCCGCACTTGCGATAGGACTGGAGATGGCCTTTGCGATCGATAAGGCAGGATATGACATTTTTGGCATAGGCGAGATGGGCATAGGAAATACCACGACAAGCTCGGCGGTGCTTTCGGCACTCACCGGACTGCCGGCGGAGGAGACTGTCGGAAAGGGCGCTGGCATAGTGCCGCAAAGTTTTGCGCACAAGAAGAAAATAGTGGACGAGGTCTGCGCGCGCTATGGCTTTTCGGGGCAGGCAGACATAGATGTAGTGGACGTGCTGGCAAAGGTGGGCGGCTTTGATATAGCGGCCATGGCCGGAGCATATCTGGGAGCTGCTCTTTGCAGAAGGCCGGTCGTGATAGACGGGTACATCTCGGCGGTGGCGGCACTTGCGGCCTGCAGATTGAACCCGCTGGCGGCGGATTATATGATCGCGTCGCATAAGTCCTATGAGGCGGGATACATGTATGCGATGGTGGCGATGAAGAAAAAGCCGCTCTTGGACCTCGGCATGAGGCTCGGCGAGGGCAGCGGCTGTCCGCTTGCATTCAAAATTGTGGAAGCGGCCTGTGCCATTGCAAATGAGATGGCGACCTTTGAGGAGGCTGCCATAAATGATGATTATCTGGATGAGATAAAAAAGCGCAAGGAGGAGTGCTTCTGATGAATGTATTTATCAGCGGCGGCTGCAAAAACGGGAAATCGCACATAGCCCAGACGATAGCACGCGACGCGGCCGTTTCCGCAAAAAAACCACTGTACTACATAGCGACCATGATTCCGCACGATGCAGAGGATAGAGCGCGGATAGCCCGCCACATAAGCGAGCGCGACGGCTGGGGCTTCACAACGATAGAGCAGCCTTTGGATTTGTGCGCCTGCCTTGATGACGGGCGGGCGGACGCGAGCGGTGTATTTTTGCTCGACAGTGTGACGGCGCTTCTTTCGAATGAAATGTTTCGTGAGGACGGGAGCATGGATTATACGGCGCCGGATCGTGTGGCGGCTGACCTTTGCGAATTTGCGCGGCGCACCGGAAACACGGTTTTTGTGTCGGATTACATATATTCGGACGCGCACCGCTATGACAAGTCGGTGGAGGCTTACAGAAGGGGCCTCGCTCAGGCGGACAGGGCGCTTGCGGCGATATGCGAGCGGGTGCTCGAGGTGGCATACGGGAGCGTGAGGGAGTGTAAGGAGCAAAAATGAAACGCTTGATGTATGGTTTTTTTATGGCGTGGGGAAATTTTTTCGCGATTCCCTGCCCGCATAAGGTGTGGGACGACAGCTGCCGCAGCATAATGCTGGGGTGGTTTCCCATTTTTGGAGGCATCATGGGCGGCCTTTGGTACGGCCTGTATCTTCTTTGCCTAAAGCTCGGCATTCCGCTGCAGCTTGCGGCGCTCGTGCTCGCGCTGTTTCCGTTTCTTTTTTCGGGCTGCATTCATCTCGACGGCTTTATGGACTGCTCGGACGCGATTCTCTCGCGCAGGCCGCTTGAGGAGCGCCAGAAGATTCTCAAGGATTCGCACGTGGGAGCCTTTGCGGTGATAAGCCTTGCGGTGCTTTTCTTGACGTGCTACGCTGCTATGTCGGCTCTTTTTGCGGCTGCGGAAACGGCGCAGTTTTTGCACGCAGCCTCGTCTTCCGCAGAGGCCACGGCCTTGGTGGCGACTTTGGTGGCGGCCTTGGGTAAGAGTGAGGCGAGTATGGGAGCTTCGATTATGGGCGCTCCGCTGATAATAATTCCGATGGTTTCGCGCTTTGTGGCGGCGAGGGATGTGCTTACAAAAAAGCCATTATCTCACAGCCAATACAGCGGCACGGTAAAGCCGGGAAAGCATATGGCGCATTTTGCTGTGACGGCGCTTGCGCTGCTTGTGGTAGTCGCGATCTCCTGTCTTGCCGGAGGCGGCAATGCGACACTTGCTGTGCTTTGCGCAGAGCTTATAGCCTGTCTTTTGGCCGGCGCTTATGCGAGAGGGCAGCTTGGAGGCATGAGCGGCGATATCTCCGGATATACCGTGACTATGGGAGAAGCAGTGGCAATGCTTGCGCTCGCGCTGCTTGTGTAGCTTTCGATTGCTATCGCCTTGCAAACAGTGTATAATACCCTTATAAGGAGCCTTTATGAAAAGTTTGGACGAAAGGAAGAAATAGGGCAAATGGATTTGATTTTTGGGGGAGCATATCAGGGAAAGACCGAATATGCAAAGAAGGCCTTCAATTTGAAGGATAGTGAAATATATACGTGCGGCGAGGAGGGCAATCTCTCAGATGCCTTGAAAAACGGCGGCAGGCGTCTAAAGGCGATAGACGATTTGGAAAATTTCGTATGGCTTTGCCAAAAGGCCGGAATTGAGGCGCGGGACTATCTGGAAGCCTGCGAGGGCCTTTTAAAGGACAAGGTCATAATAATGGCAGACGTCTCACAGGGCATTGTGCCTATGGATGAGGACGAGCGCGGCTGGCGTGAGATGATGGGTCGCACTATGATTTACCTTGCGAAAAAGGCAAAGACGGTGACAAGGATATTTTGCGGCCTGCCGCAAAAGCTGAAGTAGATACAGGAGGATAATTACAAGAATGGGCAAAACAGGAAGCGGCAAAAAAACCTTTACTATAGACTTTATACGGCACAGCATCACAGAGGGCAATTTGAAGCGCTGGTATTACGGCTGGAAGGATGTACACCTGGCAGGAGAAGGCATCGCGCTTTTGAAAGAAAACCTTGAAAAGGGTATATACCCGGTTTGCACGGGCAAGAAGCTCTACACATCCGGAATGATAAGGACGGAGGAAACGCTTGAGCTTTTGTACGGCAAGCAGCCGCACGAGACGCTTGGACTTTTGAAGGAGATAAATTTCGGCGATTTTGAAGGCTCGACCTACGAAGAAATAAAGGATCTGCCTGCATATCAGGAGTGGATAAGCGATACTACAAATACGTCTGCGCCACCTGCGGGTGAAAGCCGCTTGCAATTTCGCAATCGCGTGGCAGAGGGGCTTGAGCTTCTTAAAAAGCGTGGCGAGGACGCCCTTGTGGTCTGCCACGGCGGAGTCATCTCTGTCATAATGAGCGAGTGCTTTGGATATGACGCAGAAAAGGGCTTTTACGCATATTTGCCAGACCCGGGACACGGCTACACCGTGCGCTTTGAGTACACTGACGGCGCAGTTTGCGGAAATGGCGGAGCTCGCGGAAACGGCGGAGCTTGCGGAAATGGCGCAGTTTCCGCAGTGGCCTACGAACGCTTCTAAGGCAGAGGCCTCCCTATCGTGTGGTCTGAATTGTAACATACAAGAAAAAATTTTTGCCAAAATTTCAAAAAAGGTATTGCACTTTCGGTTAGCGTATGCTAATATAGTCGTAGTTAGCAAGCGCTAACTTATATTTATTCCCGACAGTTAGCAGCCGCTAACCGCACAACGCCTCCGTTGGACAGCGGCTGCAACGTTCAAAAAGTGAAGAGGGATGAGGGCGTCAGGGGACGCTTAATTTTAAAAGCTGCAGTTAGCAAAGGCTAACTGCGAATGATATAAGAAGTTTGTTCAAAAGGGAAAAGGAGTTTAGATATGAGTGTAGTTATTGTAGGGGGAAATGAGCGAATGATAAGAAGATATGAGGCGCTTTGCAAGGAATATTCTTGCAGCGCCCGCATCTTCGTGGATCCTGATAAGGGTATACAGAATTTCGGTTCGCCGGATCTGCTCGTATTATTTACAAGCACGATGTCGCACAAAATGCTGAATCTGGCTACAGGCCAGGCAAAGAAGCGCGGAATTCCAATGGTTCACAGTCACACAAGCTCGATGTCTGCGCTGAAGAACATATTGGATGCACATGTGCCGAGTATGGCTTAAAATTATTTGTGCCGATGCAAGGCGGCGGAATGGAATGGAGACTTTTTATGTGTGAAGAATTAGTTGTGGCGCATTGCTCGCCTACGATGGCCGGATTGAAAACGGGAAATCTTTTTACATGTCCTATGGAGGACAAGGATACGCTTTCTGAAAGCATACGCCGGCTGAATGCCTGTCTTGTGCCCTGCGGCGCCCGTATGATACCGATAAAATTCATGGAAGGACGCGTACTCATATACATGTACCGCCCGGGAAAGCTGAAAAAGGATCTAAGGGATGCTACCGCCGTTTCCATATTGGAAGAAAAGCTCTATCCTACCGGAAATGTCGACCGCTGCGTGGCGGAGCTGGTGAGACGAGTAAACGAAAGCGCGGAATTTCCGCATGAAATCGGACTTTTTTTGGGATATCCGGCTGAGGATGTGCGCGGATTCATGGTGGAAGGCTCACGAAAGGCAAAATGCGTGGGGACATGGCGCGTTTATGGCGATGAGAATGCGGCGCGCAAGAGATTTGCTCTTTATGACAAGTGTACGGCGCTGTATAAAAACGCGTACAGCAAGCACAGCTCCTTTGGCAGACTGGTCGTGAGCTGTTAGCTAGGGGCAGCAGGTGGTTCCAATTTCGTAGGCGATAGGCGAGAGCTGGCAGGTGGCTTGCGATTTGCAGGCGACTATGATGGAGGGACAGGTTTTGATATTTCCGTCTGGCATCGGTAGGTGCCCGGGCGTGGATAAGATAAATAAAATGTAATTTTTTTGAAAGGTTGGTAAACAAAAAATGAGTAAAGTTGCAGTAGTATATTGGAGTGGTACAGGAAATACAGAGGCTATGGCAAAGGCTGTAGTAGCTGGCGCGACTGAAAAGGGTGCTGAGGTAGAGCTGAAGGACTGCTCACAGTTTGATGCTTCTATGATGGATTCTTACGATGCTATCGCATTCGGTTGCCCTTCCATGGGTGTAGAATCTCTGGAGGAAAGCGAATTTGAGCCTATGTTCAGTGCCTGCGAAAGCAAGCTCTCCGGTAAGAGAATCGCTCTCTTCGGCTCCTACGGATGGGGAGACGGTGAATGGATGAGAACCTGGGAAGATACTTGCAAAAATGACGGCGCTTTCCTGGTTTGCGATAGCGTAATCTGCAACGAAGCACCTGACGATGATGCTGTAGCTTCCTGCAAGGCTCTCGGCGCTGCATTGGCATAGTCAGCATTATTAAATACGATTCTCTTTGAAACACTAAAATCAATTGCAAATCATTCATGGATAAAATCCTTTGATGATCATATTCAAATCCCAAAACAGTGCTCCTGAGAAGGAGCACTGTTTTTAGCATATATTCTTTACCTTTTATTCCTTCATCTTTGCGACGATTACTACCGAGGAGAGTATGCAGAGGCAGCCGAAAAGCGTCCTGAGCGAAAAGCTTTCGTGATATACCAATATTCCGAGGATTACGCTTGTGATGGGCTCAAAGGTGCTCAGAATAGAGGCGTTTTCCGGGCCGATGCACTTCACCCCTATCTGATACCCCAGCACGCCGATAAACGACGCCGTTACCGCAAGAAAAATCGCCACACCCCAAGCGAGAGGCGTGAGCCTGAGCGTAAAATTACCCATGATGAGCTGAATTACGAGCATCATTACGGTGCCTACGCAGTTCAGGTAGAAGATGAGCTTGATGGAATTCATGCCGCGGAGGCTGCTTTCGCGCAGGTAAATCGAGTAAAACGCGTATGTCATGCCCGAAACGAAGGCGATGGCGATGCCAAAGAGCTTGACGGAGCCGCTCGCGTCATAGAAGAAGAGTATTCCTGAGAAGGAAAGGGCGACGGCGAGCAATTTCGCGGGTTTCACCTTTTCGCGCAGGAAGATGAGGCAGCCCAGGATTGTAAAGACCGGATATGTAAAGTGTATGGTGGTCGCCATGCCTTGCGGTATGAAGGCGTAGGACGAGAAAAGGAAGGCTGTCGTGCCCGCGTAGCCGAGGACCGTGATGAGCACGATGTCGATGAATTGTCGTTTTGTGATTGCAAATGGGATTTTTTTGCATTTCAGGTAGATGAAAAGCACCGGCAGAGAGAGCGCAAAACGATAAAAAGCGGCGCCGATTGTGCTTCCGCCGCCGTTTGAAATGACCTTGACCATAAGTGGGATAAACCCGAAAAATGTCGCTGATATTACCGTCGCAAGTACCCCTTTTGTGTTGCTGCTCATTATATCCACTCCCGATCCATGTTTTCCTTCAATTTGCAGAACATATCGTAAAATTTCACTTTAGAATTACGGATTATGTCCATCGCTATGGCCTGATTATAGGTATGCGCCACGTTGTTTCTTGCATATTGGCCAAGGCCGCGCAGAAATTTTCATACTTTCTCATATATAAGTTTTCCTTCCCGATTTATGGAATCCAGGAGCTCAGGCTGAACGCTTGCTCCGAGATCCACGACATCAAACATCAAAAGCGTGGAGACGTCTTCTTCTATGTCAAGCTGAAATCGAGCCGTGTCGCCGCCGCTGACAGCCAGATCTATATCGCTGGTACGCTTGTAATCGCCTCTGGCCCGCGAACCGAAGAGGATAAGCTTTTCGATGCCGTTTTGCTTTGCGCACACATACATTATACGCAAAACGCGCGGGAAATACAAGAAATAAGAATTTCACAAAATAGTTTGACAAAGGCGCGTATAGGAGTATAATTGTACTTGAGTACAAAATGGACGTGAGTACAATTGCAGCGCTTGGTGCAGGGTATGCAGAAAAAGCCGGATAAGCTGCATGCCGGATTTGTGTAATATAGAAAGGAAGCAAAATGGAAGATAAGAAATTGCAGGGTGAGGGCGGAGCTCCCTCCCAGATGCTTACAAAACAGGAAAACGCGGCACAGGTTGTGAAATTTGTGCTGTTTTCGGCCTCGGCAGGCATAATTCAAGCGGCGGCCTTTGCGGCGATGCATGAGCTTACAAGCCTGCCTTATACGCCGTGCTACTTGACGGCGCTTACCCTGTCGGTGCTGTGGAATTTTACATTGAATAGGGAATTCACCTTCAAATCCGCAAACAACGTGCCGATTGCTATGCTGAAGGTGGCGGCATTCTATTGCGTATTTACACCGCTTTCGACCTGGTGGGGAAATGCCCTTACAAACATCGGCTGGAATGAGTACGCGGTGCTTGCCGTGACGATGGCCGCGAATCTTTCCTCGGAATTTTTATATGATAGATTTTTCGTATACAGAGGCTCGCTGAATACAAATAGCCGCGCAAATAAGGCCGGGAAAAAATAGGAAAAGCCGGTCTTGCAGAAAAACTAAAATAAACTAAAAGAAACGAAAAGGATGGCCTGCGCTGGCCGCAAGCTGTAAAATCGACAAAAATAGAAGCTAAAATATAAACAGCTACGCAAATAATGGCCTGCGATGGCCGCAAGCTGTAAAATCGACAAAAATAGAAGCTAAAATATAAACAGCTACGCAAATAATGGCCTGCGATGGCCGCAAGCTGTAAAATCGACAAAAATAGAAGCTAAAATATAAACAGCTACGCAAATAATGGCCTGCGCTGGCCGTAGGATGAAAAAGGAGAGGCTATGATGGCCGCAAGGAAAGAAATAAGTAGGAAAAAAATATTGCATGCCGCAAAGGTGCTCTTTGAGGAAAATGGTATAGACACGGTGAGCTTCCAGCAGATAGCAAACAGCGCAAATGTGTGCCGCACGACGGTTTTCAACCATTTCTCAGGGGCAAGAGAGCTCATGCTGGGTATAGTCAGCCAGGAAGTCGCGGAGCTTATGACCTATTTTGCGGGAATCGACGCGTCTGGAAAAGATAAGGTGATAGCGCTCTTTGATAAGCTTATAGAGGATACAGCAAACTATCCGACGCTGACTACGAGGCTCATAAATAATGCGATTTTAAGCGGAGAGAATGAAAATCCGATAGCGATTATAGAACAGGCGGCCTGCGAGGCACTCGGCGGCGATGGAAACGGCGCAGTTTCCGCAGTGGGCTGCTATCTCGGGCTCATCAGCCACTACCACGTGCACGGATTGGAATTCGAAGCTGAGAAAATGAAGGAAGAATTCCGGGAGCTGTTTTTGAACGAAAGACCTGTAGCTACCTGTTAATTCTAAAAAGTATACTTTTTCAAACTACCTTTGAAGATTTGGGGGTTAAAGCTGTCTTTGGAGGCTCGGCC
>CAVHIG010000053.1:0-12242 GCA_963636105.1 Anaerovoracaceae bacterium
GGGGTGGTAGCTGGCTGCAGGCCCTTGTGACGAGCAGCTAGAGACAGCAAGCGATTCGAGCCAGGGTTTTGGCTGCTGCGAGCCTTTGGCACGGATTTTGCTCCGCAAAATCCGTGTGGACAAAGTCGCAGCCCAAAACCGGCGAGATGAGCTTAGCTGTCTCCTGCGAGGAACACCAGGCCAAAGACAGCTTTAGCCCCAAATCTTCAAAGTCATGTGAGCTTTAAAAAGTATGCTCTATCAAATCATTTGTTGTAAGGAAGATTTGGGGTGGTAACTGTCAAAATGCAGCGAGGCCTTAGCTGCCTGAGGGACCATGTGTAAGTCGATTCGGTCCCGAGGGTAGGTGTAGGCCGAGCCTCCAAAGACAGGTGTAGCCCCAAATCTTCAAGATCATGTGAGTTTGTAAAACTATGCTTTTTAGAATTAGCGTCCAGCTATTTGCTATCCGGCTTCGTAGCGAGCTGTAGGCAGACCCTCTTGAAAATCGCCCGCCTTTATGTTAGAATTTAATTCGAAAAGCCAAATCATCATAGTAAGCGACATTCAAATTTTTACTTTTGCTCACAAGAAGTTATTTACTTTTAATATTTATAAAGCTTGGCGTAAAATTGATTTTGTGCTTGCTATAAATAAAAATGTACATATACTAAACATATGGAAATAGAACTACAAATACAGTGTATGTATCTATCAGAGATAGGAGGTCAAAAAAATGAAAGTTTTAGTTGTAGTAGACATGCAAAACGATTTTATTGATGGAGCCCTAGGTACAAAGGAAGCAGTAGCCATTGTCCCTAATGTTATGGAGCGAATAATAATGGCTATAGCAGGATCAGAGCGTGTGTTTTATACTCGCGATACTCATGATGAAAACTATTTAGAAACACAGGAGGGAAGCAATCTCCCTATAGAGCATTGCATAAAAGGGACTTATGGCTGGGAAATCCAACCCGATATAGAAGTAATGCGCTTTGCCGCCGACGAATCCAGAACTCATACCTTTGATAAGAATACTTTTGGCAGTGTACAGCTTGCAGAAGCACTTAAAGAGTTGGATGATAGCTTGTTTTCAGATTCCGGCAAAGGCTTAGAATCTATCACTTTTGTAGGACTATGTACAGACATATGCGTTATTTCAAATGCTATGCTCGCAAAGGCATATCTTCCAAATGTTCCTATCATAGTAGATTCAAAATGCTGCGCCGGTGTTACACCAGAAAGTCATAAAACGGCGCTGGATGCTATGAAGGCATGTCAGATACAAATAATATAGTTTCACGTGAAACATAAAAGCTACAGCTATAGCCGAGCTTTTAGCGAATTGGCTGTTTTGAAGGCGTGCCGGCCTTTCTTGGATACTTTGCCGGAGTACTCCTTATTTTCTTTATACAAATTATATTGTGTGAAAATTCTTCAAGTCCGGCCGCTCTTATTTCCGTTACCGTGCCACCCAAAACATTTATAGCCTTCTTCCCTTCTGAAAGCTCTGCTTCGCACTCTGGGCCTTTATAGGCCATAAAATATCCACCCGGCTTTACAAATGGCAGACAATATTCCGAAAGCGTAGCAAGATTTGCAACAGCGCGCGACACACAAAGATCAAAGCTTTCGCGATAGTCTGCCTTCTGTGCCAGCTCCTCTGCCCTTCCGTGAAGCACGGTCACATTTCCAATGCCTATCTCTCCGCAAAGCTCAGCAATTATCTTTAATCTCTTATTTAAAGAATCCATAAGTACAAATTCTTTCTCAGGATAGATAAGTGCAAGCGGTATGCCCGGAAAGCCGCCGCCTGTACCTACATCTATTATTCTTTGGGCATTCAAGATCTCGCTTTGTCCTGCGCAGGCCAAAGAATCTATATAATGTTTATTTATAAACTCATCCCGGTCTGTAATCGCCGTAAGATTGACCTTTTCATTCCATTCCAGCACGCCTTCCATGTATGCTCGAAATTTTCCCAAAAGCTCATCATCATATTCGATACCAAGCTTTCTAAGAGCCTCTCCCAAATTCTTTATATACAAAAAATCTTCCTCCATTTCACCAAAGCTTATCTTTTATATTTCCCCTGCGAAGTCACTCGCGACTAAAGTCAGGAGTGTGCATGTGCCGTGCGTCTTTGTTTTTCAAGATATACAAGCAGCACATTTATATCTGCCGGCGACACACCCGATATACGCGAGGCCTGTCCCACTGACAAAGGTTTAAATTTATTCAGCTTCTCTACAGCTTCCAGGCGCAAGCTTTCAATCTCGCTGTAATCCATTTCCGGAGAAAGACTCTTATTCTCAAGTTTTTTAAATCTTTCAACCTGTTGCAATTGCTTGCTTATATAGCCTTCATATTTTATCTGCACCTCAAGCTGCGCTATCGCGTGCTGGCTGAGAGCAGGCATATCACTGTCAATCTCAGCAAGATCAGTATATCTGATTTCAGGACGCTTCAAAAGCTCCGCAAGACTTATTTTATTTTGAAGCGGCGTGCTCCCATGCTTTTCAAGGAAGTCCCTCACCTGTCCCGGGACAACCGTCACCTGCTCAAGACGACGACGTTCACGCTCCACAGCCTCCTTCTTTGCGAGGAAACGGCGATATCTTTCCTCTGAAGCGAGACCAATCTTATATGACTTCTCCGTAAGTCGCATATCCGCATTATCCTGACGCAAAATCAGACGATATTCCGCTCTGGAGGTCATTATACGATAAGGCTCCTCAGTACCTTTTGTCACCAAATCGTCGATCAGAACCCCGATATAAGCCTCACTTCTGTCCAAAATAAACGGTTCCCTGCCATCTATCTTCAATGCCGCATTTATTCCGGCCATCAAGCCCTGCGCGGCGGCTTCCTCATATCCGGAGCTTCCGTTGAACTGTCCCGCGCAGAAAAGATTTTCTATATCGCGATTTTCAAGATTGAGCTGCAGATTCAGAGGATCTATGCAATCGTATTCTATGGCATATGCCGGCCTTGCAATTATCATATTTTCAAGGCCAGGTATTGTATGATAAAAATCACGCTGCACATCCTCAGGAAGTGAAGAGCTCATTCCCTGGATATATACCTCGTCTGTATCGAGACCTTCCGGCTCAATAAAGGTCTGATGCCGCTCCTTATCTTGAAATCTAAATATCTTTGTCTCTATCGAAGGACAATATCTCGGCCCTATACCCTCTATCTCACCCGTAAAAAGGCCAGAACGATGATAATTCTTTCTTATAACATCATGTGTATTCTCATTTGTATATGTCAGCCAGCAGGACACCTGCTCCCTTTCAAGCTCATCATTTAAAAAAGAAAAAGGCACTATCTCCGCGTCACCTGTCTGCTCTGTCATCTTTGAATAATCAAGGCTTTGCGCAAGTCCGCGAGCAGGAGTGCCCGTCTTGAAACGGCGCAGCTTCATTCCATGCTTTTTAAGATTTTCGGCAAGCTCAAGCGATGGCGCCAGGCCATTTGGCCCGCTTTCAAATGAGCTTTCTCCTATGAAAATCTTTCCCTTGAGGAAGGTGCCCGTTGCAAGCACCACAGCCTTTGCAGTATACACAGCTCCCGTCTTGAGCACTACGCCGGCTGCTCTCTGCCTGCCCTCCGCCGTTTCCGCCATGATTATATCAACTGCCTCGCCCTGCTTAAGATCGAGATTTTCCTGCTTTTCCAAGGTTTTCTTCATCTCTCGATGGTAATGCTGCTTATCAGCCTGCGCGCGCAATGAATGAACCGCCGGGCCTTTTGCGGTATTGAGCATTTTGCTCTGTATAAATGTTTTATCGATATTTATACCCATTTCACCGCCTAGCGCGTCTATTTCACGCACAAGATGACCCTTTCCGGTGCCTCCTATTGAAGGATTGCACGCCATCATCGCCACGGCTTCGAGATTTATGGAGAGGATCAAGGTTTTTTTCCCCATCCTCGCCGCAGCCAGTCCAGCCTCACAGCCGGCATGCCCCGCACCTATTACGACCACGTCATAGTCATCCATTACAAAACGTTCCATCTTCTATTATATTCTCCTATTGCTTTTAAATACAAAATTTTACTCTATTTACAATATATTGCGTTTTCGCTACTCAAAATCTCTGCGCGCATTCCTAAAAAGCATTTTCAAAACTACTTTCCTAGACAAAATCTGCTGAATACCTCATCGATTATATCGTCGCCCACCGTCTCGCCTATTATCTCACCAAGATAATCATAGGCGCTTCTCACGTCAATTTCAAGTATATCGAGAGCCTCGCCCTGCTTTACCAAAAGCAAAGCATCCGCAAGAGATTTTTCTGCCTTTCTGAGAAGCTCTTCATGTCGCACATTTGTCACAAGACTTCTCTCCTCCTGCCTTATGCCTCCTCCATATACAAGATTTTCTATTTTTTCCTCAAGCTCCGAAATTCCCTGCCCATTCGCCACCGATGCGCATATTATCTCGGCATTTTTCAAACGAGCCAAAATCTCAGCCTCGCTGACGCTTTGCCCGAGGTCGTTTTTATTCAACATCACAACAAGCGGCCTGTCACCGATTATTTCGATTATTTCCTCATCTTCCTCGGTGAGCTTTGCGCTTGCATCTATCATAAAAATCACAAGATCAGCCCGATTGAAGGCTTCCTTGCTCTTCTCTATTCCTATTTTTTCAATTTTATCGTCAGTTTCACGTATCCCGGCTGTGTCCGTAAGCTTCACAGGTATATTTCTAATGCTCAGAAATTCCTCAATTGTGTCACGCGTCGTCCCCGGTATTTCTGTGACAATCGCCCTACTTTCGCGCAAAAGTGCGTTCATGAGCGATGATTTTCCCACATTCGGTTTTCCTATTATGGAAACGGCGAGGCCTTCGCGCAGAATGCGTCCGGTCCCCGCAGATGCGAGCATATCCTTTATTTTATCGTCTATCTGTGATAGACTATTTTGGAGTTTTTCATATGTGATTTCTTCTATATCCTCATCAGGATAATCTATATTTACGGTAATTTCGACAAGGACATCCATAAGCTCCTTTCGAAGCGAGCCTACCCTTGCGGAGAGAGCGCCTGAAAGCTGACTGAGAGCCACATCAAAGGTCTTATCTGTCTTTGCCTTTATGAGATCCATGACAGCTTCCGCCTGGGAAAGATCCAGCCTGCCGTTTAAAAAAGCACGCTTTGTAAACTCCCCGGGTTCTGCAAGCACCGCGCCGTTTCTCAAAACAAGCGCAAGCGTTTTTCTGAGCGGCACAATTCCTCCATGACAGTTTATCTCCACCACATCCTCTTTTGTATAGGTATAAGGTGCCCTCATGTAGACTGCCATTACTTCATCTATTACCTGATATTTTTCTCTGTCTACAACATGTCCATATGTAAATCGCCTATTTGCGATATCTCCGCCTTTTGCGGGCACAAAGACCTTATTTAGAATCTCAAGAGCCTTATCACCGCTTATTCTTATTATTCCTATACCGCCTTCGCCCATGGCTGTAGCTATCGCGGCTATCGTATCTTCTCTCATCACTAAATCCCCTCGCGCATCCGCCTTCCTAAGCAAAACACCGGCCCGCCCGGACAGCTACGCCGTTTCCGCATAAAGCAGAACAATAATAAAATAACCCGCCGAATATTACAGCGGGTTATTGTGAAATTACTTAAGCTCGATTATAACCCTTCTGTACGGTTCCTCACCCTCACTTCTTGTAGTGATCGCAGGGTTGCTTTGAAGAGTAGCATGTATAACCTTTCTCTCGTATGGATTCATAGGCTCAAGCCTTACACTCTTCCTTGTCTTTATAACCTTCTCGGCGAGCCTGTTTGCAAGCTGCTCCAAGGTCTTTTCTCTCTTTGCTCTGTAATTTTCAGCATCTACAACGACCTTTATGTATTTTTCCTTGTCTTTATTTATTACAAGGCTCGTAAGATACTGAATCGCGTCGAGCGTCTGACCGCGCTTTCCTATTACAGTGCCTGAGTCCTTACCGTCGATATCTACATAAAGGCAGGAATCATTTTTCATAGCCTTTATATTCAGGCTAAGTCCCATTTTCTCAGTCATATCTTTAAGGAAAGTAATTGCCGGGCTCTCAGGGTCTTCTACCAAGTCGTCAGGTCTCTTTGCGGTAACTTTGAGGTTTTGGAGATCCTCTTCGGTCAGCGCAACCTTCTCGGCTCTTTCTCTCTTAGGTCTTTCGCTTCTTTCAGGCTTTGCGGATTTTTCAGGCTTGCGACGCTTATCTTTTCTATCCTTTTTCTCCGCATAAGGCTTTTCGCTATTTTCCTGTTTTGTAAACTTTTCTTGCGCTTCTGCCTTAAAAGGCTTGTCATTTTTTTCAAGCTTTTCAGGTACTACAGGCGCAGGAGCTTCTTTCTTCTCGACTCTTACCTTCGCAAGCTTTGTCCCTATTATACCAAGGAATCCGCTCGAAGGCTCTTCAATGACTGTAACAGTCACTTCATCACGAGTAAGCTTCAAATCCTGAAGAGCAAGCTGCACTGCTTCTTCAACATTCTTACCGTATTTCTCTGAAAATTCCATTCTTACTTTTTCTTCCTTTCATTCTGTTCTTTGATCCTTTTTCTGACCTTATTCAGATGCAGATTAAAGAATATCTGAATAAGCTGACCCAAGAACCAGTAAATAGTCAAGCCTGAAGGGAATGATCTACCCATCCATACTATCATTATAGGGAAGAAGTATTTCATCATCTTCGTCATTCCCGCAGATGGGTTGTTTGGATCTGTTCCTCCCTGCTGAGCCTGCGTCTGGGCAAACGATACAAAGGTCGTTATACCTGCGGCTATAGGGAGTATCCATTGATCAGGCTGGCTAAGATCCATCATCCATAAGAAAGACTCATGGATAGCCATAAGCATCTTTGTTCCGCTTATGTAGGCCATAGGATTTCTCAGCAATGCAAAGATACCAAAGATAATAGGCATTTGAATGATCATAGGAAGACAACCGCCCATTGGGTTGAACTTCTCTTCCTTGTAAAGCTCCATCATCTTGATATTCATGGTCTCTTGATCATTTGCATATTTTTTCTGGATAGCCTGTATCTTCGGCTGCATGTTCGCCATATTTGCTGTGGATTTTATCTGCTTTGCATATAGAGGATACAGGCAAAGCTTTACAATCACTGTAAATACAACAACCGCAAGTCCGTAGCTACCGATAAAATCATACAAAAGCTCGAGTAACCAACCTATCGGCTTTGCAAAAATTCCTACAAATGTGTTCATTAAATTCCTCCGTTAAGGCACGGGATCATATCCGCCAGGATTCCAAGGATGACACTTCAATATCCTTTTGATCCCTAAATAGCTACCCTTAAAAACTCCGTATTTTTCAAGCGCCTGAATAAAATACGCAGAACAGGTAGGATAAAATCGGCAAGTTCGCGGAAATATAGGCGATATAAAAATCTGATATCCTCTGATGAGCATAATCATTATTTTTTTCATACCTTCTACCTCTCTATTTGAGCACTCTTGCCTTCCTTGCTGCGGCTTCCATAGATTTTTTCACATCCGCACATTTCGAATTACAAATAGTGTTGCGCGCAATAAAGATAAAATCATATCCTATTGCAAATTTTTCTTTCAGCGTTCTATAGCTCTCGCGCATGAGCCTTCTGGCCCTATTCCGGGCTACGCTGTTTCCGACTTTCTTGCTCGCCAAAAACGCAGTCCGATTGTATGCGAGCCCGTTTTTCTTATAAAAGAGCACCACATATGCGCTTCCGACGGATTTACCTTTGTTATATATCGCCGAAAAGTCGCTCTTTCTGCGCAAAACATTTGGTCTAAGCATTTTCTGCCTTTCCCCTCGAAACAAAAGACCGCGGCTTGCGGTCTCTATGCTGTCAAGGATTTTCTTCCTCTTAATCTTCTTCTCTTTAAAACATTTCTACCGTTTTTTGTGCTCATTCTTTTTCTAAAGCCATGTTCCTTTTTTCTCTGCCTTACCTTTGGCTGAAAAGTCTGTTTCATCTGTAAACACCTCCTTTACGCACATATACTCAGTTATTATATATTCAATTAAAATTTATGTCAATCTGTTTTAATCCAGAATTTGTGCACACGCCAAAAATCTTTTTTGTGGAAAATCAATATCTTGTGATTTTTGCAAAAAGTAATCCACAAAAAATTCCACAAATTGTGGATAGCTTTTTGTAAAAAATATTTTTGGGCAAAAAATATTTCCACAAGCCTGTGGATAACTTTAAAAAGTGATTTCAAAAAAGTTATTTTTTCCCTTGCTATTACTGCTTCTTTGCTGTTATTATTTATATGTTACGATAGAAGGAAAAGCGGAGATAAATTTATGAAAAACATTGAAAATAATTGGGAAAAAGCACTTGATTTGTTGAGTGAAAAAATAAATCCTACATCCTACGATGCTCATTTTAAAAACCTTAATCTTGTAAAGGTAGATGACATCGAAAACAAGATCGTTTTTTCCACAGATAACCCTTTTTCAAAAAAAGCGATCAACTCAAGATACCTGCATGTACTTGAAGAATCTGTAGAAGAGGCATTCGGAAAAAAATATTCAGCTGAGATAAAATCAGAAGACGAGGTCAAAAAAAATACAGAACCAGAGAAGTACGGCGGCGAGGAATTCATATTCAATCCTCGCTACAATTTTCAAAATTTCGTAGTCGGAGATAATAACAAATACGCGTACGCAGCAGCCGTCGCAGTAGCAGAAGCACCGGCTGAAGCATACAATCCGCTGTTTCTCTATGGAGGATCAGGACTTGGCAAAACACATCTTATGCATGCTATAGGAATGCATGTAATGGAAAATTATCCGGATTACAAGATTTTGTATGTATCATCTGAAATGTTTACAAACGAATTTATAAAGGCTCTTATGGAAAATAAGATGCCTGATTTCAAGGATAAATACCGCAAAATAGACGTATTGCTTATAGACGATATACAGTTCATTGAAGGAAAAGAATCCGTACAGAATGAGTTTTTCTACACTTTCGAATCCCTTTTTCAATTGAACAAGCAAATTATAATTTCAAGCGACAGAGCTCCAAACGAATTGAAAACAATAGACGACCGCCTCAAATCAAGATTCCAATTGAACATAGTAGCGGATATAAGTGCACCTGATTATGAGACAAGAATAGCTATACTCAGAAAAAAGGCTGAGCTTGCGGGAGTACCTATAGATGATGATATACTCGATGTCATAAATCTCATCGCCGAAAAGATAAAATTCAATATAAGAGAGCTTGAAGGCGCGTTTTCAAGAGTTATCAGCTTTTCAAGTCTCACAAATGAAAAAATAGATCTGAAATTTGCTAAAAATATATTAAAAGATATCATGTCATCTTCAGATTACACAGTCACACCGGATACAATAAAGAAAACCGTATGCAAATACTACGGGATAAAGGTATCTGATATGGATTCAAAGAAGAAGACCATGAATATAACTTTACCAAGGCAGGTAGCCATGTATCTTTGCAAAGAGCTGACTGATCTCTCACTTCCAAAGATAGGAGAAGCCTTCGGCGGAAGAGATCATACTACAGTAATCCATGCCTGCAACAAAATAACCGGTGAAATGAAAATAAATGACGATTTTAAAGAAACTGTAAACAGGCTAAAAGACGATATTAGTGGAAAACTTTAAAAGTTATCCACAAGTTATCAACAGCAAAAATCGTTGAAATTTTAACCGATCAAGGCTGTTTTCCACATTTCCACAGGGCCTACTATTATTACTAAAAAAATATAATAATAAAAAGCGATTTTGGGGCTTTCTTGTACCCTGAAAAATCAATATAGAAAATTCGGAGGTTTTATATGAAATTTACTTGCGACCGTCAGGTCTTAGCTAAAACATTGAATACCGTATCAAAAGCCGTGTCTGTAAAGACGACAATGCCTATATTAAAAGGAATTTTACTAGAAGTAAAGGGAGGCTACCTGAGAATGACAGCCTCAAACCTCGATATCAGCATAGAAAAAGTTATGCAGGTCGAAGGTCAGCGTGATGGTTCTGTAGTAGTGATGGCAAAGCTCTTCGGTGAAATAATAAGAAAGCTGAAAAATGGCCCGGTTACTATAGAGCAAAACCAAGAAGGAAATATAATTATAAAAAACGCTTCAGCGGAATTTACAATCATAGGCTTTCCTGTAGATGAATTTCCTAATATAACTGAGGATGAAGATAAAGAAAAATACGCTTCACAAATAACTCTGGACAAGCACGTCTTTGAAAAAATGATAGAAAAGACAAGCTTTGCAGCAAGCATAGAAGAAGCAAAAGGAGTACTTGTAGGTATTCTTGTCGAAATTTCCGAAGGCAAGATCAATATGGTGGCCCTGGATGGATTTAGAATGGCTATCGCAAGTGAAAAAGTAGACCTAGAAGGTTCAAGCAAAATAATCATTCCGGCAAAAATTCTAAATGACATAAGCAGAATAATTTCAGAAAGCGATGAAGATGATAATGACAACGACGAAATAGTATTGTTCCAGGGAGACAAGAAAGCCGCTATCCTGATGGAAAATACCAGAATTGTGCTACGCCTTATCAGCGGAGAATACCTAAGGTACAATGATCTCCTCCCAAAAGCATTCAAATGCAAACTTATAGCATCCAGAGAAGATCTTACTGAAAGTATTGAAAGAGCTGACCTTCTCGCAAAAGAAGGCAAGAATAAGCTTATAAAATTGCAGATAAGTGGAGATACCCTTGTAATAACTTCGAAATCGGAGGAAGGAAGGGTAATAGAAGAAATTTCTATTGAACACGAAGGCGATGATATTGAAATAGGCTTCAATTCGAAATACCTGCTTGATGTACTCAAGGTTCTGGATGATGAAAAGGTTATGCTAGAATTCAATACCAGCATAAATCCTTGCATACTAAGACCTACAGAAGGTGAAAATTTTAAATATCTGATTCTTCCTGTAAGAATTTAGGACTAATAGAGATTTTTACCGACGCAATCGCAATGGAGAGAATTTTATGTATATAAAAAAAATAGAGCTCCAGGATTTCAGAAATTATGGAGCTCTTAGCCTTGAGCTGGATGATAAGGTAAATATTTTTCTCGGAGATAATGCGCAAGGCAAGACAAATCTCATAGAAGCAATATATATAAGCTCATTCTCTAAATCATTCCGCACTTCAAAAGATACAGAGCTGATAAAATTCGGAAAAGAATTCTCAAAAATAAAGATAGAATCTGTAAAAGACGGAGAATTCCTCGATGTAGAACTTCTGATAACAAAAAAAGGCAAGGGTATAAAGGTAAACGGAACAAAACTGAGAAAAACATCCGAGCTTCTTGAAAATATATACACAGTCGTATTTTCACCGGAGGATCTGAAAATAGTGAAGGATGAGCCCGACAGGCGTAGAAAATTCATAAATACTGAGCTCTGCCAGCTTTCACCAAGCTATTATTTAAATCTCTCAAACTACAAAAAGGTCCTAAAACAAAGAAATATGCTATTAAAGGACATGAGACAATACAACCTAAGTCCTGAAGCAGAGTCCACCCTGTTTGTTTGGAACGAAAAACTTTCGGAGTATGGCTCAAAGCTCATGCTGCAAAGATATGATTTCATAGAAAAGCTAAAAAAAATAAGCAGAAAGCTTCATGAGGACATTACAAACCAAAAGGAAAGTCTCGAAATTACATATGAGCCAAAGGTAAAATTTACAGAAGCTCAGAAATCTCTTCAGGAAGAATTCCTAAAATCACTAGAGTCAAGCCTGAGAAGCGACATAAAAAACGGCAGTACAAGCTTTGGCCCTCATAAAGATGACATTGCTCTCTGCGTAAATGGCGTAGACATCCGAAGATTCGGGTCGCAGGGGCAGCAGCGTACGGCTGCGCTTTCTCTAAAGCTTGCGGAGATAAGGCTCATAAAAGAAGAGACCGGAGAAGATGCTATTCTTCTTCTTGATGATGTAATGAGTGAGCTTGACTCTACGCGTCAAAATTTCCTCATAAATTCTCTTAGTGATGTTCAGCTTTTCATAACAACTACAGAGCTTTCAGAAGAAGTAAAAAGTGCTCTACCTCCGGGAAAAACTTTTTATGTAAAAAATGGAAGTGTGGTATGTTAAATCTTGCGTTTTATTTAATATATATACTGTATATATTAAATAATATTTAAAGGCATAAAATTAGCTTTTAAAGTGCTTAATAAATATTTTTTAATATTTATCTCTAAAAAAGGCGAAAAGTATTGTAAAACGCCTTTTTTTATTGTATAATAACTCAGTTAGAT
>CAVHIG010000054.1:0-11692 GCA_963636105.1 Anaerovoracaceae bacterium
AAAGGTATCGTGATTTAGTTGATTTTCAAATTTTGCGATACCTTTTGACCCTTACGGACACAAATTTCAGAGCGTTGAGAGAGAATTTAC
The DNA here is from genome assembly GCA_963636105.1 of Anaerovoracaceae bacterium. Classification (GTDB taxonomy): domain Bacteria; phylum Bacillota; class Clostridia; order Peptostreptococcales; family Anaerovoracaceae; genus CAVHIG01. The sequence goes on from CAVHIG010000054.1 coordinate 91, forward strand.
AGCAAAAGTATCGTGATTTATCCAAATTCCGAATTTCACGATACCTTTTGCAAGAAAAAAGTATCGTGAAAACTTAAAAATTCGATTTTCGCGATACTTTCGTCCGTTTTTTAAGTGAAAAAGCTCTAAAATGGGCGATTTTACAACCAAAAGGTATCGTGATTTTTAAAAAAATGTGATTTCACGATACCTTTACATATTTTGGAATCAAGAAAGTGCGTCCCTGTATACAAACTGTTCCTGGTGGGCTTTGAACAGTAACCGGTGAATGTGGCTGCTTCGTTTTGATGCGCGCAAAGCTCTTGACACGGTTTGTAAAAAAAGATATAATGGTTTGGTAAACCATATAGCGCCGAGTCTCTGAGGCAGAATTAGAAGTGATTCCGTGAGAAGGAGTGGGTGCCTGAAGCGGAAACGGCGTCGGTAGCTGAGCCTGAGCCGAGTGCTGGATACCTGAGCCGGAAACGGTGGTGCTGTCATAGCAAAGATCTGGAAGTTTAAGCAAAACCGCTTGTAGAACCGATGAAAAGTAATGGGCAGTTTGGATTAAAAACATCTGAAATTAGAAAAGCTTTCCAGGAAGGCAGCAAATAAGAAAGTATATCGCCATAACAACAAAGCATCTGAGAAAATGACAGATAGATGACAAATAAAAACAGGCAAGGAAGAAAAAATCGAGCGGAAAACCAGGTAAGAAAATCCAAAGAGAAAACCAGGTAAAAAACCAGAGGAGAACCAAAGCAAAAATGATACCATACAAAAGATGCAAGCAAAACTATCCATATTACGAGGTCGAGAAGATTGAAAACGCGCGCGAGCTTATGGAAAAGGCCGTAAGCGAGGCAGGCGACAAGCCGGCGTTCAAATATAAAGAGGGCAAGGAGGTAAGGACGGTCAGCTATCGCGAATTTCGCGACGACACATTTGCCCTTGGTACAGCGCTTGCGGAGCTTGGCATGATAGATAGGCATGTAGCGCTCATCAGCGAAAACAGCTACAAATGGGTCACTGTCTACATCACAATGCTCCAAAGCAACGGCGTCTATGTGCCGGTCGACAAGGAGCTCCCGCTCAAGGATATCATAAATGTTCTCGAAAACAGCGACAGCGAGCTGCTTTTCTATTCCGGACGCTACGAAAAATACATTCCGGAGCTTATGGAAGCGCTGCCTCGTATAAAATATTTTGTGGCACTTTCTGACAAAGAACCGAGAGACGCGAGCCAGAAAAAAATAAAATACAAAGACCTTCTGGAGCGCGGCCGCGAGCTTTACAAGGGCGGCGACACCTCCTATTCCTCCATACAGACCGACACGAGCAAAATGCGAGTGCTCGTATACACATCCGGCACGACAGGCATGGCAAAGGGTGTAATGCTTTCCGAGAAAAACCTCATAAGCGTAGCATATTACGGAATGCAGGTCTCGAGAGTTTACACAACGGCACTTTCTGTACTGCCGCTACATCACACATATGAAGGTGCGGCAGGACTGCTTTTCTCGCTTCACAGCCACGCCTGCGTCTGTATAAATGAAAGCCTGAAATCCATATTGAAAAACATGCAGCTCTACAAGCCGGACTACATCTACCTTGTGCCGGCATTTGTGGAAATGTTTTACAAACGTATTTGGGCCGCTGCCGAAGCGAACGGAGAGGCTGAAAAACTGAGGAGAACAATCGCACTCTCGGACTTCCTGCGCCGTTTCCGCATCGACCTGAGAGAACCTCTCTTTAGGAAGGTGCGCGAGGTATTCGGCGGGCGGCTTATCAAGATTCCGGTGGGCGGCGCGCCGCTGAGGGCAGAGCTGGGCGACTTTTTTGACAGCATCGGAATAAATCTCGTGAACGGCTACGGAATTACGGAATGTTCGCCGCTTGTGAGCGCAAACCGCGATGATTTCAACGATGCGGCGACGGTCGGCGTGAAGATTCCGTGCGTGGAGATAAAATTTGAGGACGTGAATGAGGACGGCGAGGGTGAGATTTGCGTCCGGGGCGATACGGTGATGCTGGGATATTACAAGAATCCTGAGCTGACGGCCGAGGTGATTTCCGCGGATGGCTGGTTTAGGACGGGCGATTACGGGCACATGAACGAGAAGGAGCAGCTTGTCATCACCGGGCGTAAGAAAAATCTCATCGTTCTCGATAATGGCAAGAATGTATTTCCGGAGGAGATTGAAAATTACATAATGGGCATTCCGTATGTGGCGGAGGTCGTGGTGCGCGGGCTGCGGGCTGATGGAAGCGCGAGCGGTCTCGGCGGCGGAAACGGCGTAGAGACGGGGCTTTTGGCGGAGGTTTACTTAAATCCGGAGAAGCTTTCGACAAGCTATGCGGAGCTTTCGGAGGAGGAGCTTGTGGGAGTTGTGACGGATGATATCTACAAGGTTTGCCGCGAGCTTCCGATATATAAGCAGATTACGCGGGTTGTGCTGCGTGACAAGCCGTTTGACAAAACGACTACAAATAAGATAAAGAGGTAGGGCTGCGGTGAAATGCAGAAAAAATTAAGAATTCCAAGGCTAGTCATACGGTGAGTTTTATGGTAAAATAACCACAGAGCTATGCTCTGTGGTTATTTTACTACGATTTTATTTGCCGCGCCAAATATTTGCTCCTTGATAAGCTGATGTGAGCAAAAGGGCGCATGGCAGATTTTACCATAGCCTGTGAGGAAGTGTGCGGCTATGGTAAAATGAACACAGAGCTGTGCTCTGTGGTTATTTTACTACGATATCACAGCGCTGCGCGGCGGATATTTTTGATTTGGACATACAGATTTGGAAAAAAGAAACATTTTACTTACAATAGAGTATGACGGCAGCGGTTTTTGCGGTTGGCAGAGGCAGCCCGGTAAAAGGACGGTTCAGGGTGAGCTTGAAAGAGTGCTCTCCGTTTTGTGTGCTTGTGAGATAAAGCTTAATGGGACAAGCAGGACGGACGCGGGAGTACACGCACTGGGTCAACGGGCGAGCTTTTGCGGGGAGTTTGGCATACCGACGGATAGGATTGCGAGGGCAGCGAATAACCTTCTCGCCGGCAGTATGAATAATATGCAGGCCAGCGATGTGCGGATAGTGCGTGCAGAGGAGGTCAGTCCGGAGTTTCATGCGCGATTTGATGCCAAAGGGAAAAAATACATATATAGGATAAATAATACAGGAGCAGTGGATGTGTTCCGCAGAAATTACGAATATTTTGTGGAAAGGCCACTGGATTTGGAGGCTATGCAAAAGGCCGCGGAGTATATTGTGGGGGAGCATGATTTTGCGTGCTTCCAGGCGGCCGGGGGTCAGCCAAGGAAGACGACGGTGCGGACCATATACAGCTTGGATGTCAAAGCAATGAGCGGGCAGGCACCGGCGGCTTCGGAGTCGGGTAGTGTGGTCAAGGCCGGCGGATGTGAGGCTGACCGGGCCGGCGGGGTAGGACAGGCCGGAGGGATTGAAATTTCAGTGGTCGGTGACGGCTTCCTCTACAACATGGTGCGCATCATCACCGGCACGCTTGTGGATGTCGGGCTTGGAAAGATAAATTCTGATGCCTTGCCTGCAATCATAAAAAGCTGCGATAGACAAAGAGCCGGGCATACCGCGCCGCCGCAGGGACTTTATCTGGCGGAGGTATATTATGGGAGCTGTGAGCGGATGCTTTTCGCCGGAGGCGAAAAGCTTCGTCTTTAAGAGAAATTCGAGTTTAAGAGGAATTTGAGTTTAAGGAAAATTTGGGATGACAGCTGGTTTTTGGGCAGCTGCTCTCCGAAAACACAGCTGATATATAACAGATATATATGCAAATGACGCAAAAATGTATATTTTCTTAAAAAAGATAAGCAAAATACATTTTTGCGATTTCAAAAATGTATTTTCTGAAGAAAAATCAGAGTAAGATACATTTTTTTGAGCGGGCAGAGTACAAAAAGGTCGTTTTGAGGAAATTTTGGCTCAAAAAAATGTAAATCTTCTCAAAAAAGCAGACAAAAATACATTTTTGAAAAGGGCAGACAAAATACTTGACACAACCAATACATTTTTGCGAAATCCCAAATGAACATTTTGCAGAAACTATCCACTATCAAATTATTTATTACAAGGCTTCAAGATCATGTGAGTTTGCAGAAACCATAGAAAGGATACAAAAAATGGAAAGACCGAGCTGGGATGAATATTTCATGGAAATGGCAAAATTGACCGCCAAAAGATCCACCTGCCTCAGACGTCACGTAGGGGCAGTCATCGTAAAGGACAGGCACATCATCGCCACAGGCTACAATGGTGCGCCGCGCGGACTTGCCCATTGCGAAGAGCGCGGCGGTTGCATGCGTGAAAAGCTCGGAGTGCCTTCGGGCCAGCGCCATGAGCTTTGCAGAGCCCTGCACGCGGAGCAAAACGCCATAATCCAGGCGGCTACACTGGGACAGAGTGTAGAGGGCGCCACCATATACATCACACATCAGCCTTGCGTCATCTGCGCAAAGATGATCATAAACGCGGGCATAGAAAAAATTATAGTCAAGGAAGGGTATCCGGACGAGCTCTCCGTAGAGATTCTGAATGAGGCCGGACTCAAAATAATAATGCTGGGAGAAAAGGGAGAATAGAGAAAAATGATATTTTGGCTGGTATTTTTGACGGCCTTTGTACTGGCGCTGCTATTTACGCCGGTGGCCATAAAGCTTGCACCCAAGATAGGCGCTGTGGACATTCCAAAGGACGCGCGCAGAATGCATACAAAGCCGATGCCGCGCTTTGGCGGACTCGCGATTTTCGTAGGTACAACGGCAAGCTTTGTAATATTTCTAAGAAACGAACCTGCGTATCTCGGCCTCCTTTGGGGCGGAATACTGATATATCTTTTGGGCATCATCGATGACCTGAAGGGCATGCCCGCAAAGGTAAAGCTCCTCGGTCAAATCGGCTGCGCGAGCGTAGCCTATGCATTCGGAGTGCGCATATCCTTCATAACAGCGCACTTTGCCGGTGAGGGTCACATATTCTTTGGCGGCGCGGCCTGCTACTTTGTGACCATCATCTGGATTGTCGGCATCACAAATACAATAAATCTCATAGACGGCCTGGACGGTCTGGCGGCCGGCGTATCTGCCATAGCCTCGCTTTGCATCGCCTACACGGCCTACATTCACGGTTATTATCCCGCAACACTTGCAATGCTTGCTGTAGCGGGCGGCGCGCTCGGATTTTTGCCATTCAATTTCCATCCGGCGAAAATCTTCATGGGCGACGGTGGCTCGCTTTTCCTGGGCTTCATGCTGGCGGCAATATCCACGGCAGGCTCACTAAAGAGCTCAGCACTCATCGCGACGGCCATCCCTGTCCTCGTGCTGGGCATTCCGATTTTCGATACAGCATTTGCAATTTTTAGAAGAATTGTAAATCACAGACCAATAATGGAAGCTGACAAGGGCCATCTGCACCATAGACTGATTGCGGAAGGCTTTGGCCAGCGCAGAGCAGTACTCATGCTCTATGGAATAAGCGCGATAATGGGCGTAGCTGCAGTGATGCTTTCCCGCGACCTCTTCGTGGAGGCGGCCGGACTTGTGGCCATAGCGGCGATGTACATATACGTATTCCTGACGGACGCAAACCACTGGCGGCTTTCTATAAAAAACGACGCTGCCACAAAAGCGGGCGCAGGCGGCAGCAGCAACTCCGGTAGTAGTAGCTCCGGCAGTAGTAGCTCCGGTAGCAGTAGCGCAAGCGGCAGTAGCTCCGGCGGCGGAAACGGCGAAGGCTCTGCGGCGAGCTCGGCAGTTTCCGCGAAAGAAGCGAATTTTTGAAAATAAGGTCTTTAAGCTTTGAAATTTCAAGACTTAAGATTTCGAGAGAGTATAGAAGGCAATGGAGGGGAAAACAAATGAAGGTTTTGAGCGTGTTTGGCACGAGGCCTGAGGCGATAAAAATGGCGCCTCTTGTGAAAAAGCTTGAGGCGGCGGACGGCATAGAGTCCGTGCTTTGCATTACGGCGCAGCACAGGGAGATGCTGGATCAGGTGCTTTCACTTTTTGAGCTTGTGCCTGATTATGATTTGAATATAATGAAGCCGAATCAGACAATCGGCATGATTACGACGAATGTAATGACGGGGCTTGAGGACGTCCTCAAAAAGGAAAAGCCGGACCTGGTGCTGGTGCACGGGGATACGACGACTACGTTTGCGGCGGCGCTGGCGAGCTTTTATCAGCAGGTGCCGGTGGGTCATGTGGAAGCCGGACTGCGCACATATGACAAGTATTCTCCGTACCCGGAGGAGATGAATAGAGTGCTTACAGGGCATATCGCCGATTTGCATTTTTCGCCGACGGAGAGGAACAGGCAGAATCTGCTGCGCGAAAATATCGCGGACGAGAAGATTTTTATCACGGGAAATACGGTGATAGACGCGCTTTTGCAGGTTGCGGGCAAGCCTTACGAATTTGAGGATCCGACGCTCAAGCATCTTGATTTTGAAGGGCACAGGGTCATCACGGTCACCTGCCACAGAAGGGAAAATCTCGGCGAAAATATGGAGCATATCTTTGGCGCGATCAGAGCTATTGCTGAGGAATTTGAGGATGTGGAGGTCGTATATCCGGTGCATCTAAATCCGAAGGTGAGAGAAATCGCGGGGCGCATCCTGGCCGGAATGGACAGAGTGCACCTGATAGATCCGCTGGAGTATCAGCCGTTTGTGAATTTGATGGCAAAATCCTACTTTATTATCACGGATTCCGGCGGAATGCAGGAGGAGGCGCCGTCGCTTGGCAAGCCGGTGCTTGTGGTGCGCAAGGAGACAGAACGCCCTGAGGCTATGGAGGCAGGCACGGTGAAGCTCGCGGGAGTGGAAAAGGATACCATTTATGCCATGGCAAAGGAGCTTTTGACGGATAAGGCTGCGTATGACGCTATGGCGCACGCGGCAAATCCTTACGGCGACGGTCACGCCTGCGACAGGATAGTGGAGATAATTAAGGGCTGGAAGAGCTGAAAAAACAAGACCCGGGACAGATAATCCCGGGCCTTGTTTTTTTTAATATTGTGCAGCCTGAATTTTTGATGAAATGGCGGCGGCGTATTTGCGTACGAGGACTTTCACGCTTTCATACGTCTTGTCGTCCATTCTCACCGTAGGCGCAGAGACAGAGATTGCAAAAAGGAGCTTTTTGCCGCTCAGATAGATAGGTGCGCCTGCGCAGCGCAGCCCGGCATTGAAGGCCTCATCATCCGTGGCATAACCATCCTTTTTTGTCTTATGCAGCATGGCAAGAAATTCCTCTTGTGACATTTTTATGTCAGCCGCATTGTTTTCATAGACCCAATTTATAGTCGCATCGCTCATGTGACTCAGGAATATGCGTCCTACACTTGTGCAATGAGCCGGAAACTGCTTATAAAGCGGGAAATTCGGCCTCAGCACAAAATGGCTTTCGGACGTATATACATTGGATATCTTGTCGCCTGAGCAGGTGGCGAGATTTACATTCTCTCCCGTCTGACGGCAAAGCTCATCCGCGCCCTTTTCGGCGATTTCCTGATATTTCTTATACTGCCCGCATTTCTGCGCGTAGATTAGCATCTTGCTTCCGAGACTATATCTCTTGTTTTCTTTATTCTGAGCCAGAAGTCCTTCGTATTCCAAGCACTGTATGATACGGTGCACCGAGCTTACGGGCAAGCCGACCATAGAGGCGAGATCCGAGGAGCTTATCTCCTGACTATCGTCCGCAAAGCAGTCCAATATATCGAATGCCTTGAGTGGTGTAGTCAGATACAAATTATTCTTCATAATATCACACTTATCCTCATTAAAATCTGTCGCATTTAACCTTTTGATGGAGTTATTATACCGCCACAGATTGAATATTGCAAGAAAAATTTTAAAAATCAAACCAATATTTGCAAAAAAATTATTTTTGCTGTACTATATATTAAAAAGCAAGGGACTGCGGAAACTGCCCAGAGCTTGCGAAAAAGCGAGGGCGCGCCGCAAAAACCGCGCAGTTTCCGCAAAAAATCCCCCTGCAAAACCCCCATAAAAGAGTAAGCAATGAAAAGTTCGACAAAAAATAGACGCGCAAATTATTCCAAAATGCGGGAAAATTACTTTCCACAAAAAATTTTCTCCAAATTTTTTGAAAATTTTTTGATTTAGGAAATATTCAGAATTTTCGGTATAGAACGCGGTCTAAGCCGCGCGGGGTGCAATTTTGTGGAGATTGGACTTTTGAGGCAGGGATATGGGGGCGAAAAGTCCAGTATTCGTTCTGTGTTGTGGTCTATTTTTGTATGTGATATTATTCACTAAACAAAAGGGAATCCCAAAACTTAGATTCTCCCCGGCCGGCAGATTTTGCGGGAGAATGTGTAGGAATAAAGAGGAGGATATTTTATCATGAAGAAGATTGTATTTTTCGGCGGCGGCCCAATGGGCACTGGTATTATGGGCGGACTTATCAGAAGCGGACTTGTAGATCCTAAGCAGATCGTTGTAAGTGAGCTTTTGCCTGCAAGACGTGAGTACCTCGAGAAGGAGCTCGGAGTGCTGACTACTACTGATCCGACAGAGGCAGCAGACGCGGATGTAGTTCTGATCGCTGTAAACGCAAAGCAGATCCCAAGTGTTACAAAGGGACTCAAGCCACATCTTTCAAAGGATACAATCGTTATTTCAATCGCATGCGGCGTAGCACTGGGCGTACTTGAAGAGCAGCTCGGCGCGGACAAGAAGATTCTGAGAGTTATGCCAAATACTCTTATCGAGTCCAAGAACGGTTATTCCGCTGCATGTATAAATCCAAATGTCAATGAGGATGACAAGAAGGTCATCACAAGCTTCCTGGATGCTCTCGGACAGACAATGTACGTAACTGAGGAAATGTTCGAGACATTTACAGCATTCTGCTGCACAGGTCCTATCTGGTTCTACAAGACTGTAGAGACTCTCATCGATGCCGGCGTATATGCAGGCTTCAGCAGACTTGAAAGCAGAAATATGGTTATCAAAAATATGCTCGGCGTAGCATCAGTGCTGGACGCAAGCGGAATTCACCCGGCTCTCAAGGTAGACGATATGACTTCCCCTGCAGGAGTAACTATCGAGGCTCTTCAGGTTCTGGAGCAGCAGGGCTTTGAAGGCGCTCTCATGACGTCCGTAAACGCCGCTGTTAAAAAGGCAAATTCGATTCATTAATCTTACCATTCTGGGAGCGGCTTCGCCTCCGATGCCGCTCCACAGGAAAAATGAGAGAAAGGAGATGAAGGAATGAAAAAGGAAAGAAATTGGTTTGTAGAAGCTATTATGTTGGCTGGTGCCTACACCGCTTTTAATATTGGTTCCGGATTTGCAACCGGTAACGAGGTAATGCAGTTCTTTGATTCTTGGGGCGGTTATTGGCCTTATATAATATGGGCTCTTGGCCTGATTTTCGCACTCGTAACAAATCATATTATGTATAACACAGGCATGACCGTAGATATGGATACATACGGAAGCCCTTATCAGTATTATTGTGGCAAGACTATAGGAAAAATATTTGACATTTATGTTTATCTTTGCCTTATTGCGTTTGTACTTGTAATGATTTCTGGCTCCGGCGCTACTGTAAATCAGTACTATGGTGTGCCTGAGTGGGTAGGAACGATCGGCATGGGCATCGTATGCGGACTTATTGCATGTCTTGGTCTTCGTAAGCTGGTAGATGTACTCGGAGTTATCGGAATAGTTATTCTCGCATTTACTGTTAGCTGTGCTGTCTATATGATTTTCACAGCAGATGTAGGTCCGATAGAAGCTACCGCAAGATCAGCTGAATATGTAGCAGAGGGAAAGATTCTCCAGCCTAACGTTTTCGGTATCAAGCATCCACTTGTATGTGGCTTCTCATACTCCGGCGTTTTGATGATGTGCTGCATCGCTTGGGTACATGCAACAGGCAAAATGCTGAATGGCAGAAAGCAAAGAAATGCAACGACATTATTGTCATCATTCTTCTATTACATTCCGGTTATAGCTGTTGTACTGGCACTTGCTCTTAACCTTGATGCAATCGCGGGTACTCAGATTCCAATGCTGGCAGCAGTACAGAACATGATTCCGAAGCTTGCCGGTCCTTATACAATAATCATTATTCTTGGAATATTTACTACAGCTACAGGCCAGCTCTTCCTGATCGGTGATAGATTCGGAAAAGAAGGTCACAAGAGCTTTTACTTTGTTATCTTTGGAACGGTAGCCTTTGCTATAATAGGCGGTTTGTTCCTGCCGTTTAGCGTAATAGTAAATATCGTATACTCCATAATGGGTATGACTGGTATACTTATGGCCATATTTATGGTAGTAAAGGTTCTCAGAGTACGTTCTGCAGCAAAAAACGATGCACCTAATTTAGGGAAAGCGGAAATGGCTGAGTAATTGTAAAAGAGGGGAGATTTCGTATGAATATCATTAATTCCATCCGTGCGGTGGATACTCACACTATGGGTCAGGCTACACGCGTGATTATAGGCGGTTTGCCGGCACTCAAGGGAAAGACTATGATGGATAAAAAGCACTATTTTATGGAGCATTATGACCATCTGCGTCGTGCTTGCATGCTGGAACCACGCGGCCATGCGGATATGTTTGGCGCGATTGTAACTGAGCCTTGCGATCAGGATTGCGATTATGGCATGCTCTTTATTGACGGCGAAGGCTGCCTGAATATGTGCGGTCATGGTACTATCGGAGTGGCAACGGCGCTTGTTGAGCTTGGAATGGTGAACGTTACCGAGCCTTATACCGATTTGAAGCTGGAGTCCCCGGCGGGCGTTGTTCATGTAAAGGTAAAGGTAGAAAACGGACGTGCGGTGGAAGTTACATTCAGAAATGTCCCTGCATTCCTATACAAAAAGGATATCGTTGTAAAGGTTCCGGAAATAGGTGACGTAAAAATGGATATCGCCTTTGGCGGCAGCTTCTTCGGTATTGTGAATAAGGATCAGATGAATATCAATAATATTTGTCCGGCAGAGCTATCCACTATCATACCAAAGGCTTTGTCCTTGATGAAGTGTGTGAATGAGCAGGTTGAAGTGCAGCATCCTACGCTTGATATCAACAGCGTAGAGTTGATTGAGATCTACGGACCTCCGAAGACTCCTGGCGTGGACGTACAGAACATCGTAGTTCTCGGACACGGCGAAGTTGACCGTTCGCCTTGCGGCACCGGTACTTGCGCAAAGCTGTCTACACTTGTAGCACGCGGCAAACTGGACATCGGTCAGGAATTTGTGCATGAAAGCGTACTGTGCACAAGCTTCAGAGCAAAGGCTCTCGAAAAGACAAAGGTGGCAGATTACGATGCTATAATTCCGGAAATAACAGGAAGCGCTTATGTGACAGGCTTCAATAATCTCTTGATAGACGATTCCGATCCGGTGAAGTACGGTTTTGTTTTATAGGCTTACAATTTGTCGTGACAATTTGTGCTCATGACTTAGAATATCAAAAAATATATAAAGGAGAAAAACAATGGTAGCTGAAAGATTGAAGAATTTGGAAGTTGTATCCAAGGCAAACGTATATTGGGACGGTAAGGTTACTAGCCGTACATATTTCACTG
>CAVHIG010000055.1:0-11678 GCA_963636105.1 Anaerovoracaceae bacterium
GGATAGTGAGTGCATCATCGCTGTAAACAAGAATGATACAGCTCCTATCTTCGAGGTTGCTGACTATGGTATCACAGGAGACCTGTTCAAGGTAGTACCTGAGCTTATCGAATCAATCAAGGCTATAAAGGCTGCAAAATAATTGCTTTGCGGACTGCGAGGCTCACGATTTGCGAGCCTCGCAGTTACAAAACAGACTGAAAAAAGAGAGGGAGGATTCATATGATAGAAGTTCGCTGGCATGGACGCGGAGGCCTCGGAGCTTTCACAGCTGCGCGTCTGCTTGGATGTGCTGCATCACTTTATGAAGGAAAATACGCTCTTGCATTCCCTTCGTTTGGACCTGAGCGTAGAGGAGCACCGGTATTCGCATTTACGCGTATCGATGAGAAACCGATTACAGACCGCAGTGAGGTTGTATCCTGTGACTGCGCTGTAGTACTTGATGACACTCTCTTCGGAGATCCCGTTAAAAACGGGCTCAAAGAAGGGGCTACAGTAATAATAAATACGACAAAGGACAAGGCTCAGTTTGAGATTCCGGGAGTAAAGGTAGTGACTATAGATGCTACAGGTCTTGCTCTTGAAATCCTTGGCCGTCCTATCACAAATGTTCCGCTTCTGGCTGCGCTTATGGCAGCTACCGGAATTACAAGTATTGAGGCTGCTGAGGCTGCTATAGATAATCAGCTTGCCCCAAAGATCAGAGAAAAGAACAAAAAACTTTTGAACAGAGCTTATGAGCTTACAAAGGAGGTGCTGTAAATGGATAGACCTAAAGCATGTCTGGACTTTAAGGTAGAAAAGCTTCCTTTGGGCCCTTCATTTGAGACCGGCCAGCTGCATGAGATCAGCGCCGGCATGAGAACTTTCAGACCGGTTATAGATTCGGCAAAGTGTGTAAAGTGCCTTCGCTGCTTCCTTGTCTGTCCTGATGGGGCTATAGACAAGTCCGGCGAAAAGCTTGAGATAGATTACGACTACTGTAAGGGTTGCGGCGTGTGCCAGCGCGCATGCAAGCCGGGTGCTATCACCATGACAAAGGAGGAATAAGCAATGAGCGAAAAATTATTTGTCTCCGGCGACGAGGCTGTGGCATTGGCAGTGCGCCAGGCAAAACCTCAGGTAATCGCCGCATATCCAATCACACCGCAGACAATTGTAGTTGAGCGCCTTTCTGATTTTGTAGAGGATGGCTCTCTTGAAAGTGAATATCTCTATGTAGAGTCCGAGCACAGTGCAATGTGCGCATGCCTGGGCGCAAGCGCTATAGGCGCACGTGCCTTCACTGCTACATCAAGCCAGGGACTCCTGTACATGGTAGAAGGTCTGCACTATGCAAGTGGTTCACGTTTTCCAATCGTAATGATGAACGCAAACCGTTCACTGGCTGCACCTTGGAATATCTACGGTGACCAGAGAGACTCTCTTGCAGAGCTCGAATCCGGTTGGATTCAGCTGTACGCTGAAAATGCGCAGGAAGCCTACGATTCAATCCTTCAGGCATACAAAATTGCGGAAGATCCTGCAGTAATGCTGCCTGTAATGGTAAATCTGGACGGCTTTGTGCTTACACATACATATGAGCTTGTAAATCTTGCTCCACAGGATAAGGTAGATGCATACATCCCTTATCAGAAGTTTGAAAACCGTCTTGACCTCGAAGCTCCGAGAGCTACATCCATCACTGCAGGTCCTCTGTACAACACAGAATTCAGACACCAGCAGCACGAGGCTACTCTCGCTGCAGAGCAGAAGATCAAGGATGCTGACGCTGAATTCGGAAAGGTATTCGGACGCAGCTACGGCGGTATGGTAGAGAGCTACAAGTGCGATGACGCTGAGGCTATAATCATCACACTGGGAAGCGTAGCAGGTACTACTCGCTGCGTAGTAGACGCTATGAGAGCGGCGGGCAAGAAGGTAGGCCTTCTCAAGATTCGCTGCATGCGTCCATTCCCTTCAAAGGAAGTAGCCGATATCGTTAAAAATGCAAAGTTCATAGGCGTTCTTGAAAAAGACATAAGCTTCGGTTTCGAAGGAGTTGTATACACAGACGTATGCTCCGCACTCAAGACTCTGGGCGTAGACGTGCCGGCAGCGGGCTATGTAGGCGGACTCGGCGGCCGCAGCATTTCCAAGACGGATATCGAAGGCATCTATACCGAGCTGCTCAACGGAAGCGCAAAGGTAGGAGAAGCAAACTTTGTAAATCTGAGGAGGGATATCTAATGGCTCTTAACGCAAAAACAATTACAAATAAGGAATATTTTTACGGCCATAAGGCTTGCGGCGGCTGCGGTGCTGCTCTTGCTATCAGGCTTGCGCTCAAGGTTCTCGGAGAGCGTTCAATAGTAGTTATTCCGCCAAATTGCATGTCTACAGTAGCATTCATCTATCCTCACATGCCGCTCTACACAAACGGCATGATCCCACCTTTTGCCGGTACGGCGGCTGTAATGAGCGGCATACTTGCGGGGGCAAAGGCACAAGGTCTTGAGGATTATCATGTAGTAGGCTTTGCAGGTGACGGCGGTACAGCAGATATCGGTCTTCAGTCCCTGTCCGGTATGATCGACAGAAACGACAAGGCTATCTTCATCTGCTATGATAATGAAGCATATATGAATACCGGTGTGCAGAAGTCCGGACTCACTCCTTATGGAATGAAGACGACAAATACTCCTTCCGGCAGTCGTATCCATGGCAGCCAGTCAAGCAAAAAGCGTATGTTTGAGATCGTCGCTGCGCACGGTATTCCATATGCGGCAACAGCGTCACTCGGCTATCCAGAGGATTACCTCGCAAAGGTAGAGAAGGCGATGAATACAAATGGTACATCCTACATCCACGTAATGGCTCCATGTCCTACAGGCTGGGGTACAGCTTCCGATGTAACAGTAGACATAGGCCGCGAAGCAGTAGATTGCGGACTTTGGTACCTTGCGGAGTACGAAAACGGCAAGTTCTCACTGAACAAGGAGCCGAAGGAATTCACCTCCGTAGAAGAATATCTGAAGAAGCAGAGCAGATTTACAAACCTCAACGAGGCTGACTTTGCTCGCATCATCGCAGAGCGTGATGAGACTTGGAAGCGCATAAGAACTGAATGGCTCAAGAAAGGGGAATAGTCATGAAAAACGCAAAAGAATACAAGGATAGTCTGCGCGACAGAAATATAAAGGTATATCTTAAGGGCGAGCTTCTCGACGCAAAGACACTTATTGACCATCCGTTTATCAGAGGACATGTAAATTCGGCTGCTATGACATATGCGCTCGCATGCAATCCTGATTATGAGGATCTCATGACAGCTACATCGCACCTCACAGGCAAAAAAATCAACCGCTTTACCCACATTCACCAGTCCACTGAGGATCTCGTGAAGAAGGTAAAGATGCTTAGAATGATTTCACAGAAGACTGGTACATGCTACCAGCGCTGCGTAGGCTTCGACGCTATGAACACGACCTACTCGGTTTCCTATGAAATCGACCAGGCACACGGCACAAACTATCATGAAAGATTCAAGAAGTTCCTGGAATACGTACAGGAGAATGACATCATGGTTGCAGGAGCTATGACTGACGTAAAGGGCGACAGAAGCCTTAGACCGGGTCAGCAGAAGGACCCTGATATGTTTGTACATGTTGTAGAGAAGCGTGAGGACGGTATAATAGTTCGCGGCGCAAAGGCTCACATGACAGGTATGGTAAACAGCCACGAAATGCTCATCATGCCTACAATGGGTATGAAGCCTGAGGAAGCTGAATATGCTGTATGCTGCGCAATCCCTGTAGACGCAGAGGGCGTAATCCACATTTTCGGACGCCAGACAAACGACGATCGTAAGTGCGAGGGCGATATCGACCAGGGCAACGCTCAGTTTGGTATCGTAGGCGGCGAGTGCCTCACAGTACTCGAAAACGTATTTGTACCTTGGGATAGAGTATTTATGTGCGGTGAGACTGAGTTCTCCGGACTTCTTGTAGAGCGTTTTGCATGCTATCACCGTGCAAATTATGGCGGCTGCAAGGGCGGCGTATCCGACGTAGTAATCGGTGCTGCGGCTCTTATGGCTGATTACAGTGGCTATGGCAAGGCAAGCCACATAAAGGAAAAGATCAATGAGATGATTCATAAGGCGGAAACTCTCTTTGCATGCTCAATCGCGTGCTCCTGCGAGGGTACAAGAACTCCGTCCGGCGCTTATTTCGTAGATCCGCTTCTTGCAAACGTAGGAAAGCACAATGTTACTCAGCTTATTTATGAAATCGACAGAATCGCTCAGGATATAGGCGGAGGAATCACGGCTACAATGCCATCAGAGTCCGACCTGAGAAGTCCTGAAATCGGTCACTATGTAGATAAGTATCTCCGTGGTGTAGATAGCGTGCCGACAGAGGATCGTATGCGCGTAGGTCGTCTCATCGAGAACATGACCGGAGGTACAGCGCTTGTAGAATCCATGCATGGCGCAGGCTCACCACAGGCTCAGAAGGTAATGTACTCAAAGCTTTCTTCACTTGAGCAGAAGAAGAAATTCGCGGCAGCTATCGCAGGTGTAAGCCGCGGCGAATAATTTGAAGACGTGTGCTTGTAAAAATATATAATAGAATAATTTTGTCCTCTGCTATGCCGCCAATAGGCGGCATAGCATGTCTAAGGGAAGGAGATAAATATGGAACTGCGTATTTCTGAGCTTGCGAAAAAGTATCCTGCTTCGGGTATTCGCAAGATGTTTGACCTGGCAGCCGGTTATGATGATGTAATCGCGCTTACACTCGGTGAGCCGAATTTCGATACACCGGATTATATAAAGGAAGCTGCAAAGAAGGCACTGGATGAGGGCTACACTCACTACAGCCCGAATGCCGGCCTCGACGTACTGCGCCAGGCAGTTGCCGCAAAGTACCAGAGCTACTGGGACGGATACAAGGCTGCAAACGTAGTAGTTACGGTAGGAGCGCTTGAGGGTCTGACTCTGACTATGCTTGCGCTTTTGAACCCGGGAGATGAGATTCTTGTACCGGATCCATGCTTTGCAAATTATTATGGACAGGCGATGATCGCAGGCATGACTGCAAAGCCTGTACCTACATTTGAGGAAAACGGCTTCAATATGACGGCTGCTGATGTTGAAAAGTGCATCACACCGAAGACAAAGGCTATCATCCTGAATTCACCTTGCAACCCTACAGGTGCTGTAATGAGCAAGGAAGAGGTAGAGGCTGTCGCAAAGATCGTAAAGAAGTACGATTTGTGGGTATTCTCGGATGAGCCGTATGAAGCGCTCGTATATGATGGAGTAACTGCGTATTCAATGGCTCAGGTGGACGAGGTCAGAGATCATGTCGTAGTACTCAACAGCTTCTCAAAGTCATATTCGATGACGGGTTGGAGAGTAGGATATCTTCTGCTTCCGGATGCCGCGTATACACCGAAGTTTGCGGCATTGCAGGAGGGACTTGTATCCTGTGTATCCAGTTTTTCACAGGTAGCCTGCGCAGAGGCGCTCAAGAGCACAGAGTGCGTAAAGTCCATGCTTGCTGAGTATACACGCCGCAGAGACATCCTGGTAGACGGAATAAATGCCATCCCGGGATTCAGCTGCGCAAAACCAAAGGGAAGCTTCTATGCTTTTGTAAATATCAAGGCCTTCGGCAAGAGCTCACAGGAATTTGCGGAGGAACTGATAGCAGGCGCAAGAGTAATATGCGTACCGGGTACTGCATTTGGCCCAGGGGGAGAGGGCTATCTCAGACTCGTATTTGCAAACTCAGATGAGAATTTGAAGGAAGCTGTACGCAGAATCGACGCGTATGTACGTAAGGCATATCCTGAAATGAAATAATTGTCTGCTCGGGCCTGTATTACAGAGACCCGGGTAGGATAAATGTATAAAAATTTGAGCCGATGAAGGGCGGCGGAATGGAGAACGTAAAAATGTATAAACTTTCCGAGATAGGACAGCAATATAAATCCAAATTGATATCTCTCGATGCGGCGGCTGCAAAGGTCAAAAGCGGCGACCGTATCTACATGGGCTTTGGCGCGGGCGTAGCCAAGGATCTGGACGCGGCACTTGCCAAG
This sequence comes from Anaerovoracaceae bacterium, assembly GCA_963636105.1. GTDB lineage: Bacteria > Bacillota > Clostridia > Peptostreptococcales > Anaerovoracaceae > CAVHIG01. The sequence continues at coordinate 6,094 of CAVHIG010000055.1, forward strand.
AGGATAAATGATCTTAAGGACTTAGAATTTGTCAGCACTGTAGGCTTCATGGACGGACCGTTTAAGTGCTTTGAAGCCAGCAAGGGGAATGATTCTATACGCTTTGCGTCCGGACATTTCAGCGGTTTTGACAGAAAGATGGCCGATGACGGCAGATGCTGGTACATTCCGCTGCAATTCAGAGAGCTCCCAAGCTATTGGGCATTGGAAGGAAACGGCTTCGACGTTGCGATGATTCAGGTCGCTCCTATGGACGCGTTTGGAAATTTCAACCTCGGACCGCAGGTGGCAGATATAGTAAGCGCTGTAAAGCATTCCAAGATGGTCATCGTAGAGGTGAACGAAAATATGCCGGTGGCCTTTGGACTGCAGACAGAGCTGAATATAGCGGATGTAGACTTCATAGTAGAGGGCACAAACCAGCCTCTTACAGTTGTGCCTACAAAGGCGCCTTCTGAGACAGACAAGCTCATCTCAAGCAAGGTTGTAGAGCTTATAGAGAGCGGCAGCACATTGCAGCTTGGTATAGGAGCGCTTCCTACATGCATAGGCTCCATGCTTTGCGAGTCTGATGTAAAGGATCTCTCCTGCCATTCAGAGATGCTGGTAGATTCCTACTATGATCTGTACAAGGCAGGAAAGCTCACGGGAAATAAAAACGTTATGAAGGGCAAAATGGTCTATACATTCGCGGGCGGCGCAAGAGAGCTCTATGAGATGATAGATAAGAATCAGATTCTGTGCGGCGCACCGGTAGATTTCGTAAATGATATCGAGGTTGTTTCGCAAATGGATAAATTTGTCTCCATAAATAGCTGCCTCGGAGTGGATCTCTTCGGGCAGGTTTCTTCAGAGACAATAGGCGCAAAGCACTTCTCGGGCACGGGCGGCCAGCTTGACTTTGTCCTGGGTGCATACAAGTCAAAGGGTGGCAAAAGCTTCATTTGCACGCCTTCCACGAGAAAACTCAAGGACGGCCGTGTAATCTCCACGATCACCCCTACACTTGTTCCGGGATGCATAGTAAGCACTCCGAGAATGGCTGCGCACTACATTGTCACCGAATATGGCGCTGTAAATCTCAAGGGCAAGACGACGAGACAGCGCGCGGAGCTCATCATCAGCATAGCGCATCCGGACTTCCGCGAGGAGCTCATAAAGAGCGCCGAAAAGCTCGGAATCTGGAAGACCACAAGCAAATTCACCGGACTATAGGCAAGAGTATCAGCAGATATTTAGAAACAAACAAAAGGGTAAAAAGGATAGATATAAATAAAGAAAGGCAGTCTGACGAGGCTGCCTTTTTTGCTATGGAAACTGCGGGAATCCCGGGTGCTTTGGCTTTTGCGGAAACGGCGCCGTTTCCGCGGCCTATGCCAGCTCCTTGAAGAAGCGGAGCGCGTTTTCGAAGAAAATCTTATTTACTATGGATTCGGAGATGTTCTTTTTCAGGAGATATTCCGCAACCGAGGCGAATTTTACCGGGCTATCGAGAGTCTCGTCGATGTCGGCGCCATCGAAATCGCTTCCACAAGCGACTATGTCTTCGCCGCCGAGCTCAAGCATGCGGCTGATGTGCCTGTAGATGCTGTCTATATCGCCCTTTTCATCGTCGGAAAGGAAGCTCTTGTAGATATTTATACCTACGATGCCCCCGCGCTTTACCATCTCGGCGAATTGCGGCTCGGTCAGATTCCTCTTGTGGCTGCATACTGAGCGCAGATTTGAGTGCGTAGCGATGAAAGGCTTTGTGGCGAATTCACAAAGCTCTGAGAAACCACGGTCGTTGAGGTGGGAGACATCGACAATTATGCCTTTCTCTTCCATGCGTGCCACAGCCTGTCTGCCGAAGTCTGTGAAGCCTTTTTCTGTATTATGGCCGCTGGCGAGCTCGTTTTCGCCGTTCCATACGAGTGTCATCATTTTGACGCCGCAGTCTGCCAGGTAGTCCACGTTTTCGAGCCTGCCCGCGAGCGCTGCGCCGCCCTCAACTGAAAGTATGACTGCGCACTTTCCGCTATTTGTAATCCTCTCAACATCGCCTGCTGCCCATACCTTTTCGGCAAGCTGCGGCTGTTTTTCGAGAAGCATGTCCATATATTGCTTGTGCTCGTTGAAAAACTGGAGCGCGGCCTCGCCTCTGAGTCTGTCCGGGATAAATACTGCCATGGTCTGGCAAAGGCGCTTGAATTTGCTCAGCTCGCGCAGGGAAAATTGCGTGTCCGGGCAGAGAAAGTCCGCGTTTTTCTCTTTGAAGCTTTCGATTGAATCACAATGTAGATCGAATAATTGCATACTTTTCCTCTCTTCCTAGATTCGTATTATAGTTTTATAAACTCGAAGCTTTGGGGCTAAAGCTTCCCTGACTCATACTCTAAAGACGTCGTATTCCTGAAGAAGCAGGTCTATGGATAGCATTCTGCTTTCAAGTGATACGCCCTTATGCAAAAGTACCTTTATTGCTTCGGTAACTTCGAGGGATGCTACAAGCGCCGGTGTGAAGGCGGGATTGCCGAGTTCCTTTTCGGCGCCCTTGTCCTTGTCACAGGGGTAGATTTTATTTAGGGTGTTGTCGCCGGGGGCGATGACGGCCACCTGCGCGTACCAGCCTGCCATTGCTCCATGTACCATCGGGATATTTTCCTCCGCACAGGCCTTTGCAAGCATTTTTCTTACGCTCATATTGTCGAGCGCTTCTACTACTATGTCACAGCCGCTTATTATTCTGCGGCAATTTTCTTCTGTAATGTATTCCTTTACGGGATGTATATCAACCTCGGAATTTACGCGGTGCACTCTCTCCATGGCTGCCTCGGCTTTTGATTCTCCGAGATTTGTTTCGTCACAGAAAAGCTGCCTGTTTAGGTTTGTCTCATCGAATGTATCGCCATCCACTACTCTCAGGTAGCCGATGCCAAGCCTTGCAAGCATTTCTATCGCATAACCACCGATACCACCGCAACCTATGATACATACTTTGGATTCCTTTAGCTTTGCAAATTCTGCCAGATTGAATGTGTTCATATTTCTGAGGTATCTGCGTTCGTAGACCATAATATTTTTCTCCTCATAAAACTGTAAAACTTGAAACTATAAAATATCTGCTCGTGGATATTTTAACATAGATTTCGGAGCTTTGCTATATATAAGCTCAAAAATCTCAGTTTGCTGTCTTTTGCTGCTTCTCTGATTGTTCTGTGAGATGGTAGAAATTTACGGAGTTTTTCATGTGGAGATCCATCGCGAGCTTTACGCCATCGGCGTCGCGCCTTGAGAGATAGTCCATGATGAGCTGATGGTCGGTGCTGAAGTCCTCGATTCTTTGGTGGAAATCGGCGCGGACAAAGGCCTTGGCGAGCGCGTCATTTAAAATGCTTGCAAGCTGAGCACCAAATTCGTTGTGCGCGGCGCGAGCAATGGCGTCGTGAAATTGGCGATTGCCCTCGGTATCATCCTTGCCGGCGATTTCGTGCTTCAAAAGCTTTGAACCGAGATTGAGAATTTCCTCTAGCTCCTCGTCCGTGGCGCGCAAGGCCGCGTAGTAGGCGAGCTGAGGCTCCAGTATCAGACGGAGCTCGTAGAGGTCGCGCATCTTCATCTTGATATGCTGCAAATTGCCAAGGCCATAGTCCTTGTCGATGCTTGAGTTTTGAGATACAAATGTGCCTACGCCAATTTTTATCTCCAGTACCCCCTGGCCGACCAGATAGCGCACAGCCGTTCTGAGTGTGCTGCGGCTCACACCGAGGTCCTTTGCGAGAGTCGCTTCGTTTGGAAGCTTGTCTCCCGGCTGATATTTCTTTTCGATAGTGATCTGCTTGATCAAAGTTTCAATTGTAGAATCAGATAATTTCATATATGTAGATACCCCTGCCATTTAATGAGAATTGCTGTTGTACAGCAAGCTCATTATAAGGTAAAGACGCGCAGAATGCAAGGCAAAATGTAAGATAAATATGCAAGTTATGAAATCTGAGAGAATGCAAGCTCTTAAGGTAAAGGTAGTGAAAGAATATCGAATGCTATTTATAATTATCAGAATCGTGAAAAAAATATTTATAACTTTCTCACATACTGGGAAAACGGTGTTGCAAAAGAATCGATTCCAGTATATGATAATAATATCACCGGTGAGAGATATCATCACTCAAAAAAGGCTTAAGGTAAGTGAGCCGATACAACTTTAGAAGTTGCATTTTTGGAGAAAAGATATCAAAATTATTGTAATGGTAGTATTATTGAATCGAAATGATGCGCATAGTTCTTCGTGCAAGAACGAGCAAGAATGTGCAAGAAAAGGAGGCTTTTATGGAAAGCAAGATGAGCTGGAAGACAGTTCTTACCATCGGTGGAGCCTATGCGGCATATTGTATCGGCGCGGGCTTTGCATCCGGTCAGGAAACATTACAGTATTATGCATCGTGGGGCGGCAATTATCCTTTTATTTTACCTATATTGACATTTATCCTGATGTTTGCGTTTTGCTATGGTTCCTTTAAAACGGGATACATTCAAAGATTCCCGAATCCGAATGACTCATACAGCTATTACTGCGGCAAGGGTCTGGGCATAGTGCTTGATATCTTTTGCACTCTGTCCATCGCGCTCAGCACACTCATTATGTTTGCCGGAAGCGGAGCTACGGTAAACCAGTATCTGGGAATCCCGGTATGGGTAGGTACGCTGATTATGGGCATTGTATCGGTAATCGTTGTATGTCTTGGCCTTGAGAAGGTTACAGATGTACTTGGATTTATCGGAGTGCTCATAATAATTATCTTGATGTTTACAGGAGTATATTGCTTCTGCACAAACGATACTACTGTTATGGAGGCACAGAAGAACGTTCAGCAATATGTAGATGACGGAATATTCCTTCAGGCAAAGTTCATGAATATAGACAGCCCTGTCGTATCTATCATCTCACTTATCGGTGCATATATCACACTGGGTCTTGCATTCAGCGTATCCCTCGGCTATCGCTGCAAGAATAAGAAGGAAATCGTCGGTGGCGCCTTTGCTTCTACACTTTTCTTCTGCATAGGCCTTTGCATGGTACTTTTCACTATAATTTTCAATATGGATTTCATCGCTGAGATGAAGGCACAGGTTCCTATGCTTGCGGCTATTCAGAACATGCTGCCGGCTCTGGCACTGCCTTTCTCAATCATAATACTTTTGGGTGTATTTACAACAATCACAGGTTATCTTTGGGCAGTAGGTCGTCGCTTTGCAGAGGATCGCACAAAGAAGCAGGCTATAATCGTTATAGTTCTGGCAGTATTTGGTGTATCCGTAGCTTCGATTATTCCGCTCAGCCAGCTTGTAAACTTCATCTATCCGCTCATCGGTATCGCAGGCATCGTAATCTTTGTGGCGATCGTTATCAAATCCTTCAAAGAAGGAAGAATACCGGAAACTGCCTCGGAAGTGCCGGCGCACAAGGAAGCATAATTAGTAAACATAATTATATTGTAGTAGAAAGGAGAAATTGATGGTAGCTGAAAAACTCAAGAATTTGGAAGTTATGTCCAAGGCAAACGTATATTGGGACGGTAAGGTTACTAGCCGTACATATTTCACTG
>CAVHIG010000056.1:0-10805 GCA_963636105.1 Anaerovoracaceae bacterium
ATCTAATCCCTTGTAATGAAAAATTTATGAGTATATATATAACCAAAGTACATAAATTTTGCTTTGGTTTCACACAGTGTAAAAAGGAGAAAGAAAATTTATGGCACCAAACGTAGAGCAGCAGCAATACAATGCTGAGCAAATTCAGGTTCTTGAAGGACTTGAACCGGTCAGAAAAAGGCCGGGTATGTATATAGGTACTACAGGGCCGAGGGGTCTGCATCATCTTGTCTACGAAATAGTGGACAACAGTATAGATGAGGCACTTGCTGGTTTCTGTAAGACCATAAATGTCACTATACAAAAGGACAATTCCATCGTGGTAGAGGATGACGGAAGGGGTATGCCTGTGGATAAGCATCCTAAGCTTGGAATTCCGGCTGTTGAAGTTATACATACAGTGCTTCATGCCGGCGGAAAGTTTGGCGGAGGAGGATATAAGGTATCCGGCGGTCTGCACGGCGTAGGCGCGTCCGTTGTAAATGCTCTCTCTACAAATATGGAAGTAGAGATAAAGAGAAACGGCAAGATATACAAGCAGACATATTCGCGAGGAAAAACAACTTCTCCTCTGACTGAAATAGGCGAATCCAGAAAAACCGGTTCAAAAAGTACCTTCTGGCCTGATCCTGAAATATTTGAAGATACTGTCTTTGATTATGAGACACTTGAGCATAGATTGCGTGAGATGGCCTTCCTGAATAAGGGCATAAAGATTACGCTCAAGGATGAAAGAGAAGGCAAGAAGAAAAACGAGACCTTCCACTACGAAGGTGGTATAAAGGAATTTGTAAAATTTCTAAACAGAAATAAAGAATCAATACATCAGGATATTGTATATTTCGAGGTTATAAAAAAGAATCTTGAGGTCGAGGTAGCTTTTCAATATACAGATCGCTACAATGAGCTCATACTTTCATATGCAAACAACATAAATACTACAGAAGGTGGTACTCATCTTATAGGATTTAAAACCGCAATCACAAGAGTATTCAATGATTATGCAAAGAAAAACAAATTTTTAAAGGACAATGACGCTCCTCTTTCAGGTGAGGATGTAAGAGAAGGTATGACTGCTGTCATATCCGTAAAGCTTACCGAGCCTCAATTTGAGGGACAGACAAAGACAAAGCTTGGAAACAGCGAAATTCGCGGCTTTGTGGACACTAGCACAAGCGAAAATCTCACGGCGTTTCTCGAAGAAAACCCCGCGCAGGCGAGAGTTATACTTGAAAAATGCATGAGAGCGGCGCGCGCAAGGGAAGCAGCCAGAAAGGCAAGAGATCTTACACGGAGAAAAAACGTGCTCGACAGCATCGCTCTTCCGGGAAAGCTTGCCGATTGCTCTGAAAAAGATCCCGCTCTTTCGGAAATTTTCCTTGTCGAGGGAGATTCCGCCGGCGGCAGCGCAAAGGACGGCAGAGACAGAAAACGCCAGGCAATACTTCCGCTGCGAGGTAAAATTCTCAATGTAGAGAAGGCGCCTTTGCATAAGATACTCAATTCCGAAGAAATAAAAAATATGATCACGGCTTTTGGCTGCGGAATAGGTACTGATTTCAATATAGAAAAGCTGAGATACCATAAAATAATAATTATGACGGATGCCGATGTCGATGGTGCTCATATAAGGACGCTGCTTTTGACATTCTTCTATAGATACATGACTCCGCTCATAGAGCAGGGCTATGTATATGCGGCTACTCCTCCGCTGTTTCAGACGAAAAAGGGCAAAGAGATTTATTATACTTATTCCGAGCCTGAGCAGGATAAGCTGATGGCAGAGCTTGCGAATACTCCGGGTAAGGCTGATATTCAGAGATATAAGGGCCTTGGCGAAATGGATGCCGAGCAGCTTTGGGATACGACTATGGATTTTGAGCATAGAATTTTGAAGCAGATCACACTTGAGGATGCTACAGCTGCAGATGAAATCTTCACAATACTTATGGGAGATAAGGTACCGCCAAGAAAGAAATTTATAGAAGATAATGCGGTATATGCTACACTTGACATTTAAGGAAGGGGGAAGAATAATATGAATTTACTAGAAGACCAGAAAATGATACAGAGCGAGATTCATGACGAGATGAAAAATTCATATATAGATTATGCTATGAGTGTAATCGTAGGTCGTGCTCTTCCTGATGTCAGAGACGGACTCAAGCCTGTACATAGAAGAATACTTTACGGAATGAGCCAGCTTGGAGTTACTCCGGATAAGCCTCACAAAAAATCGGCGCGTATCGTCGGTGAGGTAATGGGTAAGTATCACCCTCACGGTGACAGCTCCATATATGATGCAATGGTCAGATTGGCTCAGCCTTTTAATATAAGATACACGCTGGTAGACGGTCACGGAAATTTCGGTTCGGTGGACGGAGACGGAGCAGCTGCTATGCGTTATACAGAAGCTCGTATGACGCCGCTTGCGCTTCAGATGCTTCGCGACATAGAAAAGGATACCGTAGATTTTATAGACAACTTCGATGGCGAGGAAAAGGAGCCTGTTGTACTGCCTGCGCGGTTTCCGAATCTGCTGGTAAATGGCTCAAATGGTATCGCTGTAGGTATGGCTACATCTATTCCTCCACATAATCTTTGTGAGGTCATAGACGGCACTGTCAAGATGATTGATGATGAAAATTGTACCGTAGATGATCTTATAAAAATAATAAAGGGACCTGATTTTCCTACCGGTGCCACTATTATGGGCAAGGGCGGAATGCGCGAGGCTTACAGAACAGGCCAGGGCAAGATAGTGGTGCGTGCTGTAGCTGAGATTGAGGAAATGAGCGGCGGCAAGCATCAGATTGTCGTTACAGAGATTCCTTATCAGGTAAACAAGGCTCGTCTTATTGAAAAAATGGCGGAGCTTGTAAAGGCAAAGACGATAGAAGGTATATCAGCGATACGCGATGAATCCAGCCGTAAGGGTATGCGTATAGTTATTGAGCTTAAGAGGGATGCAAATCCGCAAATTACTTTAAATAGGCTCTATAAGCATACTCAGATGCAGGAGACTATCAGCATGATAATGCTTGCTATCGTGGATGGCAGGCCAAAGGTGCTCAACCTTTATGATATACTTTTCGAATATCTGAAGCATCAGAAAGATGTTGTGACAAGAAGGACAAAGTTTGACCTTGGCAAGGCAGAGGCGAGGGCTCACATTTTGGAAGGCTTGCGCATAGCTTTGGACAACATAGATGAGATAATAAAGATAATACGCTCAAGCTACAATGACGCAAAATCGAAATTGATGGAGCGCTTCGGTCTTTCTGAAATTCAGGCACAGGCAATTCTCGATATGAGGCTTGCAAGGCTGCAGGGTTTGGAAAGAGAAAAGATTGAAAAGGAATACGAAGAGCTTATGAAGCTCATTGCTTATTATAAGCAGCTTTTAGCTGACGAAAAAATGCTCATGGGCGTTATTAAAGATGAGCTTCTTGAGATAAAGAAAAAGTGGGGAGATGAGAGAAAGACAAAGATAGTAGCTGACGCTACCGAATTTGATGAGCAAGACCTCATTGAGGAGGAAAGTGTCGCCGTTACCTTGACTCACCTCGGATACATAAAGAGAGTATCTGCTGATACATACAAGACTCAAAAGAGAGGCGGCAAGGGCATCGCAGGTCTTACTACGCGAGAAAATGATTTTGTAAAGGATTTGATAATGACATCTACTCATGATTATTTGATGTTCTTTACAAATACAGGAAAAGCGCACAAGATAAAGGCTTACGAAATTCCTGAGGCTACAAGGACCGCAAAGGGTACTCCTATCATAAACTTCCTGAATCTCATGCAAAGGGAGAGAATCTCCGCAGTTATTCCTATCAAGGAATTTGAAGAGAACAGGTATCTGATAGCTGTGACAAAGCAGGGTACGATAAAAAAGACGGCAATTTCTGAATTTGATACAAACAGAAAGACTGGACTCATCGCTATAAAATTGCATGACGACGATGAGCTTATAGGCATCAAGCAGACTACCGGAAAAAATAATGTCATCATTGTTACAAAGAACGGAAAGTGCATCTGCTTCTCTGAGGAAGATGTGCGTCCTATGGGAAGGACTGCCGGCGGTGTAAGAGCTATAAAGCTTGAAAAAGATGATGAGGTTGTGGCTATGGAGCTTGTAGAGCCTGGTGAGGAGCTTCTTGTTGTTACGAAAAACGGCTTCGGAAAGCGCACGCCTGTGGAAGATTATAAGATTCAGGAGCGCGGCGGCAAGGGACTTTTGACCTACGATAAGGCGAAGTTTAAGAAGACCGGTGAGCTTATAGGCGCTATGGTCGTAAATGAGGATGATGAAATACTTTTGATAAATTCTGAGGGTATAATCATCAGAATCAAGGCAAATGAAATTTCAAAGCTCGGCAGGGCGACACAGGGCGTCAAGATAATGAAGGTTGAGGATGAGACAAATATCATCGCTATGGCCAAGGTCATAAAGGACGATGAAGATTCCGACTCTTCTGCGGATGATAATACTGAAAAAGAAGATGATACCGCAGATGAACAGATGTCAATGCTCACTGAGTAAGATAAATTTTAAAAATAGCCATATTTGTATTTTGCCGCTTTTGGCGAAGAAGGAGAGAAAATGAAAAGAGTATTTTCTGGCGTGCAGCCTACTGGAAATATACATATAGGAAATTATCTCGGTGCTCTCAGGCAGTTTGTTGAGCTTCAGGATGAAAACGAATGCTTTTATTGTGTAGTGGATATGCACTCTATTACGGTACCAAAGGATCCAAAGGAGTTACGCGCCTACAATCTTGATGTTGCGGCTCTTTATATGGCGATAGGACTCGACCCTAAGAAAGCCACAATATTTGTGCAGTCAGATGTTCCGGGACATGCGGAGCTTTCGTGGATTTTGACTTGCAGCTCTTACACAGGCGAGCTTTCGAGAATGACGCAGTTTAAGGATAAGAGTAGGGGAAGGGAATCTGCGCCGACAGGCTTATTTACTTATCCTGTACTCATGGCAGCGGACATATTGCTTTATGACACTGATATAGTGCCTGTAGGAAATGACCAAAAGCAGCATATAGAGCTTTGCCGTGATCTTGCGATCAGAATAAATAATAGATTTGACAAGAAGGTATTTCAGGTGCCTGAGGGCAGGTTTATGAAGGCCGGCGCGAGGATAATGGCGCTTGATGATCCGACAAGCAAGATGAGCAAGAGCGCGGAGAATCCTTTCAGCAGGATTTCACTTCTTGATGAGGAGTCGAAGATTAAGAAGTCTATAATGAGAGCCACTACGGATTCTGAATCATGCATAAAGTATGATCCGGAAAACAAGCCGGGAGTAAGCAATCTGCTTTCGATCTATAGTGCGTTTTCAGGAAAAGATATTCCGTCACTTGAAAAGGAATATGAGGGTCATGGTTACGGAGATTTGAAGAAGGATCTTGTCGAGGTTACGATAGACGCTTTGAGACCTATAAGGACGCGCTTTGAAGAAATCAGAAAATCCGACGAACTCAAGCAGGTGCTGCGCGACGGCGCTGAGAAAGCAAACGCAATTTCCGCAAAGACCATGAAGAGAGTAAAGGATACCTTTGGACTTGGATTTTAGGATATAAAATGTTTGTTGGTGTTTGATTTTTAAGAGGATTTGATCGAATGAAAAAAATTTGCGTGTTGAAGGGAAGTCCGCGCAAAAATGGGAATACGAATGCGCTTGTCAAGATAGTGGTGGATACTCTTGAAAAGGCAGGCTGTGAAGTGAATTCCTTTGATTTGTATGATATGGATATAAAGCCCTGCCTGGCATGCAGAGCATGTCAGAAAAATTGGGAAGCTGTAGAGTGCGTGCATGATGATGATTTTATGACTGTTGCGAATGCTATAATGGACAGTGATTTGATTTTGCTTGCGACGCCTATCTATAGCTGGTATTGTACCGCGCCGATGAAGGCTCTTTTGGATAGGCTGGTATATGCCATGAATATGTATTATGGCGATGAAAGAGGTCCGTCGCTGTGGGCAGGAAAAGCTGTAGCGCTGCTCACTACATGTGGTTATCGTCCTGAAAAAGGCGCGGATCTTTGGGAAGAAGGAGTCAAGCGTTATTGCAGGCATTCACAGCTTAATTATATTGGGATGCTTTGCGAGCGCCATCTCGGATACAATACAGAATTTATGAATGAAGAAAAAGCGCAGCACGCAAAGGCCTTTGCCGAAAGGCTGCTGTGAAAGAAGCATATGAAGCATATATGAAAAAACGCCCGAGTTTTGCACTCAGGCGTTTTTTTTCAGGCGTACCATACATATTACAGCTCGGCACAGCCAGTCGCATGCCATCGCAACCCAAAGGAAATTCAGACCGAGGCCCAAGCCTTTGATAAAGAGAAAAGATAGAGGCAGTCTGACTCCCCACATACCGATAATCGCAATCAAAAACGGCCATTTTGTGTCACCTTCACCCTTCATAATTCCGGTCGCAACATAGTTGATTGCCAGGCACGGCTCCGCGAAGGCCTGTATGCGCAGAAGAGCAGCTCCTGCATTGATTACTGCTGCATCGGCGATAAAAAAGCTCATAAGCTGAGGCGCAAATATGTACATCAAAGTTGCCATCGTGCACATGATAGCTAAATCATACACCATGCACAGCTTTGAATATTCCTTCTTCAAGTCCGCTCTTCCGGCTCCTTCCGACTGTGCAACCAGAGTTGTAACCGCAATTCCAAAGCCGAATGCGGGCATATAGCATATGGATTCGCCTGTATTTGCAAGCTGATGTGCTGTCAATGCAGCCGTTCCAAGCCCTGTCGCCAATGCCGCCGTCAGTGTCTGACCAAATGAAATACTGATGCGCTCAAATACCAGTGGAATACTTAGGTTCAGCATTTGACGCATAATAGGCTTGCTGACATGATAGTCTCCTTTCACTGTAATGGAGATTTCACGGCGCTTTGAAAAGAGAACCCGCAGCATCAAAATTCCGACGATTAGCGCTCCGCCAGTCGTCCCGAGAGCCGCACCACTCACCCCAAGGCCCAGTCCGATGGTTTTTACGGAAAAGCCCATCAGCTTTACGCTGCCAGCCGGATAAATCAGCAAATAGTTCAGTACGATATTGATAAGATTAAAGGAAATGTTGTAAAGCATAGGTGTTTTGGTGTCGCCCATACCGCGTATTATTCCGCTGCAAAATGACAGCAAAATCTGAAACGGGATTCCAAAACCGATAATCATCAGATAAGCTTTTGCATCCGGAATGATTTCGGGTTCCGCTCCCATAAGCCTTGCAAAAAATTGTGCCAGACCTTCGATTAGCAGAAACATCACAATTCCTAAAAGCAGCATGACGATAATTGCCTGCCTCATAATCCTTTTGACTTTTTCCGGATCTTTCTGACCGACTGCCGTCGCGGTCAAAACTGAAAATCCTGTCGCGGGTCCGGAAATAATCCCGTTTATCATCCAGATCAGACTTGTATTTACCGTCACGGACGCAGCAGCGTTGACTCCCATACTGCCTACCATCGCCATATCTACGTAGCTCACCATCGTCTGCATAATCTGCTCCAAAATGGCAGGCCACGCAAGGAGCAGGACCGTTTTTCTTGTTGACATTTCGCTAAGTTTCATTTTTGATATCTATTCCTCACTTCCTGCCTACAATTTTACTCTCCGTATAATAAAATCGTCAAGGGGCTAAAAATTTATTGACATTTTGCGATTTTGCAGAAAAATGGCAAAAAAGATTTTGCGATTTTGCGGAAACAGCCCGGCTGTCCCGGTTTTCCGGAAGTGCCTGCGTATGCGTAGAGAGAATATCGAGAAAATCGCCCGTGAGCCGGTCCCGGGCGATTTTTCTTGCTTTTAGACCGGCGATGGTATAGACTTGTTTTAAAAAGGAGCCGAAATGATGCCGGTAATGCATCATTTCTTTAGGAAAAAATATCCGTATGGGAGAATAAGACAATAATGTATAATAATACAATATACGAAAAATCAGAATGCGAAAAATTCGCCGGCTCAAAGGAATCACTGGCTATCCTAAAAAGATACTTCGGCTACGAAAGTTTTAGGGAAGGGCAGGAGCAGATCATAGATTCACTTCTGGCAGGAAGAGACGTCCTGGGCATCATGCCTACCGGTGGCGGAAAGTCACTGTGTTACCAAATCCCCGCAATGCTGATGCCCGGTACGACAATCGTCATCTCGCCGCTCATCTCGCTCATGCAAGACCAGGTCACAGCTCTCAATCAAATGGGTATTTCGGCAGCCTTCATAAATAGCTCCCTAAGCTACAATGATTACAACAAAACAATGTATTATGCGGCCAGTGGCAGCTACAAAATCATCTACGTGGCGCCGGAACGTCTTTTGACTGACAGATTTCTGGAACTTTGCGAAAAAATAGAGATTCCTCTTGTGGCTGTGGATGAAGCACATTGCGTCTCCCAGTGGGGGCAGAATTTCAGACCGAGCTATTTAAAAATAAAAGAATTCATAGCAAATCTTGGGAAACGGCCGGTGGTGGGAGCCTTCACAGCGACTGCCACTAAGCGCGTAAAGGACGACATCATCGAACTTCTGAGTCTGCAGCATCCAAAGCTCACGGTAACCGGCTTCAACCGCCCAAACCTCTATTTTGAAGTGAGGAATGTGAAAAATAAGGACATGGAGCTTTTGAAGGACTTAAAAAAATACGAAAATAAGTCCGGAATCGTCTACTGTGCCACACGCAAGGATGTAGAATCGGTCTGCACCCTGCTTTGCGCTCGCGGCATAGAGGCGACCAGATATCACGCGGGTCTTTCGGAGATGGAGCGAAAGGCAAATCAGGAAGATTTTGTATATGACAGGAAGCCCGTAATCGTAGCCACAAACGCATTTGGCATGGGCATCGACAAGTCCAATGTCTCCTTTGTGATTCATTACAGCATGCCAAGGAGCATGGAGGCCTACTATCAGGAAGCCGGAAGGGCAGGGCGAGACGGAGAAAAGGCCGATTGCATCCTATATTACGCCGCAAGAGACGTGGAATTGGCAAAGTGGCTTATAAAAAACAGTGAGCCAAACCCGGATCTAAGCGAAGAAGAGCAAAGGGCAGTCAGAGACAAGGACTTTGAGCGCCTGAAATACATGACCTTCTACGCAACGACAAAGGACTGCCTGCGCGAGTACATACTGAATTATTTCGGGGAACGGGGCAGTTTCCGCTGCGGAAACTGCGGGAGCTGTCTGGGAGAGTTTGAGTACCGCGATATTACGGAGGATGCGAGGAAGATTTTGAATTGCATCTATGAGTCGAGGCAGAGATATGGTAGGAAGAAGATTTGCGGGGCCTTGAAGGGAAGCCAGGCGGAGGCGATTCTGAAATTTGGCCTGGATAGGCTGAAAACCTATGGCTCTATGAGCGCCTACACAGAAAAAAGCATAGAACAGCTGATTTCGGGAATGCTTGAGGAGGGCTATCTCGCCTCCGAGGGAAGCGAATATCCCATATTGAAAATAACTCAAAAGGCATACGATTTTGAGAAAAATAAAGATAGGATAAGGATAAGAGTGCCGAAAGAAAGCCTGAAGTCTGGCAAGCTGTCTGGTGATGGGCTGCAAAGGAAGCAAGCGAAGGGCGCGGCTGCTTTCCCTGAAGGCGATGTAGACGCGCAGCTGTTTGATATTCTGCGCAAATTGCGGATGAAGATAGCGCGGACAAATGGTGTGCCGCCATTTGTAATTTTCGGAGACGCCACACTCAAGGCTCTGTGTGTGCAAATGCCAAGCACCGAGGAAGAGCTGCTTGAGGTCTACGGAATCGGTGAAAGCAAGGCCGCGAAATACGGCAAGGCATTTTTAGAGGCTATAAATGATTATAAGAAGGCATAGCCTTTAAACTCGCAAGGCGCATAAGATTTGAGGAAAAAGATGGAAAAGAAGACAGGAATAAAAGTATACTTAGTTGCGGCCATATTTGCAATAACTACGGGCTTCTCATTTCTTGCAGTGAAGGGAGCATTGCGATATGCGGCGCCGATAGAATCGCTCTTTTACAGATTCGCGGTAGCCTTTGCGATGGCCGTGGTGCTTGCAGCTTTTAAAATAGTGAAGCTCAATTTCAGAGGGAAAAAGCTGAGGCCACTGCTCGTGCCGGCTGCCTTATATGCCGGTGGTTTTTTCGGCTTCCAATTTTTCGGCTTGCTATACTCCTCATCTGTGGAAGCGGGCATCATCATGGCAGCCCAGCCTGCGCTGACCATGCTCATTGCGGAATTTGCCCTGAAAGAAAAGCCGAGCATCACCCAGAGACTTTGCGTCCTTGCGGCGATTTTCGCTGCGGCATTTATCTCCCTTTGCGGAAACGGCGGTGTTTCGGCGGTGGACGCGAGGGGTGTGCTTTTGATTTTTCTCTCAGCACTTTCAATGGCCGCAAATGTGGTATACATAAGATGGATAAGAAATGAATATTCGCCCGCGGAGATAAGCTTTGCCTCCTGCGGCTTTGGATTTGTCCTCTATTTAGTTGTAATAATGATATACGGAGCTGCAAATGGAGATTTAGCGGGCGTAATTGCTCCTATAAGCAAGCCCGGATTTGTAATAGCAATCCTTTACCTGGGAATAGCCTGCACTATGCTGACTACACTTATCAATTCCCATCTTATGAAATATCTCGAAGCGGTAAAGGTCAGTGTCTTTGGCTGTGCAGGGACTGTAATAACGCTGCTTGCCGGGTTTTTCATATTAAAGGAACCGATAAACGGATTGCAGATAGTATGCTCCATTGTAATTTTGGCTGCCATTGTGGGTACAAATAAAAAATTTTAAAATAT
>CAVHIG010000057.1:0-7522 GCA_963636105.1 Anaerovoracaceae bacterium
CACCAGGTCAAAGACAGCTGTAGCCCCAAAGCTTCAAGGTCTTGTGAGTTTGAAACATCATACTTTATCAAACTATTTGTTGCAAGGAAGCTTTGGGGCGGTAGCTGTCTGCAGGCCCTTGTGACGAGCAGCGCAAAACCGGCGAGATGCATGAAAGTCTTCTAATATGCTGCGAGGCGTATGCTCTCTGCGAGACATCCAAGCTTTAAATACGCAGTGAGGCCTAAGCTGCCCGAGGGACCATGTGCAAGTCGATTCGGTCACGCAGGTAGGTCTAGGCCGAACATTTGACACCGATTTTACAAAAGCCGCCTTTTTCATTTTACAAAGCGCCTGTATCATAATAACTGTAAGAACGAAAGAAAGAAAAAACAAATGAAATGAAGGGGGATTTCAAAAATGAAGATGAAGAAAATAAGCAGTTTGTTACTCGTAGGCGTGCTCAGCATGGCGATGCTTGTGGGCTGCGGCGGCGGAAACGGCGAAGGCGCTGCGACAGATGAGAGCGCGGCCGCAGGCGGAAGCGTATCGACAGACGGTTCCACATCGATAGAAAAGGTCATCGGAGCTCTCGGCGAGTCCTTTATGGCTGAAAACGAAGGCACAACATTCACATACAACCCGACAGGCTCCGGCTCCGGAATCCAGGCAGTTTCCGAAGGCCGCTGCGACATAGGACTTTCCAGCAGAAGCTTAAAGGATGAAGAAAAATCACAGGGACTTACGGAGACAGCACTTGCATACGACGGTATCGCAATCATCGTAAACCCTGAAAATCCTGTAGAAGACCTTTCGCTTGAGGATATCGCAAAGATCTACACAGGCGAAATCACAAACTGGAGCCAGGTAGGCGGAAATGACGCAGAGATCGTACTCATCGGACGTGAAGCAGGCAGCGGCACAAGAGACGGCTTTGAATCCATCACAGGTACAGAAGACGCATGCCGGTATCGCCAGGAGCTCACATCCACAGGCGACGTAATCGCAACGGTTTCACGGAATCCGGACGCAATCGGTTATGCATCACTTGCTTCTGTAAAGGACACAGTAAAGGCAGTATCCGTAGACGGCATCGCTCCATCTGAGGATACAGTAAAGGATAGCTCCTACGTAGTACAGCGCCCGTTCGTACTCGTTACAAAGGATGGCGCAGAGCTTTCTGAGACAGCACAGAAGTTCTTCGACTACGTGACCTCCGCGGAAGCAGCCGACATCATTTCGGCAGCCGGCGCAGTTTCCGCAAACTAAATTTAAGGGCTTTGGGGGAGGCGCTTTCGGGAGTCGCCTCCTTTATCTTCACTGTTGAAAGGTAAAGCATATGAAAAATAGGCAAAGATTGTTTGAAAATATAATACATGGAATTTTCCTCGTGCTGGGACTTGTCACGGTGGGCTTTGTGCTTCTGATTTCAGTATATCTGATAATCTCCGGCATACCGGCGATACGCGAGATCGGCTTTGTGAAATTCCTCTTCGGAAAGACCTGGGCATCCACGGCGGCTGAGCCGCAATACGGGATATTGCCATTTATATTGACAAGTGTATACGGTACAGCGGGAGCTATCATAATCGGCGTGCCTGTCGGCTTCCTGACTGCGGTATATCTTGCGAAGCTTGCATCTTCCAGGGTGAAGGTGTTTATGGAAATGGCGGTGAGCCTGCTTGCGGGCATTCCTTCCGTAGTATACGGCCTTGTGGGCATGCTGGTGCTTGTGCCGGGAATCAGAAAGGTATTCAATGTGCCGGACGGAGCAAGCCTTTTGGCAGCCATCATAGTGCTTGCCATCATGATACTTCCTTCTATTATAAAAGTTTCAATGACATCTCTTGAGGCAGTGCCGAAGGAATATGAGGATGCCTCACTTGCCCTCGGAGCTACTCCGATAGAGACCTACTTCAAGGTATCTGTACCTGCAGCCAAAAGCGGAATCGCCGCGGCGGTCGTACTCGGTGTGGGCAGAGCGATAGGAGAGGCGATGGCGGTTATGATGGTATCAGGAAATGTAGCGAATATGCCGAGCCTTTTTCAAAGTGTGCGCTTTCTTACGACGGCTGTCGCGAGTGAAATGTCGTATTCCGCGGGACTTCAAAGGCAGGCGCTCTTTTCTATCGCACTGGTTCTCTTCCTCTTTATAATGCTTATAAATGCCGCTCTCAACTTCTTCTTGAAGAGAGACAAGGACAGGTAGGAAAGGAGAGAGAATTAAAATGTTGAAAGGTAATATGTCAAAAGAAAGAAAATTATATATAGGCACTATGAAGGCGCTTATGTGGACAGCGACTCTCCTGACCTCGGCCCTTGTCCTCTTTCTGGTAATATATGTACTTGCAAAAGGCATTCCGAATATCACATGGACGCTGCTTTCGACCTCGCCGAGCTATCTTTCCGAAAATATAGGAATACTGCCGGATATTTTAAACACGCTGTACATAGTGCTGGCGACGCTTGTATTTGTACTGCCGCTCGGCGTGGGCGCTGCCATCTACCTGAATGAGTATGCTTCGAATAAGAAGCTCGTGCAGGTGATAGAATATGCGGCCGAGACGCTTTCCGGCATTCCTTCTATTATATACGGCCTTGTGGGCATGCTGTTTTTCTGCCAGTTTCTCAATATGCAGACCTCGCTTTTGGCAGGCGCGCTCACACTAGTCATCATGAATCTTCCGACCATTATGCGTACCACTCAGGAAAGTCTGAAGACCGTGCCGCAAAGCTATAGAGAAGGAGCCTTTGGCCTGGGTGCGGGCAAGTGGAGAGTAATCCGCACTGTAGTGCTTCCGGGCTGCGTGGACGGCGTAATCACAGGCTGCATATTGTCTGTCGGCCGTGTACTCGGAGAATCGGCGGCGCTGCTTTTCACGGCAGGCTTTGCGCATACTCTGAATGGCCTTGCAGAGGGCCTTTCGAGCGCGGGCGCTACCTTGACCGTAGCCCTCTACGTATACGCAAAGGAACAGGGCGAATTCGGAGTAGCCTTCGCAATTGCCGCAATACTGATGATGCTGACACTTATCATAAATTTGTCCGCTACACTCGTAGCGAAATACTTCAATAGGAGGAGAAAGATATGAGCGACATAATCACCGTAAAGGACATGCACCTCTGGTACGGCCAGCATGAAGCCCTGAAGGATATAAACATAAATATAAAAGAGAAAAACATCACAGCCCTGATAGGACCATCGGGCTGCGGAAAATCCACATTCCTGAAGACCTTAAACAGAATGAATGACCTCGTGCCCGGCGTAAAAATCACGGGCGACATACGCTACAGAGGCGAGGACATCTTTGCGCCGAATGTGGATATAAATGAGCTCAGAAGGGAAATAGGCATGGTCTTTCAAAAACCGAATCCGTTTCCAATGAGCATCTACGACAACATCGCCTACGGCCCGCGCACACACGGCATAAAAAACAAGGCAAAGCTCGACGACATAGTGGAGCGCTCGCTGCGCGACGCGGCTATCTGGGACGAGGTCAAGGACAGACTCAAGAAAAACGCGCTGGGTCTTTCGGGAGGGCAGCAACAGCGTCTTTGCATAGCAAGAGCTCTCGCGGTGGAGCCGGAGGTGCTTTTGATGGATGAGCCTACAAGCGCCCTCGATCCGATATCAACCTCGAAAATAGAGGATCTTGCGGCCACACTCAAGGACAAATATACTATCATAATCGTTACGCACAACATGCAGCAGGCGGTGCGTATATCCGACAGCACGGCCTTCTTTCTTATGGGAGAGCTGGTAGAATATGACAATACAGAGAAGCTGTTCTCAACTCCAAGGGACAAGAGGACAGAGGATTATATCACAGGGAGGTTTGGTTGATGAGAAACAAATTTGACGAACAGCTTGCTCTTCTGAATAAAGAGCTTATAGAAATGGGCTCGCTCTGCGAAGAAGTCATCAGAATGGCCGCAAAGGCCCTCAAGGACGCGGACAAGGAGCTCGCAAAGAAGGTAGCGCCGCTGGACTCTGAGATAGACCAGAAGGAGCGCACGATAGAAAGCATGTGCCTGAAGCTCCTCCTCCAGCAGCAGCCCGTAGCAAGGGATCTGCGCCAGATATCCGCCGCGCTGAAAATGATCACGGACATGGAGCGTATAGGCGATCAGGCCGAGGACATTTCCGAAATCGTATGCTTCCTCGATGCGCTCAGCGTAGAAAACGACGCCCTCCTTCAGGAAATGGCCGAGGCTACCATCAAAATGGTAGTCGAAAGCGTTGAAGCCTTCGTAAAACATGATATAATACTTGCAGAGAAGGTCATCGCGGCGGACGATGTGGTGGACGACTACTTCGACCAGGTAAAGCAGGATCTGATTGCAAAAATCTCAGCCGATCCGAAGATGGGCGAATCCGCTATCGACCTCCTCATAATCGCAAAATATTTCGAGCGTATAGGAGATCACGCCGTAAACATCGCCGAGTGGGTGATTTTCTCGGTGACGGGCGTGCACAAGGAGGATTAGCGTGGGGATAAAGGTTTGGTGTGTCGAGGACGACGCGAGCATACGCGATATCGAGGTGTATGCCTTGAATTCTACGGGTTTTGAGGCAGCGGGCTTTGAGGATGGGGATAGCTTCCTTGCGGCTTTGGGCTCTGGCAGCGGAAACGTCGCGGGCTCCGGGAAATCCGCAGTTTCCGCAAAATCCGGAGTATCCGGCAGGCCTGATTTGGTAGTGCTCGACGTGATGCTTCCCGGCGTAGACGGCATCGAGCTTTTGAAAAGGCTCAGGGCTTCCAAGGAATATCGCGACATACCGATCGTAATGGCGACGGCAAAGGGCGCAGAGTATGACAAGATACAGGGCCTTGACCTGGGCGCGGATTATTATCTCACCAAGCCTTTTGGAGTGATGGAATTTGTCTCCTGCGTCAAGGCAGTGCTGAGACGCTGTCAGCCAAAGGCGCAGGGACACGTATTGAAAGCCGGGGCACTCAGCCTCGACATCGAAGCCCGCGAAGTTTCCGCGGACGGCGAAAAAATCACTCTTACATACAAGGAATTTGAACTTCTCAGACTCTTTCTCTCACATCCGGGCACGGCCTTTACAAGGGACATGCTTTTCAATGAGGTGTGGGGAATGGACTATTTCGGGGAGTCGCGCACTGTGGACATGCATATAAGGACGCTGCGGCAGAAGCTAGGCGCCTGCGGTGATATGATAGAGACTGTCCGTGGTGTGGGCTACAAATTGGAGATAAGATAATGACAAAGAAAATTATGAGATCGACCCTGATTGTCGCGGCTTCGGTGCTTTTGGCCAGCCTCATAATAGTCATGGGCTGCCTTTATGGATATTTTGGAAATTTGCAGAGCTCACAGCTTGAGGATGAGCTTTCGGTCACTGCGAGCATGGTGGAGACCTACGGTGATGAATGCCTCAAAGCCGTGCAATCTGAGCATTATCGCTATACGCTGATAGAGGCGGATGGCACGGTTTCTTATGATACCTGGAAGGGCGCTTCTGATATGGAAAATCACGCGGATCGCGAGGAGTTTCAGCAGGCCTTGAAATACGGAAGCGGAAGCAGTACGCGTTATTCGGCTACTTTGCTTGAAAAGACGACATATGTGGCGAAGGCTCTTTCGGATGGCAGCGTTTTGAGGGTGTCCGCAAGCTACGCTTCGGCTGGATTTTTGGCGCTGGGCATGCTGCATCCGATCGTCATCGTATTGATAATAGCGCTCTTTCTTTCGGCGGTGCTCGCACGCAGACTGTCAAAGCGTATAGTGGAGCCGCTCAACGGGCTCGACCTTGAAAATCCACTTGAAAATGATACCTATGAGGAGATTTCACCGCTGCTCACTCGTATAAATCAGCAGCATAAGGAGATAGACCTGCAGGTGAAGCGGCTGCAGCGCAGGAGAGATGAATTTGAGCAGATTACGGGCAGTATGAAGGAAGCATTGATACTTCTCGATATCAGAGGTCTTATCCTGAGCATAAATCCGGCTGCGCAGAGGATTTTTGGAGTAGGTACGGAGTGCGTGGGCGCGGATTTTCTCACAATCGACCGTGGACATGAGATAAACAGAGCCTTAAAGGCGGCAATGTCAGAGGGCCATCAGGAAATCGAAACGGAGCGCGACGGCAGGATGTACCAGGTGGATATCAGCAGAATCGAATCCGCCGGCGCCATCTTAGGCTGCGTAATATTGGTATTTGACATTACAGAGCGCGCCTATGCGGAGAGAAACCGCAGGGAATTTACGGCAAATGTGTCGCATGAGCTCAAGACGCCGCTTCAAGGGATCATCGGCAGCGCGGAGCTTTTGGAATCCGGCATGGTGAAGGCGGAGGACGCGCCGCGATTTGTGGGGCATATAAGGAGCGAGGCGAGGCGGCTTGTGGCTTTGATAGATGACATTATCAGGCTTTCGCAGCTTGATGAGGGCAGCGAGCTGCCTTGCGAGGATGTGGAGCTTTGCGGACTCGCAAGGGAGGTCACGGAGACGCTTGCGGCTACGGCGGCTTCCAAAAATGTAAGTATTTCCTTTGAAAATGACGCTTTCTGCGGAAACGGCGGGGGCTCTGCGCACGGCTTGGGCACAGTGATGGTGCGCGGGGTGCGCAGGCTACTCTATGAGATAATATACAATCTCTGCGAAAATGCTATAAAATACAATGTAGACGGCGGCACGGTAAAGGTCAGCGTGACTTCCGGCGGGGACGCGGGCGCCGGAAGTGAGGCGAGCTCCTGCAATGCTGGCAGTGCCGGCAGTGCTGGCAGTCTCGGGACCGGAAAGACGGTCGTACTTACGGTGGAAGACAGCGGCATAGGCATCGCAAAGGAGGAGCAGGAGCGCATATTTGAGCGCTTCTACCGCGTGGACAAGAGCCACTCGAAGGCCTCCGGCGGTACGGGCCTTGGACTCTCCATCGTAAAGCACGCCGTAGCCTACCACCATGGCAAGATAGATATGGAAAGCGAGCCGGGGAAAGGCACGCGTATAAGGGTGATATTTCAAGGAAAGGCTTGACGTCATAGTCGTTTGACGATGTAATTCGCAAAAAAATATAAAACTGGCACTTGATTTTTGGGAGCTTTGTGGTACAATATTTAAGTGTCCGCGTGCGTGCGGGCAATCTCTGCGACGGGAGAACCGTCGCCATAAAGACCATAGGGAGGTGAAAAAATGACAAATTATGAAGTAATGTTCATCATCAATCCTACTTTGGAAGATGAGAAAAAGGACGCTTTGGTAGGAAGAGTTCAGGAAATCATCGCAGCTGAAGGCGAAGTAGGAAAGGTAGACGTTTGGGGCCTCAAAAAGCTGGCATACCCGATCGAAAAGAAGTCTGAGGGTTACTACGTAGTAGTAGAATTCAAGGCTCAGCCGACACTGCCTAAGGAGCTCGACAGAAGACTCCGCAACAGCGAAGATGTTATGAGACATATAATCATCAACAAGGACGCAAGATAGGAAGGAGGCACCATATGAATAGTGTTATCCTGGTAGGCAGGTTATCCCGCGACCCTGAGGTGAGATATACACCGTCGGGGCTTGCAGTAGCTCG
>CAVHIG010000057.1:7792-10760 GCA_963636105.1 Anaerovoracaceae bacterium
CTTCAGCGGAAACGGCGGAGGCTCATTTGGCGGAAACGGCGGATACCCGGCAGGCGGCGGTTCCTACGGCGCAGGCGGCGGAGGAAATTACGGACAGCCGCAGCAGAACGGACAGGGAGACAACTCTCTGGGCGGGTTCTCTGTGATAGAGGACGACGACGTACCGTTCTAACCCATTCTGATGAAAGGAGATTACAAAGTCATGATCGAAAAGAGAAGACCGCAGGGTGGCATGAGAAGAAAGAAAGTATGCCAGTTCTGCGCTGACAAGACAGAGACTATAGATTACAAGGACGTAGAAAAGCTGAGAAAGTACGTAACTGAAAGAGGCAAGATTCTGCCTAAGAGAATCACTGGCACATGCGCTATGCACCAGAGAGAGGTTACTACAGCTATCAAGAGAGCAAGAATCGTTGCTCTGCTTCCTTACACAGCTGAATAATCTGATCTATAAAAAGCTTATGAGACGCTTCGGATTTTCCGGGGCGTTTTTCATTTGTAAAGCGCTTTTAAAATCATTGTAACACGTCTGTAACAATAAAGGTGTATACTCTATATGTAGTTGGGCGTAGTGCGCCTTTTGCACAAAATAAATTACCGATAGAAAATTACCACGGAAAGGAGGAGATTTCGGAATGAGCAGCAGAAAACATAGCAGAATAATAGCTTTGATAATAGTTCTGATACTGATGCTCGGCACCTGCACCACATTCGCGGCGGCGGACCCCGCAGTTACCATAGTAAATCCATCCGGCGGTTCTACACTATATTCCGACAGCCTTCTTGTATCCGTCAAAATAGCAAAACCAGCGACCGTGAGAGTGAGCGTATATCAGGTTGTAAAGCCTGCGGCTGTGGCAGGCGGCTCTCCGACGGCTGTATCCATTGAGACCTATCAAAAAAATCTAAAGGCGGATGCCGCAAATAAGGTCTCCTTTTCGCGTACCACAGTGATGGCGCCGGTATCTCAGACGTATTCGGCAAATCTCAGCTTTTTCACAAAAAAGCTTGAAGGCATAAAGCCGGGCGTATACATAATCAGAGCAGAGACCTTGGATGGCTCGGGCAGGATACTGTATGCCAGCGAGATTTACGTCGGCGTAAAGTCGAAAAATGACGAGGTAAACAACGAAATATTCCAATCAGAGCAGTCCGGCACGATGCAATTTTTCAAGACCGTGCTCAAGGGGATTTTCGGCAGCTAAGTATAATGAAGATGACTGCATAGAGTCTGCAGCACGGCTTTGAGAGGCCAGAAAGAGCAGAATAGTAGAGATGTATTGAAATATGGCAAACAGATCTAAAACTATAATTGAAAAAATCAAAAGTATAATCATAGTAGTATTGTTTTTTACGACAATACTACTTTTGTGTTTTTACTGGGAAGATATCTCCTTTGAAAGTATAGCAAGGCCTGCGGAAACGGCGTCGACTGCGCTTTCGGCGGAGGCTGTGCTGCTTCCGGACAGCATCGCCGTATGCTCGGGAAATGAGACCTACGAGCTCATAGATGATGGCTTCGCGGAGCTGCGTGAAAGCCTTCGCGTGCTTTCCCAAACCGAGAGGATTATGGCAGAGGAGATTACAGAGGAGCAATACAGGGGAGTCATGGCATATTCATCCATAAGAGCATGCTTTGACTACTATGTGCCTTTTGCGGAATTTTGTGAGTACTTTGGCGTCAAAAGACCGGCAGGAAGCGACAGCATAGACGCTCTTACAGAACTCTGCTATTCTCTGGGCAGTGCGGAGAATATTTTTGTAAAAGATGGTAAAAACAACAGATATTACCGAATAATGGGTACACCGGATGTTGATTGCTTTTCGGCAGTAAAATCTGTGATAGAGACGGCAAACATAGAGGGCGGCAATGAATATTATACTCTGGGCATGTATCTGGGCGAGGACATTGAAAATGACGTGCTTGTGCCTTTGAGCCTGTATACGAGTCTGCATGATTTTGAATATGAGGCGGAGTTTACAGCAGAGGATACTGAGACAAAGGGTCACTTTGCGAAGCTCTTCTTTGGAAGCACCTTCGATTTTGTGCGCAAGATTGAGGAGAAGAGCGGCACAGTGATATATATGTACGGCTATGGCGAGCGTACCTTGATTGCGGATTGCGGCGGCACCTTCGAATACAAGCAGGAGGAGTCGGGAACGTCCGCAGTCAGCTATTTTGAGGCACTCGATAGGGCCTTGCAATTTGTAGCGGAGCATGGAGATTTTGCCCTTGCTGACGGGACAAGGCTGGCGCCTTATATAGAAAGCGTGCAGATAGATCCTGAGGGCAAGGATGGCTACAGATTTTGTTTTGGCTTGCGTGTAGGTGAGGGGAGGCTCTTTTACCAGGACGCATATCCATTTGTTGTGGATGTGATAGGCGACAGAGTGACGTATTTTAAGCGGGATATGATTGCATTTGCGGCGGAGTCTGCGGGCCTTGCAGGCGGTGAGCCCGCAGATTCCGCGGAGTCCGGTGGAGCTTTGGATGCGGGCGAGCTTGTATATGAGGAGGCGTATTCTGCGGTGAATATGCTGGCGCAAAATACAGAATACATTTCGGCTGTGCTGGGTCAGGCCGGTGGCAAGGGAGCCTGGGCCGGCGGATCGGATCAAGGCAGCAGAGTCGCATTGGGTTTTGACGATATAATAGGCAGGATTACAGGCCTTGATTACGGATATGTGCGACTTGATGCAAGTAGCAGTGAAAGCGAAGAGGATGCAGCAGCTGCAAGTAGCGGCGCTTCCTTGATAAAAGCCTGCTGGATTGTGTCCACTGATGTGGCGGATATCTATTTTGACTTGTATACAGCAGAACCTATAGCTTATACAAAATCGAAGCTTTAGCCCCAAAGCTTCGGTTTCACATGAGTTTGAAAAGGTATATTTTTACAAACTCACATAACCTTGAAGATTTGGGGCAACACCTGTCTTTGGCCTGGTGTTCCTCGCAGGAGACAGCTAA
>CAVHIG010000058.1:0-10351 GCA_963636105.1 Anaerovoracaceae bacterium
CGGCGGTTTTCATGGATTTGGCGTTTTTGAGTTTTTCCTGCGCCATGCCCTGAGATAGTCCCTGCTCACGGCCGGCTTCTATGCCTTCGCTGAAGCTTTGCTTTTTTTCTCTATCTACTATCTCTTGCAAATTCATATATGGCACCACCTTTCCGCGTTTGACCTTCTCGACGATTCCATTCGTCACTTACGTCGTCCCTGGTTCCTCTTGTATTTAGTGTAACCTTTTTGCAGCCGTCTTGCAATCGTATTTTGGGATTTTCAACGCAAACATTTTCGAAGGTATGCCTTTAAAACACATTGCATTTATGGTAGAATATCCGCATGGGAAAATATTTTAGGAGGAAGAAATATATGGCGAGTTTGTGGGGCGGGCGCTTCGAAAAGGAAATGGACGATATAGTAAAGGAATTCAATGCTTCGATTGGCTTCGACCAGCGCATGTATCACGAGGATATAGAAGGAAGCATAGCGCATGTGAAAATGCTCGGAGAGCAGGGCATAGTCACAATGGACGAGGCTGAGCAGATCATAGCCGGACTCAGGACAATAGAAAAGCGCATAGAAAACGGCGAGATTATCTTCAATGTCGACGATGAAGACATTCATATGGGCATAGAAAGCCGCCTGATACAGGAAATCGGCGATGTCGGAAAAAAGCTGCACACGGCAAGGAGCAGAAATGACCAGTGTCAGATCGATAGCCGTCTATATCTCAAAAAAGAGATTGCGGAAATTGCGCAGCGTCTCTGCTATCTCGAGTCAGTGATACTCCGCAAGGCAGAGCAGTACGCGGACAGCCTGACGGTTGGATTTACGCACATACAGCATGCGCAGCCGATTACCGTGGGCTTCATTTTTATGGCATATTTTCAAATGTTTAGGAGAGACATAGAGCGCCTCAAGGACACCTACGAGCGTATGAATCTTTGCCCTCTGGGCGCATGTGCTCTGGCGGGCACCACAATGCCTACAAATCGTCACAGAACCGCGGAGTTGCTCGGGTTCAGAGCTCCTACTGAAAATGCGATGGACAGCGTAAGCGACCGCGATTATATGATAGAATTTATGAGCGATGCCTCCATATCCATGATGCATCTTTCAAGATGGGCCGAAGAATTTGTATGGTGGAATTCGCAGGAATTCTCATATATTGCCATAGATGACAGCTATTGCACAGGCAGCAGCATTATGCCGCAGAAGAAAAATCCTGATATGGCGGAGCTTCTCCGTGGCAAGGTCGGTCGCGTATACGGGGATCTTATGCAGCTTTTGACAGTGATGAAGGGTACGCCGCTTGCGTACAACAAGGATTTCCAGGAGGACAAGGAGAGTCTCTTTGATGCTGTAGACACCTGGAAGGCAAGCGTTACCATTTTTGCCAATATGCTTGACAAGACAGAATTCCGTATGGATATGATAGAAAAACAGCTCGGAAAGGGCTTTCTGAATGCTACTGATATAGCGGAGCACTTTGCAAAGCAGGGCATTCCTTTCCGCGAGGCGCACAGCATTGTAGGACGTATGGTAAAGGCCTGCGAAAATAAGAATTGCGATTTTGAGGATCTGACGGATGAGGAGCTCAAGTCTATAGACAGCCGCATAAGCAAGGAGCTTCTCGGTGATATCAGCACAAAGGCCTGTGTGGATGCGAGGGTATCATTTGGAGGAACTGCGCCGTCTGAGGTAAGACGCCAGATCAAGGTAGGAGCCGAGTGGCTGGAAAGCTTAAATATCGGATAGCAAGCAGGTATTGAAATACTGCTCGATTAGGTAACTGAGCTATAAGCATTTTTTTAGAAAAGCTTGTTTTAATTGAAAAACCTGAGCATATGAGGTAAAATATATATAAGGATTGTCGCTAGGCGGTCTTGCGTCTCTAATTATTACAATTATACGTAAGTAAATGAAAGCCGCCAAACAATCTGTTTGACGGCTTCAACCATTTCTTTTCGGACGAAGCCGCCTAAGCACAAGCGGCAATCCTCATCTAAGAAAATTCTACAATAAAAGCCACAGAAAGTCAAGGGGAGGGAGATTATATATGCATATACAATTTTGCGGAGCTACAAGCAGCGTAACCGGTTCGTGCCATCTCATCACGGCAGCCGGGCACAAGGTACTTTTGGACTGCGGACAGTTTCAGGGAAATAAGGCCATGGAGGCCAAAAACTTTGAAGAATTCCCATTCAATCCGGCAGAAGTGGACTGTGTGATACTCAGTCATGCTCATATAGACCACTGCGGAAGAATTCCTCTTCTTGTAAAAAGAGGCTTCAAAGGAAAAATTTACTGCACGGATGCTACGGCTGACCTCGTAGAGGTTATGCTCAAGGACAGCGGCTATATCCATGAAAAGGAAGCAGAGTGGAAAAACAAAAAAGCCGACAGACTCGGCCGCCCGCACGTAGAACCGCTCTACACCTACAACGACGCAATTGACGCACTCCAATACCTGGAGCCTGTGCTCTACGACCAGCTCATCGAGATAAATGAGAGCATGAGAATCGTATTCAATGACGCAGGACACATCCTGGGCTCTGCCATCACAGAGCTTTGGGTGGAGGAGGACGGAAACGTCTCAAAAATCGTATTTTCCGGCGACCTTGGCGTGATGAACCGTCCGATACTCAGGGATCCTACGATCATAAAAAAGGCCGATTATGTCATAATGGAGACCACCTACGGCAACAGAGTACATCCCGAAAACTCCACAAGCGTAAAAAGGCTCATAGACATAGTGCTCAAGACCACAGACAGAGGCGGTACGGTAGTCATTCCATCCTTTGCGGTGGGCAGGACGCAGGAGCTTATCTATGAATTCAATCGTTTTTATGAGGAAAATAGCGAATACAAAGAAAAGCTTGATAAGCTGAATGTCTATGTGGACAGTCCGATGGCCACTACGGCAACGGAGGTATTTCGCCGCAACGCGCAGGTTTTCGACGAGGAGACCAAGGAATATATACTCAAGGGTGACAATCCGCTCGACTTCAAAAATCTTAAGTTTACAAGGACAAGCGATGAGTCTCGCATGCTCAATCTGGATCATAATCCGAAGATTATCATATCGGCAAGCGGAATGTGCGAGGCGGGACGTATCAGGCATCACCTCAAGCACAATCTCTGGAATGCGAAAAACAGCATAATTTTCGTCGGATATCAGGCTGAGGGTACGCTGGGCAGGCTCCTTGTAGAAGGCGGAGTGGATACTGTGACGCTCTTTGGCGAGGAGATAAAGGTAAATGCCGAGATTTACAATCTTGAGGGCTTCTCCGGGCACGCGGACATGAACGGCCTGCTCGCATGGCTGGGCGGTTTCCGCAAAGCACCAAAGCACATCTTCCTTGTGCACGGCGAGGAGGAGTCGAAAAACGACTTTGCGGCTACGGTCAAGAAGCAGCTTGGCTATGATTGCGATGTCATTCACGGAAATTCCGAATTTGTGCTTGAAAAGGATGAGATTGTAAATCGTGAGGAGGCGATGAAGGAGGCCATCGATGATGAGACGCTTTCGACTATGAAGAGCAGAATCGCGGACATTCACGATGACCTTGAGAAGATTCTCTACAACGCGCACCTTGCGGTGGACGGAAGCGTTGCGCCTGAGCGACTTGCGGAGATCAATAATATTGTCCTTGAGCTTGAAAAATCGACTTTGAATTTGGGCTCTGCCGTTACAAAAGAGGATAACAACGATATAAATGAGGCGGATTTGCAATAGGTCGTGGAGCTGAGCGGGTAAGCAGCTAAGCAGCTAAGCAGGTAAGATTTCGGTCATACCTGCTTTTTTCACAGCTTATATGTCTTGACACAGGCATACACACATGATAAAATGGTTCAGTTGCAGACAGCAAAAGTCGCAGGCAGCAAAAGCTGCGGACGACAAAAGGGAAATCAAATACAATTACATGTATCATCAAAAAAAGAAAGGACAGCTAAGGAAATGCAAAAGTTTAAAGAATTTCTGAAAAGAAAGGACATCGAATTTTCCGCGAAGAGATATTTTCAGGACGCGCTATCGACAATGGCGCTCGGTCTCTTCGCTTCTCTTCTCATAGGTCTCATTATCAAGACCATCGGTGAGCAATTGGCCTTATGGGTGGGTGAAAGTGCCTTTACAGCATTCTGTATAGACACGGGAAGCACCGCGATGGGACTCATGGGACCCGCAATAGGCGTCGCCGTTGCCTGGGGGCTGAAAGCGCCTCCTCTCGTACTCTTCGCAAGCGCAATTACCGGCAGCATGGGCGCAAGTGTCGTAGCTACAGTCTTTGGAATGACAAGCTCGGGCGGTCCTGCGGGTGCCTTCCTCGCGGCAGCTATAGGCGCGGAATTCGGTAAAGCTGTATCCAAAGAGACAAAGGTAGACATCATCGTCACGCCGGCTGTCACACTCATCACAGGCATGGCAGGCGCAAAGATCTTCGGACCGGTCGTGGGCGCGCTTATGACAGGCCTCGGAAAGCTTGTAATGACAGCAACTGACGCGCAGCCTTTTATCATGGGCATACTCGTATCCGTCATCGTAGGCCTCGTGCTCACTGCTCCTATCTCAAGCGCCGCGCTTTGCATAATGCTTGAGCTCTCCGGCCTTGCCGCGGGCGCCGCTACTGTGGGCTGCTGCGCTCAAATGGTAGGCTTTGCCGTCATCTCATACAGGGACAACGGCGTGGGCGGTCTCATCTCTCAGGGCATAGGCACATCCATGCTTCAGGTTTCGAATATAATCAAAAATCCGTGGATACTTGTCCCGCCTACACTTGCGGGCGCCATCTTAGGCCCGGTATCTACCTGCCTTCTCAAAATGACAAATGTCCCTGCCGGCGCGGGCATGGGCACATCCGGTCTTGTCGGCCAGATAGGCACATTCACAGACATGGGCTTTACGGGCACGGTACTTATTGAAATTTTGGCACTTCACATCTTCCTTCCGGCGCTGCTTTCGTATATAATATATGTATATATGCGTAAAATCGGCAAAATCAAGGACGGCGACATGGATTTGCATCTGTAAATCTCCATAGCCCGGCATTTTTGCCTCAGGACGCGAAAGCGCGAAAGGATGTATGCAAAGATGGACAGAAAAGAAAAGATTTTGGAAATACTCTCAAACAGTGACGCCCCCGTGAGCGCCTCTTCCCTTGCGGAAACTTTCGGGGTCAGCCGTCAGATTATAGTCGGCGACATAGCGCTTCTGCGTGCGTCCGGAGAAAAGATAAATGCGACTCCGAGGGGCTATACTTACCAGAAAGCGGAATTCCCGGCACGATTCGGCTATGAGGGCATACTCGCCTGCAAGCATACGGACGAGCAGCTACGCGAGGAGCTCTACACAATAGTGGATTATGGCGGCTATGTGGTAGATGTCGTCATAGAACACGCGCTTTACGGTCAGCTTTCCGGCTGCCTCGATATCGGTTCGCGTTATGAGGTGGATCTCTTTTGCGAGAAATTGCAAAGTGAAAGCGATAGGCCGCTCAGCATGCTCACGGGCGGAGTGCATCTGCATCACATAGGCTGTCGTGACAAGGCCACATTTGAGCTTTTAAAAACCGCACTTATGGAAAAAGGAATCGCCCTGGGATAGGGCGATTTTTGATTGAAATAGATAAAAATTAGGTGTATAATATATGGCAGACCTTTTGAGCGACGTATGTTGGCTTTGTGGAAGCCTGCATATTGATGTCTGAATTGGTAAAAACAACATAATACCTTAGTGTGAAAAGCCAAGTCAAGCAGGTTTCACACTAGCTTTCATATCAAAGGGGAGAAAAAATATAAGGATTAGGGGATTGATGAATAATGGCTTTTTTTAGAGACATAAAGGAAAATATAAATGCGGTGCTCGAAAGAGACCCGGCGGCGCGAAACGGCCTTGAGGTGCTTTTGTGTTATCCGGGCGTGTGGGCTCTTATCTGGCATAAGCCGGCTCACTGGCTGTATTTACATAATTGTAAGCTTTTGGCAAGAATGATATCGCAGCTTTCAAGATGGCTAAACGGCGTAGAGATACACCCGGGTGCCAGCATAGGAAGGCGATGTACGATCGACCACGGCATGGCTGTGGTCATAGGAGAGACCACCGAGATAGGCGATGATGTGACGATTTACCAGGGTGTAACTCTCGGCGGTACAGGAAAGGACGTAGGCAAGCGTCACCCAACCATAGGAAACCGCGTAGTCATAAGCTCCGGTGCAAAGGTGCTCGGACCATTCAAGGTCGGCGACGATGTCAAGATAGGCTCAGGCTCCGTGGTGCTCAAGGCAGTTCCGAATAATTGCACGGTAGTGGGCATCCCGGGCACGATAGTAAAGCGCAGCGGCGAAAAGCTCACAAGCGATATGGATCAGGTGGATCTGCCGGATCCTGTGGCAGTGGAGCTTGAATGCCTGCGCAGAAGAATTGTGACTCTCGAAAAAAGACTGCGCGAGATGGAAGGCGCTTCTGTCGATGTATTTGGTGGCATTCAGACCTTCGACTCGGAGAGCGCGGCAGTTCCGGGCGGCTGTGAATCCTGTGGTGCGGGAACTGCGCGGAGTGCGGCATCCCTGCGCGGCGGCTCATGCGGCGACGTTTCCGCAAACGAAGGCGACTGCGACTCTGATTGCGCGACGGGCTGCGGAGAGAAGGCCTGCGGCTGTGTGCTCGGAGGAGATTGCGAGGTCAGCAAAATAGTGAGGTAGACGGTCTCATATGCTGCCGAAGCTTCGGGGCAAGGCTGCCTTTGCTCTGCTGGTTTTTCAGGGGAGCCGACTCAGGCTACCTTGTAAAGAAATCAATAATGTAATGGAAATTGCAACGCAATGAATATAAAGAAAGGAAAAATGATATGGAACCTTTGTATTTATACAATTCACTGACAAGACGCAAGGATAAGTTTAAGACGCATGTTGAGGGCAAGGTGGGCATGTATACCTGCGGCCCGACAGTATATCATTTTGCGCATATCGGAAATCTGCGCAGCTACATCATGGAGGACGTGCTGGAAAAATACCTGCGTTTTTATGGCTATGATGTGAAGAGAGTAATGAATATTACAGATGTGGGACATCTTTCCAGCGACGCGGATACGGGCGAGGACAAGATGCTCAAGGGCGCAAAGCGTGAGAAAAAGTCGGTAATGGAGATCGCGAAGTTCTACACAGACGCGTTTTTCTCGGATTGCGCAAAGCTGAATATCAAGACTCCTGATGTTGTGGAGCCTGCCACAAATCTGATTCCGGAATATATTGAGATGGTATCGCGCCTGCTTGAGGGCGGACATGCCTATATTGCCGGCGGAAATGTATATTTCGATACTTCCACAATCGACAAATATTATGTTTTCAATGACCACGATGTGGACGACCTCGCTGTAGGCGTGCGTGAGGGCGTATTTGAGGATGAAAATAAGAAGAATAAGGCTGACTTTGTGCTTTGGTTTACGAAGTCTAAGTTTGAGGATCAGGAGCTTAAGTGGGACAGCCCTTGGGGCGTAGGCTATCCTGGCTGGCACATCGAGTGCTCCGCTATAAGCATAAAGCACCTCGGCGAGTACTGCGACCTGCACTGCGGCGGAATCGACAATGCGTTTCCGCATCATACAAACGAAATCGCTCAATCCGAGGCTTATCTGGGACATGAGTGGTGCAAGCAGTGGTTCCATGTGCATCATCTGAATGACGAGTCCGGAAAGATGAGCAAGTCGAAGGGTGAATTCCTGACTGTAAGCCTGCTTGAGAGCAAGGGCTACAACCCTGTTGTATATAGATTTTTCTGCCTGCAGTCCCATTATAGGAAGTCTTTGGTATTTTCCTATGAGGCGCTGGACAATGCGACAGTGGCTTACAACAAGCTCATTTCAAAGATTGCGGCACTTTCGCCGGCTGAGGGTGAGACTCTGGATGAGGCAGCCGTTGCCGCACTGACAGACAAGTTCAACAATGCTATGTGCAATGACCTCAATACTTCGCTTGCCGTGACGGCTCTCTATGATGTGCTCAAGGCTGATACAAATGCCACTACAAAGCTTCATCTTTTGGACAGCTTCGACAAGGTGCTTTCGCTTGACCTTTTGAAGGCGGCAGAGGAATCCAAGAAGAAGGCCGTAGAGGAAAAGAAAAACGAGCTTGAGGGCGTGGAGCCTGAAATTGCCGCACTCATAGAGGAGAGAACTGCCGCAAAGAAGGCAAAGAATTATGCGAGAGCGGACGAAATCAGAGACCAGCTCAAGGCTATGGGCATTACGCTCAAGGATACTCCGCAGGGCGTGCAGATAATCAGGGAGTAGTTTTTCCGAAAAGACCGGAGGGAGCTCGAGAAATTTCGGAGAGAAAAGAAAGCTTCCGGAGGGAGCTCGAGAAAACCTGAAAAAATATAGAAGGACTGGAAGGAAGGCGCGAAGGCCTTGAGAGGAATCTAAGGATACTGCGTGTGTTTTCAGTGCCGGAAAGTTGAGAATAATTGGATATAGAGAAAAATATTGCTAATTTTGGCGGATCCTTGGAAAAACAAGGCGAATATGAGGCCACAACCGCTCCGGTTTGCGGTGTAGCCGCTTTGGATCCGAAAAAGATAAATCCGACGGCGCTTGCCTATATAGGCGACGCCGTCTACGAAGTCTACATAAGACGGCACGTGCTTGAAAAGGAGCAGGTGCATGTGGACAGAATACATCAGGCTGCCGTGAAATACGTGCGAGCTGATGGTCAGGCAAAGGCTGTAAGAAAGATGCTCTCTACGGAGGGCTTTCTTTCTCCTGCGGAAACGGCGCTTGTGAAGCGCACGAGGAATAGGAAGTTTG
The DNA here is from genome assembly GCA_963636105.1 of Anaerovoracaceae bacterium. Lineage (GTDB taxonomy): Bacteria > Bacillota > Clostridia > Peptostreptococcales > Anaerovoracaceae > CAVHIG01. Next base: position 8,787 of record CAVHIG010000058.1, read on the forward strand.
CGTCTAAGCCGAAGAATGCGGATCCGGTGGATTACAAGCTTGCGACGGCATTTGAGGCGCTTATGGGTTATTTGTATCTGAGCGGAGACACAAAGCGTATGGATGAAATCGCGGCCGAGGCGATAAGGATTATAGAGAGGTGAGGCTACAGCTCCCCTCGGGACCAAATCGACTTGCACATGGAGGCTCGGCCTACACCTACCTTCGGGACCAAATCGACTTGCACATGGAGGCTCGGCTACAGCTCCCCTCGGGACCAAATCGACTTGCACATGGTCCCGAGGGGAGCATACGCCTCGCTGTGTTTTGAAAAGCTTAGAAATGATTCCGCAGAGAGCTTAGGCCTCGCTGAGTCAGATTGATTTGCCTTAAATGAAGCTTTTCGCTGTGGCGAAAAGCAACCGAGAGCTAACCGCTAACCGCTAACCGCTAACAGCTGATATAGGAGGACAACATACATGAGCAAAGCAGATGTGCTTTTTGTAAATATGTGCAGGGATATTTTAGATAACGGATATTCCTCGGAAGGCCAGGTTGTGAGGCCTCGCTGGGAGGATGGCACACCGGCGCATACGATAAAGCGCTTTGGCATAGTCAATAGATATGACCTGTCAGAGGAATTTCCGGCGCTGACTCTCAGACCTACCGCAATCAAGTCCGCGGTGGACGAGATGCTTTGGATATGGCAAAAAAAGTCGAATAATATAAAGGATCTAAAGAGTCATATCTGGGATGAATGGGCGGATGAGGACGGCTCCATAGGAAAGGCCTACGGGTACCAGCTCGGTGTAAAGTATAAATTTGCGCAGGGAGAGATGGATCAGGTGGACAATGTGATATGGCAGCTCAAAAATACGCCGTATTCGCGCCGCATAATTACAAATATCTTTAATTTCAGCGATTTGCTTGAGATGAATCTGGAACCTTGTGCCTACAGTATGACGTTTAATGTGACAGGCAATAAGCTCAATGCTATATTGAATCAGCGTTCTCAGGATATTCTGGCCGCAAACAATTGGAATGTGGTACAGTATTCGGTGCTTGTGTACATGCTGGCTCAGGTGACTGGTTTTGAGCCGGGAGAGCTTGTGCATGTGATAGCGGATGCGCACATCTATGACAGGCATGTGCCGATCATCCGCGAGATGATAGAACGTCCGCAGTTTCCGGCGCCAAAATTCCGCCTGAACCCGGACGTCAAGGATTTTTACGACTTCACGACGGATGACATAATTATCGAGGACTATCAGAAAAACCCGCAGATAAAGAACATACCAATAGCAGTTTAAGGGCTCGGCCTACACCTACCTGCGGGACCGAATCGACTTGCACATGGTCCCGCAGGCAGCTTAGGCCTCGCTGCGTATTGGTAATTTATACATTTTCAAACTACCTTTGAAGATTTGGGGGTTAAAGCTGTCTTTGGCCTGGTGTTCCTCGCAGGAGACAGCTAAGCTCATCTCGCCGGTTTTGGGCTGCGACTTTGTCCACACGGATTTTGCGGGGCAAAATCCGTGCCAAAGGCTCGCAGCAGCCAAAACCCTGGCTCGAATCGCTTGCTGTCT
>CAVHIG010000059.1:0-10072 GCA_963636105.1 Anaerovoracaceae bacterium
TCCGGCTGGATGTACACTTTGAACGGCGTACACTCAGAGCTGGGTGTAGCAGAGCAGACTCTTACAAACGGCGACAAAATCGTATTCCACTACACAGACGATTACACTGTGGAGCAGGGCTCCGATAAATGGAATGATAAAAATCACTCAAGCAGCGGAAACGGCGAGAGCAAGGAGACTACGGTAGCGACTCCTGACGCGGCGGCCGAGGATACTACGGTAGAAGGCCTTACTTACAATGACGTAAAGGGTCACTGGGCGCTTGATTCTATAAAGTATGTCTCTGAAAAGGGCCTTATGAATGGCACAAGCAGCGAGAAATTTAAACCAAATGACACACTGAACCGCGCTATGCTGGCGACGATAATCTATCGCCTCGCAGGCAGCCCGGCAGTTTCCGCAAGCGGAAACGGCGCAGCCTATGCTGACGTGACGGCTTCTACATGGTATTCGGACGCTATCGCGTGGGCGAGCGCAAACGGCATCGTGACCGGATATACGGACGGCACCTTCAGACCGGACGCCGAAATCACAAGGCAGGAGCTTGCGGCTATGCTCTACAGATACGCGGGCTTTGCATCCTATGATGTGACAAAGAAAAATGATTTGGCGGCTTATACCGACAAGTCCGAAATCGGCTCATGGGCGCTCGAATCGATAGAGTGGGCAAACGCCGAGGCGCTTGTAAATGGCAGGACTGAGCACACGATCGTGCCTTCGGGTACGGCAACCCGCGCGGAAGCGGCTACTATTCTTATGAGGTTTTCTGAGAATATCGCAAAGACCATGTAGGCCGTACAGGTCTGCGCAGCTTAGTCAGACTGTAGGGCCTGGCGCTGATAAAAATAGCCAAACCAATCTTTAAATATCTTATGTAAAAGGGCGGCTCCTCGCGGAGTCGCCCTTTTGCTGCAAGCTGCTTTGCCGGACTTTCTGCGCGAGATGAAAAATAGATATTGACTTTACGGGGCTTGATGTGCTAAAATTTATTAGTCAGGCTTCCGTAGCTCAGTTGGCAGAGCAGCACATTCGTAACGTGCAGGTCGTCGGTTCGAGCCCGACCGGGAGCTCCAAGAATTTTAGGCCTTGAAATTTGTGAATTTCAGGGTCTTTTTGGTTGTATATTGTATATTTGCTGAGAAAGCTTTGCTGCTCAGCCGTTGCGAGGCGGCGGGCAAGAGGCTTTTGCCGGATGCAGGGCAGAAGATGGACATTGATACAAAACGGATAATGTAAATGAACGCAGAACGGAGGATAGATATGGACACAGAGCAGAGAATAAAAAACGCGGTAGAAAATCAGCTGAAGGGCTACAATTGCGCTCAGGCGGTGGCATGTGCCTTTTGCGACCTTTTTGGCGTGGACGAAAGCGAGGCTTATAAAGCGATGGAGGGCTTTGGCGGAGGAATGGGCGTGATGAGCACCTGCGGCGCCGTTTCCGCAATGGTATACCTGGCGGGGCTTGCAAATAGCGACGGAAATATCGCCGCGCCAGGAAAGACAAAGCCGCTTACGATGAAGCAGGTGAGAGAAATGATAAATGAATTTGCCGGTAAAAATTCGTCCATCATTTGCCGGGAGCTCAAGGGCGTAGATACGGGCAAAATGCTCAGAAGCTGCCCTGGCTGCATAGAGGACGGCGCGCGCATAGCGGCGAAATATTTGACCACAGAAAGATAAGGGGATGCAGATAATTTTTATTGGTTTTGCGGGCACTTGCCATGGATAGAAAAAAATGCTAAAATATAATGATGTCTTGTTGATGACAGTTTGCGCCATGGTTGATGACCATGGAGGCTTATAGAAAGGCAGAATTTGGATGAATAATATAAAATATAAGGACGCGCTCTACGACCTGAGATATATAAGTGACCTGAAGGATATGATAGTGAGCTCGGCCAAGCTGTATCCCGACAGGACGGCCTATTATGTAAAGGAGACGCATGGCGGAGAATTTCAGCCCATATCCTATCGCAAGACGGCAGAGGATATAGACAATCTCGGCACAGGCCTTATAAACCTCGGTCTGGCCGGAAAAAAGATAGCGATCATAGGCGAAAACAGCTACGAATGGATAATCAGCTACCTCGCTACCGTAAATGGCACGGGCGTGGTGGTTCCGCTCGACAAGGAGCTGCCAAACCAAGAGATTATAAACCTCTTGCGGCGCGCAAAGGTCAGCGCCATTGTCTATTCGCTGAAGATGCGGAAGACGATTATGGAGCTGCTTCCCGAAATAGAGGCACTGGGTACGGTCGAGTACGTAATTCCGATGAAGGCCGCGGAAGCTTCGGGGAGCGACGACGTTTCCGCAATGGAAGCAAAGGCCGAAAAAAAGCTCACACTTGCGGACATAATGCAAATCGGCAAAAAAGCCCTGGAAGGCGGCGACAGGCGCTTTGTAGACGCAGTGATAGACAGAGAGGCCATGTGCACACTGCTCTTTACATCAGGCACCACGGGCCTGGCAAAGGGCGTAATGCTTTCGCACAAAAACATCTCGCAAAACGTCTACAACATGAGCAAATACGTCCTGATCGCAAAGGGCGGAATCGGACTTTCCGTGCTGCCTATGCATCATTCCTATGAAATGACCTGCCACATATTGCCGGCCTTTTACATGGGTGTGTCAGTCGCGATTTGCGAGGGCCTGAAGTACATACAGAAAAACATGGCGGAGATACATGCCACCGTAATGCTGGGCGTGCCGCTTGTCTTTGAAAACATGCACAGGAAGGTGCTCAGAAAGGCCGAAAATTCCGGCAAGCTCGAAAAAATGCGCAAGGCGATGGAGCTTTCGAAGAGATTTAAGCTCTACAACCATCAAAAGCTCATAAGACACATTTTCAAGGACGTGCACGAGGCTACGGGCGGCTGCATAGACCTTTTCATAGTCGGCGGTGCGGCCATAGACCCGCAGGTTGTCGAGGACTTCCAGGCCATGGGCTTTCCGATGATACAGGGCTATGGCATGACGGAAAACGCGCCTATAATCGCCCTCAACCGTTCGCGTTACAGCAAATGCGCTTCGGCAGGACCTGCGATGCCAGCGACTGAGATAAGGATTATAGATGAGGACGAAAACGGCGTGGGTGAGATCATCACGCGCGGGCCTTCGGTCATGGTGGGTTATTACGAGAATCCTGCGGCAACGGCGGAGGCTATCGTGGACGGGTGGCTCCACACGGGAGACTACGGCTACTTCGATGAGGATGGCTATCTGTATATCTCCGGCAGAAAGAAAAATGTTATCGTTACAAAAAACGGCAAAAATGTATTTCCGGAGGAAGTGGAATTTTATCTGACGGAAAACGATTACATAGCAGAGGCGCTGGTGCACGGCGTGGACGATGGCGGCGATACCGTGATAAGGGCGGAGATATTCCCTGATTTTGAAAGATTGCGCGAGGATCTCGGCGAGCTTTCGGACGAGGAGATTTATAAATTTTACAAAAAATTGGTAGACGAAATCAATGAAAAGATGACATTCTATAAGCAGGTGAAGCGTATAGGAATAAGGCGCACGGATTTTGTGAAGACTACTACAAGGAAGATCAAGAGATTTGCGGAGGAAAACTTCCGCTGCGATATCGACCTTTCGAAGTAGGGGCTCGGCCTCGCTGCGCGGATAATAAATAAAGTACAATAAAAGGAAAAGAGGATAGAGAAAATGATGGACCCGAATGAATATCAGGCTCTTAAAAAGCACGATATGGAGATTGCCCTTGAGAGGGTAAAAAATATCGAAAATTGTAAAGAAACCGGTGTATTGTACAAGGATTCCAGACCTATCATGGATCTGAAGCACATGCTCGAGACGAGCGCGGCCTTGTACGCGGATCACACGGCTTTTATGATGAAATTCAAAAAAGGCGAGCCTTATACACATATTACATATCAGCAGACGCTTGACGATGTAAACGCTCTGGGCACGGCTCTCATCGCGCACGGTCTAAAAGACAAGAAAATCGCGGTTGTAGGCGAAAATTGCTACCAGTGGGCTATATCATATCTCGCGGCGGTCTGCGGCACGGGCATTGTAGTGCCTCTCGACAAGGAGCTCCCGGCAAATGAGATGCAGCAGCTGCTTTTCGACGCTGAGGCCTCTGCCGTGATATATTCCGGCAAGTATGAGGATCGCTTTGTGGATATGAAAAACAGCGGCGAGCTTCCTTTGAAGACCCTGATAAATATGCACAAGGAGGAAAACGACGAGCTTTCCTTTGGCCTGCGCGCGCTCATTGCCGAGGGTAAAAAACTCATCGCGGAGGGCGACAGAAGTTTCCTTGACGCACAGATCATAAGAGATGAAATGGCTATACTCCTCTTTACCTCCGGTACAACGGGCATTTCAAAGGGCGTAATGCTTTCTCACGGAAATATTGTAGAGGATCTTATGGCAGCGCCTACGGTGCTTGTGGTACATGACTGGGATATCTTCTTCAGCGTGCTGCCGCTCAGCCATACCTATGAATGCACCTGCGGTTTCCTTATGCCTCTCTACAAGGGCGCGGCCATCGCCTATTGCGAGGGTCTGAAATATATACAGAAAAACCTCGCGGAAGTAAAGCCTACGATGTTTCTCGCGGTGCCTCTCATCTTCGAGAGCCTGTACAAGAAAATCTGGGCAAACGTGCGCAAGCAGGGCAAGGAGGCCACACTGAAAAAGGCCATAAAGATAAACAACAAGCTCAAGAAGATCGGCGTAGACCTTTCGAAAAAGCTTTTCAAGGATATACACGCGGTATTTGGCGGCAGAATGAGAATGATGATAGTCGGCGGCGCGGCCATAAATCCGGATATACTTCAGGCCTTCCGCGACTTTGGCATCATGTCGCTGCAGGGCTACGGACTGACCGAATGCGCGCCTATCGGAGCGCTCAATCCTGACACCAGACCGAAAAATGCCTCCTGCGGACGCCGTTTACCGGGCTTCGATATAAAGGTCATAGACAAGGACGAGGATGGCATAGGCGAGGTTTGTCTGCACGGCGGCAATGTAATGCTTGGATATTACCGCAATCCTGAGGCGACAGCGCAGGTCATCGACAGCGAGGGCTGGTATCATACGGGTGATCTGGGCTACCTTGATAAGGAGGGTTATCTCTTCTTGACAGGCAGAAAAAAGAATGTAATCATTACCAAAAATGGCAAAAACGTCTTCCCGGAGGAGCTTGAGTACTACCTCAGCAATGTGTCTTATGTGGAGGAATCCATGGTTTGGGGCACCGACACGAGCGACGGCAGCGACACATTGATAGTGGCTTCCATCGTGCCAAACTGGGAAGAGATAGAAGCGGCGCTGGGTAAGACGCTGGATCATAGCGCGCCTGAGTCACTCAAGGAGGCTGAGGAGCTTCTTTGGACGGAAGTAGACAAGATAAACGAGGGTGTACCGTTCTTCAAGCGCATAAAGAAGATAGTAGTGCGTACGGAGGGCTTTGAGAAGAACTCCTCAAAGAAGATAAAGCGCTTTGTGGAATCAAACAGAGGTTAGCGAGATGCTTTGCCGGGCAGCTGCAATATAGAGCGGCTTTGTCGGCGGCGGGCATCGGAGCCACTGGAAAAATGGCAAAGGAGCGAGAATATGGACAGATATCCGAGAGTCGAGATTGACCTTGCGAAAATCAAAAGCAATGCCCAATACGTGGTGAGCCATTGCGAGGATTGCGGCATCGAGGTCGCGGGCGTAGTCAAGGGCTGCACGGCGATACCTGCTGTCGCAAAGCAATTTGCCGAGGGCGGCTGCAAGTGGATAGCCTCCTCACGCCTTGAGCAGCTTGAGGCACTGGGAGAAAGCGAGCTCGATATAGACAGGCCTCTCATGCTTATCAGGGGCGCGATGCTTTCGGAGGTCCCGGACGTGGTGCGCATAGCCGATATGAGCCTGCAAAGTGAGATGAGCGTAATCCGCGCCCTAAATGCGGAAGCAGGCAGACAGGATAAGTGCCACCGGGTGATACTCATGGCGGATCTCGGAGATCTTCGTGAAGGCTTTTGGGACAAGGACGAAATGATCGCGGCGGCCTGCGAAATCGAAAACAGCCTGCCGCACATAGATCTTGCGGGCGTGGGTGTAAATCTCGGCTGCTACGGCTCCATCGCGCCTACAAAGGAAAAGCTTTCGGAGCTTGTGGATATTGCGGAGCGCATCGAGGCGCGCATAGGCAGGGAGCTTGACTATATCTCAGGCGGCGCGACGTCGAGCTTTATGAGAGTATTGGACGGCGATATGCCAAAGCGCATAAATATGCTGCGCATAGGAGAGGCGATTCTGCTCGCCTACGACCTCAAGGAAATCTACGGATACGAGCTTACGGAAATGCATCAGGATACTTTCCGCCTCAAGGCCGAGGTCATAGAGGTGAAGGACAAGCCGAGCTATCCGGTCGGGAAAATAGCGGTGGATGCCTTTGGGCACACGCCTGCCTATACCGACAGAGGCATAAGAAAGAGGGCGCTTTTGGCCTTGGGAAAGGTCGATTATGGCGATCCGGCGGAGCTTTTGCCGCGCGAGAAGGGCGTAGAGATACTCGGCGCATCCTCAGACCATACTATAGTGGACATTGAGGACGCGGAGAAGGATTACAAGGTCGGCGATATAATGGAATTTGATGTAAAGTATGCGACTGTCGTCTATGTCACAAACTCCGGAGACGTGAGCATCGTGCCGATATAGGCGGGGATGCGGAAACGGCGCCGTTTCCGCGGCAATCCGGGCTCTTGCGTAGAAATGAGGCTTCGCGGGAGACTCACGCAGTTTCCGCAAAAAGCGAAAAACTCCAGGAAAAAGGAGAAACCCCAGGAAAAAGGAAGAAACTCCGGGGGAAAAGACGTAAATAGGCCGCAAAAGTTGACAAATGCGCGGCTTTAGAATATAATAATGCGATACGAGCGAAAACTCGAAAGGAGAGAAGGAAATTCATGTCAGAAGAAATTTTATTGACCCAGGAAGGGTATGACAAAGTAGTAGAAGAACATGACTATCTGGTAGGCGTCAAACGGGCGGAGGTAGCTGAGAGAATAAAAGAGGCTATCTCCTATGGCGATATTTCGGAAAATGCTGAGTACGACGCGGCGAAGGATGAGCAGGCAGACCTCGAAGAGAGAGTTCTCAAGCTTGAAAATATCATGCGAAAGGCAAAGATCATAGATGAGAGCCAGATTTCGCAGGATCAGGTAAACGTCGGACATAAGATAAAAGTAAGAAATGTAGAAGATGATGAAGAGATGGAATTCGTAATCGTAGGCTCTACGGAGGCTGATCCGTTTGAGGGAAGGATTTCCAATGAATCGAAGGTAGGCGCTGCGCTTCTCGGACAGAAGCTTGGTGATACTGTGGAGGTTTTTGTACCGGACGGAATTATACATTACGAAATCCTGAGCATAGAGTAGACCGCGGCGCAGTGCGTATGACGCGGCGAAAGCAGGCCGTAGCGCAGTGCGTATGATGCGGCGAAAGCAGAAAGGATGAAATAAAATGGCAGAGAATATAAATGTAAACCAAAACCCGGAAGTTGAAGAGGAATTGTCGGAAGAAAAGATTTCCGAGCAGAGAAGGATAAGACGTGAAAAGCTCAAGACCTTGCAGGAAATGGGCCGAAATCCGTTCCTCATCGAGACCTGGAATGTGACGGACTACAGCCAGGATATCAAGAATAATTTCGAGGCTATGGAGGGCAAGCAGGTCTCTATGGCGGGCAGAATCATGGCAAACAGGCACATGGGCAAGGCTTCGTTTATAGATATTCAGGATAAGCAGGGCAGAATTCAGGGTTATGTAAGGCAGGATGCCATCACTCCTGAGGAATATGATATTTTCAAGACCTATGACATAGGCGACATCGTAGGTGTAGAGGGTGAGATCTTCAAGACAAGACATGGCGAGATTTCAGTGAAGGTGACAAAGATTGTGCTTCTCTCAAAGTCGCTTCAGGTGCTTCCGAATAAGTTCCACGGACTCAAGGATATCGACCAGAGATATCGTCAGAGATATGTGGATCTCATCATAAATCCGGAAGTAAAGGATATGTTCTACAAGAGATCGGCTGTCATTCACGAAATAAAGAGGACTCTTGAAGAGGACTTTGGCTATCTTGAGGTAGATACGCCTATACTCACAACTATTGCAGGCGGCGCAAACGCAAGACCGTTCAATACTCATCACAATACGCTCGACCTCGACATGAAGATGCGTATTTCAAATGAGCTCTTCCTGAAGAGACTTATCGTAGGCGGACTGGACAGAGTATATGAGATGGGCAAGATGTTCAGAAATGAGGGTATGGACAGAAACCACAATCCTGAATTTACGTCCATGGAGTGCTATGCCGCATATACAAATATGGAATTTGTAATGGAGGTTACGGAGAGAGTAGTTTCAAATGCCGCGCTCAAGGCGACAGGCAGCATGAAGATTACTTACCAAGGCAAGGAATTTGACCTGACTCCGCCGTGGAAGAGACTCAATATGGCAGACGCCGTAAAGGAGATTACGGGAGTAGACTTCTCCGTTTTGAATACAGATGAAGAGGCCAGAGCCGCTGCCATCGCGTATGGAATGGATGCAGAGGATGTAAATGGCTGGACAAGAGGCAAGATCATCGCTGAGATGTTTGAGGATTATTGCGAGGACGCGCCGGGCTATCTCGACGGACCGGTCTTTGTAATCGGTCATCCGGTAGAGATTTCGCCGCTTGCGAAGCGCGACCCGAAGGATCCGAGAATTACAAGAAGATTTGAGGCCTATGTAAATGGCTGGGAGATTGCAAACGCCTTCTCCGAGCTCAACGACCCTATCGACCAGTTTGAGAGATTTAGCGTACAGCAGGCTCAGCTGGATAGCGGCGAGGACGATGAAGCGCATCCAATGGATATGGACTTCGTAAACGCTCTTGAAGTGGGTATGCCTCCTACTGGCGGACTCGGAATAGGCATCGACAGAGTCATTATGCTCGTGACAGACGCGCCTTCCATCAGGGATATAATCCTCTTTCCTACGATGAAGCCGACGGAAGCGGACAAGAAGGCGGGCAAGGCGGGCTCGGCAGTTTCCGCTGCGGAAACTTCGGAGGAGATAGATTTTTCGAAGGTGAAGATTGAGCCGCTCTTTGAGGAATATGTGGACTTTGAGACTTTCAGCAAGTCGGATTTCCGTGCCGTGAAGGTAAAGGAGTGCGAGGCTGTGCCAAAGTCAAAGAAGCTTTTGAAGTTTGTGCTGGACGACGGTACGGGCACAGATAGAATTATCCTGAGCGGTATACATGCTTTCTACGAGCCGGAAGAGCTTGTGGGCAAGACCCTTATCGCTATTACAAATCTGCCGCCGCGTCCAATGATGGGCATCGACTCCTGCGGTATGCTGCTCTCCGCGATTCATGAGGAAGAGGGCGAGGAGAAGCTGCATCTTTTGATGGTGGATCCGCATATCCCGGCAGGTGCAAAGCTGTATTAAAAATAAATGTACGATTCAAATTCAGCCCTGCGGAAGCGATTCTGCGGGCTGATTTGATATTTTGGATTTTTTCTGAAATCAACAGAAATCCCGCTTCGTGTTGTTCAATGGAATCCTGGCCTCCCGTCCTCCGCAAGCGCGACAGAAAGAAAAATCACATTTTGGCTTCCTACGGCGTGGAGACAGGCTCAAGCTCTGGCAGAGCTACCGCATGGATCAGGTACAGCTTAAGCTTCTGAAAAACCCGGGCTATACGATGAAGGGAATATCTGCAATACGATTTCGGGCTTACAAATAAGGAGAAAGTACCATGACAAATGTAGTTGCCGCCCTGATATGGGACAAGGATAAATTCATGATCTGCCAGCGCCCCGTGCACAAAGCCAGAGGCCTTCTGTGGGAATTCGTCGGAGGAAAGGTCGAGCCGGGCGAAACCAAAGTACAGGCGCTCATCCGCGAATGCCATGAGGAGCTTGCCGTAACGCTTGATGTTGGCTCGGTGTTCATGGAGGTTGTCCACGAATACCCCGACATCACGATAACACTCACACTTTTCAATGCCGCAATTGCCGAAGGTGTTCCGCAGAAGCTGGAGCATAACGATATCCGCTGGATTAC
>CAVHIG010000060.1:0-2200 GCA_963636105.1 Anaerovoracaceae bacterium
AGCGAGAAAACGCAGAGAAAATAGTGGAAAACGCGGGACGCCGCAGTTTCCGCAGGTAAGAAAGACAAACGGAAATCCCGGGACGCCGCAGTTTCCGCGAGTAGAAAAAAGTATGCAAGGAGAGGAGAATGTAAAATGGATTTTACAGGTAAAAATGTCATTGTAACTGGAGGAGCCAGTGGCATAGGAAAGGCGATTACAACGGGAGTCGTAGAAGGCGGCGGTCACGCAATCATAGTGGATATCAATCTGGACGCGGCTGAAGCAGTACGCAAGGAGCTCGGAGAGGATAAGACATCGGCATACAAGGTAAATCTTGCGGACAGCGCTGAGATTAGAGAAGTCTTTGCGCAGATACTTGAGGATTTCAAGCAGATAGACGTGCTTATAAATAACGCAGGTATTGTAAGCACGCTGCCGTTTGAGGAAGTAAGCCAGGCTGAATGGGACAAGGTTATCGCTATTAATTTAACAGGTGCATATACAGCTATCAGCGCACTTTATCCTTCCATGAAGGCAATGGGATATGGTAGAATAGTAAATGTGGCATCGGTTGCCGCAAAGAGAGGCGGCGGACTCCTCGGAACGAGTGCCTACGCTGCTTCGAAGGCTGGAGTTATCGGACTTACAAAGGCAGTTGCTCGCGAAGGAGCCCCTTACGGCATAGCGTGCAACGGCGTATGCCCGAGCCTCACCATGACGCCTATGACGGCGAAGATGACCGACGAAAAGAGAAATCAGATTATAGCGACCATCCCAATGGGCAGGGGAGCACAGCCACAGGAAATCGCAAACATGGTGTTGTTCTACGCATCCGATCTGGCAAGCTTTGCGACAGGCGAAATAAGCGATTGCGACGGCGGAGTTACAATGGACAGCTAATATAAGACGATGCAACAAAGAACACCACTTGATAAGGAGGGATCTTGTGAAAAGGAAGTTTTTAGCGATTGCAATGGCGGTAGCTATGATAGCCACCTCACTTTGCCTCACAGGCTGTAACAACGGTCTTGGAATAAATGATGACGGCACATATACCTGGAAAATGGCTTTGAATTCCACGCAGGGTGACAATGCGTATGACACAGGCGCAGCCTTTGCGGAAAAGATAGCAGAGCTTACTGACGGTAGAGTAGAGGTTGTTATATACGGTGGCGGAAGTCTCGGAACAACTTCGGAGATTTTGGAAGGAATGAAATTTGGTGTAGCAAATATAATGTGCGAATCGGTCGGCACGCTGGCTACATTCGATAAGATGGCAAATGTAGACGCGACTCCTTACCTGTTCCGCGATTACGACCACTTTATGCAGGTATGGAACAGCGACATCGGCACTGAGATAAAGGAGACCGTAGGAGAAAATACAGGGTTTAAGCTCCTGGGGGCTACATACAGAGGACCTCGTATAGTAACCGCAACAAAGGAAATGAGCACGGTAGAGGATTTTAAGGGCTTCAAGCTCCGCGCTCCGAATCTTGAGATGTACCTTGAGACATGGAAGTGGCTGAAGGCAGCCCCTACTCCTATAGCCATGACAGAGACATATACCGCACTTCAGCAGAAGACGGTAGATGGTCAGGAAAATCCTATGACCGACTCGATGAATTACGCCTTCGATGAGGTATGTAAGTATTGGATAAAGACAAATCACGTATACAGCTGCAATGTCATCATAATGGACAGAGAATACTATGAGGCTCTGCCGGAGGACATCCAGGAGGCTGTAGAGGAGGCAGCAAACTACGCAAGTGAGTTAGTCAGCCAGGCTCAACTCGAAAAGGAGCAGGCCGCGGAGCAGGAGCTCATAGATAGTGGTTGCCACGTAATCGAAGTTGACACGGAAGAATTCATTGAATATTTCAGTGACTTCACAAACGAAAAATTCCCTTACCTTGCTGACTGGGCAGAAAAGATCCGCGCGGTCGGTGCAGAAGAGGAATAACGCAGTAGAAATCAATGAAATCGAGGTGGAATGAATGAAAATGTACAGCAAATTCCTTGACGGAATTGAAAAGGTCGAAAAAGTATTTTTGGCTGTGACAGTTGCGATTATGGTAATCATCATTACCTATCAGGTTATTTTAAGATACTGCTTCTCCGCATCAAACTCATGGAGCGAGGAGCTTGCAAGATATTTGTTTATCTATGACGTAATGTTTGGAGCGGCCATCGCCACAAGAAGAAACTCACACCTTCAGGT
>CAVHIG010000060.1:2210-9886 GCA_963636105.1 Anaerovoracaceae bacterium
CCCTCATAAGCATTTTGAAGCCGAAGATGAAAGCTATATTCACATTGATATCCACGCTGGCGGGCGTAGTATTCCTGGTATTTCTCTTCTTCTATTCTCTCACGCTTTGTGAGGCCGCGGAAAATAATATCTCGGCAGGACTGGGGATATCAATGTCTGTAGCATATGCTTGTATGCCAATCGGTGCAGTTCTGATGATACTGACTTCCGTAGAAGTAATCTTCAAGCAAATAGAAATTATCGGACAGCATAATAGAGGGGAGGCGAAATAAATGAGTGCCGGAATAATTGTAATAGTAGCATTATTTGTACTGTCCATACTAGGCATTCCAATCTACCTTGCGCTCGGCATAGGTACGCTGGTAGCACTCAACATGGCCGACATGCCGTTTATCGTGCTACCTCAAAAGCTTTTCGCAGGTATGAATTCCAGCTCGCTGCTCGCGATTCCTTTTTTCATGCTGGCAGGAAATATCATGTCGCGCAGTATCACACAAAAGCTCCTGGACGTATCAAATGCCTTGATTGGCTGGGTAAAGGGCTCGCTCGCAGTAGTTACCGTACTGGCCTCGGCTCTCTTCGGAGCTATTTCGGGTTCCGGTGTGGCAACGGCGTCGGCTATCGGCGGTACGACGATCCCCGCAATGAAGAAGGAGGGCTATCCTGATCATTTCGCAGCGGCGATTTCAGGTATGGCGTCTATCCTCGGACCTATCATCCCGCCTTCAATCACACTTATCGTATATGCGAGTATCACGAACCTTTCAGTATCGGAGCTCTTCATAGGCTCTGTAATCCCGGGAATACTCATGGCGGGCGGACTCATCATATACGCACTGTTTTACGGTAAAAAGCATGACCTGCCTTCCTATAAGAGGCAGACAGCAAGAGAGATAGGACATACCTTCAAGGACAGCATCTGGGCGCTGCTCATGCCGGTTATAATCCTGGGCGGCATCTTCGGAGGAATCTTCACCCCGACTGAATCCGCGGCAGTTGCCGTAGTATATGCCTTCCTGATCAGCCTGCTTGTATACAAGGATATGAGCATAAAGGAGATTCCGGGAGTACTCATCGACGGAGCTCTTCAAACAGCTACAATCCTCATGCTCGTAGGTGTATCCAAATCATCAGGATATGTAATCACGACATCAGGCCTTCCGCAGGCTGTACTGGATACATTCAGCTCACTTACGGACAGCACATTTGTAATACTTTTGCTCCTCAACATACTCTTCCTTATCATCGGTATGCTGATGGAAGCAAATGCGGCTATCATAATGATGACACCTATACTTTTGCCTCTTATGACAGCATTTGACATCAACCTTTTGCAATTCGGTATCATAATGAGCTTCAACCTTTGCATAGGCCTTGTAACACCGCCTGTAGGTATTTGTCTCTTGATGACAAACCAGACAGCGGAAGCAAGCTTTGTACAGACCTTAAAATCAGTATTACCTATGATATTGATCGGCATCCTGGTTCTCTTACTTGTGACCTACATACCGGCCGTGACGACATTCTTACCGGGGCTTCTTAGCTAAACAAGGAGTTTTCAGAGATAAAATTTAATACAAGAGGCTGCCTCACGCCAGTTAGAGCATTCGAAAGGGAAGTTTTCGAGGTCTAATTTTCCAGGATCCGTTGCTGCGGAAACTGCGTGGATAAGCGCATTAGCTTGTCCCGGCGAGGGGCGGCTAATTTTAGAAAGATATTTGCATACAAAAAAGCGACTTTGTATTTAAAAATCGATAATCCGCACATATGCAAGCGGATTGAAATATAAAAAGCAAAAAGATTGCTGGTAAGTATTGACATCTAAAAAGCAGAGTGATATTATTTGAATACAAACAAGAATATTTGAATACAAAATTTAAAAAATGCACAAAACTAAAAAGAACGGAAAACCGGCTGACCTGAAAGAGCCGGTAAGGAGGAGATCCAAATGATTCAATCCATCGAGCGTGCCGAGGGAGGCATAAAAAGAGTGATTGCGTTTCGACTTAAGCCCGGCATGGACGTGCTGAAGGGTATCGAGGAGGTTTGTAAGGCTGAGAACATCAAGGACGGCGTGCTCCTCTCGGGAATCGGAAGCCTGGACGGTGCGGTCTTTTGCAATCCGGTTCCGCTGGACACAAAGGCGGGCTACGGTTACGGTGAGCCTACCAGATTATATGGTCCGATAGAGCTTACATCTGCGGCCGGCATGATCTGCCACGACGATGAGGGCAACATTCTGCTCCATATCCACATGAGCATGAGCGACCAGCACGGCGGCGGGCATGGCGGACATCTGATCGAGGGTACAAAGGTTCTGCTTACGACAGACTTTGTCATCGCAGAGCTCAGCGGCCTGGTGATGGGCAGGAAATTTGATGAGGAGCTCGAAGTACCACTATTTGCTCCGAGACAGAATTAGGTGAATTAAAGAATCAGAAAGGTGGGAATCACATTGACTTCTAAGAAGAATGTTAAGGAATACAAGAATTATCCAAAGGAAATGCTTATGGATATGTACAAGACAATGCTTCGTATAAGAGCATTTGAGACAAGAGCGGCGGATTGCTTCACAAAGGGTATGCTTGCGGGAAATATTCACCTGTGCATAGGACAGGAGGCAGTACCTACAGGCGCATGCTACGCACTTGAGCCTGATGACTATATGACATCCACTCACAGAGGACATGGCCACTGCATTGCAAAGGGCGGCGACCTCGATAAAATGCTCGCAGAACTCTTCGGAAAGAAGACAGGATACTGCCAAGGCAAGGGCGGCTCAATGCACATCGCTGATGTCGCAGGGCTCCACAGCCTAGGGGCAAATGGTATCGTAGGTGCCGGCATTCCAATCGCTGCAGGCTCCGCACTTGCATCGAAGTTTTACGGAGACAAGCATGTGACACTTTGCTTCTTTGGTGACAGTGCATCCAATCAGGGCACATTCCATGAGAGTATAAATATGGCAGCCGCATGGAAGCTCCCTGTAGTATTCCTCTGCGAAAATAATAATTACGGCGTATCGGTAAATATCCACACAGTAACAAATACAGACACAATAGCAGTACGCGCTCAGGGCTACAATATCCCAGGAAAGACAGTAGACGGAAATGATCCTGTCACTGTATACGAAGCAGTAAAGGAAGCTGTAGACTATGCAAGAGAAGGAAACGGCCCTTCAATCGTAGAGTGCATGACCTTCCGTCATCAGGGACACTATTGCGGCGATCCCGCAAACTACCGTCCGGCTTCCTATCTGGAAGAGGCGCATGAGAAGGACGCTATCCCAAATATGAGAAAGAGACTTCTTGAGGAGGGCATTGCTATAGAGGAAGAACTTACAAAACTTGAAAACAAAGTAAAGGAAGAGCTCGAGGCAGCATATAAGTTTGCAAACGAATCCGAATATCCGGATCCAAGCGAAGCGACTACAGATGTATATAGCTCGGATAACGAAAGGAGCGTTGTAAGATGAGTAAGAAAATAAGTATAAGCAAGGCTATCGGCGAGGCTCTTCATGAAGAAATGGCAAGAGATGAAAATGTGATCATCATGGGCGAGGACATGGGAAAGATGGGAAATGTCTTCGGTATCACAGTAGGTTTTCAGGAGGAGTTTGGAGAAAGAAGAGTATTTGATACACCTATTTCCGAATCCGGCTTTTGCGGAATCGCGGTAGGCGCAGCCATGAGAGGACTTCGCCCGGTAGTAGAGCTCATGTATGATGACTTTATCACAGTGGCTGCAGATCCTATCCTGAATCAGGCTGCAAAGATGCGCTACATGACAGGAGGACAGGCAAAGGTACCTATGGTGCTCAGACTCCCTATGGGCGCAGGCAGAAGAAATGCCGGTCAGCACTCACAGTGCCTCGAAAATCTTTTCTGCCACACTCCGGGGCTTAAAGTAGTAGCACCGTCATCTGCAGAGGAAGCAAAGGGTCTTTTGAAGTCAGCCATCCGCGACGATGATCCTGTAATGTTTATGGAGCATAAGCTCCTCTATGCAAAGAAGGAAATGATTCCTGAAGGCGAATACACAATTCCTCTTGGTGTAGCCGCAGTAAAGAGAGAAGGCACTGACGCTACAATCATCACATGGAGCCGTGAGGTGTACTTTGCGCTGGACGCAGCAGAAGAGCTTGCAAAGGAAGGTATCAATGCCGAGGTCCTCGACCTGCGTACACTGGTACCGCTTGATTGGGACGCGATCGTAAAATCCGTATCCAAGACACACAATGTAGTAATAGTATCAGAAGAAGTAAAGCGCGGCAGCTACGCGGCAGAGATATCCGCACAGATTTCGGAAGAGCTTTTTGATGAGCTGGATGCCCCTGTAGAGCGTGTCTGCGGACTGAACATCGTTTCACCGTTTAGCCCTACTCTTGAGGATGAAAACTTCCCTCATCCTGCAAATATTGTAGTAGCGGTAAAAAAAGTTCTGAATAAGTAAGGAGGGAATACCATGGCTTTTGAAGTAAAAATGCCTCAGCTCGGACTGACGATGGAAGAAGGTACAGTCGAAAATTGGGTAAAGCATGAGGGCGACACCGTAAAGGTGGGCGATGTATTGCTTGAAATTACAACGGACAAATTGACCAGTGAGGTTCAAAGCGAATACGATGGAGTGCTTCTTAAAATTGTAGCTCATGAGGGCGAGGACGTTCCGGTAAAGGGACTTTTGGGATATATAGGTGAGGCAGGAGAAGCAGTAGGTGATGCCCCCGCACAGACTGCAGCTTCTTCTGCGGAAACGGCGCAGGCTCCTGCGGCTGCTCCGGCTGCTGCGCAGAGCGAGGTTTCTGCGGCTGCCTTGGCAGTTTCCGCGACGACAACAAAGGCAGGTGGCAGAATCAAAATCTCACCGCTTGCAAGGAAGACCGCGGCAAAGCTCGGCGTAGATTACAGCACGCTGGCAGGCTCAGGCCCGCTCGGCAGAATAGTACAGAAGGACATACTCGCTGCGGCAGAGGCAGTAAAAGAAGCAAAGGCAGCAGCCCCGTCAACTTGTGCGGCTCCGGCAGAGAAGCCGGCACAGAAGGCAGCTTCTGCAGGTCTTGAGCTCATGGAAGGCGATACCGTAGAAAAGCTCACAGGCATGAGAAAGGTAGTAGCCGAGAGAATGACAAAGTCCGCTCAGGAAATCCCAGTAGTTACACAAAATGTAAAGATTGACGTTACTGAGCTTATGACCTTCAGAAAGAAGATAAATGCAGAGCTGGATGTGAAGTATTCCTTGAATGACTACGTACTCAAGGCTACGGCAAAGGCACTCAAGGAAAACAGACACATACTCACAAGCTTTGACGGCGACAGGATCATAAAGCGCGCACATGTAAATATCGGTATGGCGGTAGCGCTCGACGAGGGTCTTATCGTACCGGTTATAAAGGACGCGGACAAGATGAGCCTGGGCGAAATCTCAGCCGCATCAAAGGATCTGGCCTCCCGCGCGAGAGAAAACAAGCTCACCATGGACGAATACAAGGGCTCGACCTTCTCAATTTCAAACCTCGGAATGTTTGGTGTAGAGACATTCGATCCGATCATCAATCAGCCGGATTCCGGAATACTCGGCGTATGTGCAGTACAAGACGAGCTTGTGATGGACGATGAAGGCAAGATTTCGAAGAGACAGTTTATGCGTATATCCTTCACCTTCGATCACAGATTGATAGATGGAGCGACAGCGGCGAAATTTGAGCTGGTTATAAAGGATTTGCTTGAGCATCCGATGAAGATTTTGCTTTAAAAAACGGGAGGGATACACAATGGCAGTAGAAGTAAAGATGCCTCAGCTTGGGCTGACGATGGAAGAAGGTACAGTCGAAAGATGGTTGAAGCAAGAGGGAGATGCCGTAAAGGTAGGAGATATTCTGCTTGAAATCACAACGGATAAGCTTACAAGCGAAATCGCTGCGGAAGCAGAGGGCACACTTCTTAAAATCGTAGCAGAAGAAGGCGAGGACGTACCTGTAAAGGGTATTTTAGGATATATAGGAGCACCGGGAGAACAGCTTGCAGACACAAATGCCCCCGCGTCTGCAGCTGCCCAGGCTCCGGCAGCTTGCGCGGCACCTGCGGCTTCTCAGGCAGTTTCCGCAGCGGAAACTTCGAAGAAGCCTGCGGGCGAGACGAGTGTCGCTGTTATAGGCGGCGGTCCGGGAGGATATGTGGCAGCTATCAGAGCGGCGCAGCTTGGCGGCAAGGTTACGCTTATAGAAAAGAACAAGCTCGGCGGTACATGTCTGAATGTCGGCTGTATCCCTACAAAGGCGATTTTGCACGCGGCAGAGGCGATTTCCGAGGTCAAGGAGATGGCGGCCTACGGCATAGATGCAGAGGTCAAGAACGTAGACTGGGATAAGGTACAGGCAAAGAAGAATGCGATTACGGCTCAGCTTGTGGGCGGAATCAGCGGCCTGATGAAGGCAAACAAGATAAAGGTAGTAGAGGGAACGGCGGCATTTGCGTCAAAGGATACGCTTACGGTTACGAAGAAGGATGGCTCAAAGGAAGATATGAGCTTTGACAGAATCATAATCGCGGCGGGCTCAATCCCTGCCGTACCACCGATTCCGGGTGTAAAGGAAAATCCGAATTGCGTGGATTCGACAGGCGCGCTTTCGTTTGAAAAGCTTCCAAAGAGCCTGCTCGTAATAGGCGGCGGTGTAATCGGCATCGAGCTTGCGACAGCTTATTCTAAATTTGGTACAGAAGTGACAGTTGTAGAAGCTGCTCCAAAGCTCCTTCCTATGATGGACGGCGAGCTCACTGCACAGCTTCGCAAGCTGATGGAAGCAAAGGGCGTCCGGATTATGACTGACGCGAAGGTTATGTCAGTGGAAACTGCGCCGGTCGGTGCAAAGGTCAATGTAGAGCTTGCGGGTAAGACAGAGTCCTTCGAGGCTGAGAAGGTGCTTGTGGCAGTCGGCAGAAGGACTGATACGGCGGCTTTGAATCTGGACGCTGTAGGCATCGCAAATGACAGAGGCCGCATCACTGTAAATGACAGGATGGAGACTAGTGTGCCAGGTGTATATGCTATAGGCGACTGCCTAGGCAAGGTAATGCTTGCGCATGTAGCCTCTGCACAGGGCGAGGTGGCGGCTGAGAACGCACTCGGTGAGGATGCAGTATACAGCGGCGCGACAAATCCTTCCTGCGTATATACGGATCCTGAGTTTGCAGGCGTAGGACTTACTGAGGAGCAGGCAAAGGAGCAGGGTATTGAGTATCAGGTAGGAAAATTCCCACTTGCTGCAAACGGAAAGTCATTGATTATGAACGGTGGTACCGGAAATATCAAGTTTATAATCGGTAAGGAGTACAAAGAGGTACTGGGCGTACATATCTTAGGACCGAGAGCGACGGATTTGATTGGCGAGTGCGCTCTGGCTATAGGCATGGAGGCTACTGTAGAGGATGTGATTGCGACTATTCATGCTCATCCTACGGTAACTGAGGCAGTGCGCGAGGCGGCGCTTGCGTCCGAGAAGCGCGCGATACATATGCCAAATAAATAGAGGCTTAGTCTACAGCTTACAACCTAATTTATCTTCATAGATGTAATCAAGCGAAAAGCGCCGGAGCTAATGGCGGGCTCCAGCGCTTTTCGCTATTCCGTCTGCAAAAGCAGTTTTATGAAGTCTTCCTTTGCAAGGCCGTGGAAGTATT
>CAVHIG010000061.1:0-9336 GCA_963636105.1 Anaerovoracaceae bacterium
GAGGCGAGCTTAGCTGTCTCCTGCGAGGAGCACCAGGCCAAAGACAGCTTTAGCCCCAAAGCTTCGATGTCGTGTAAATTCGAAAAAGTATAGAATAAAAAAAGTAGGCCAAGACGCAAAATCCACATCTTTTAGCCTACCTTTTTCAACATACTTAATATCGAAGAGCCAACAGCTCCTACAGCAAATGATTTTCAATAACCTGCACTGCAGAATCAAAGTCCTCTATCTTCAAATAATACTCAGCAGTATCCACAAGCGCCTGCATAGGGCAAAGTCCTATGACCTCCGTACCTATCACAGACACACCATAGCGCGCCGCCTCAGCCTTTACAAGCTCAGTCACCCTATAAAGCGGCGTCACCGTAAAGTCAGTCATATTTATAGATACCTGCGCGATATTCCTATCCTCAAGCATCACACCCAGCGCCTTTACACAGGACAGACCGCCGCTTGACTGACGTATAATCTTCGCAATCTTTGAAGCAATCGCAAGATCACTCGTCGAAAGATTTATATTGAAAGCGATGAGCGGAGGTCTGCCGCCTACTGCCACAACGCCGCCAGTCGGATGAATCCTCTGTCCTCCAAAGTCCGGAATCCACTGCGGGTCCTGCACCTTCTCGGCCATTCCCTCAAACTGCCCCTTTCTGATCGCAGCCAAATTCTGCCTGTGCGCAGCAGTCGCCGACTTCTCATAGAGAAATACCGGAAGATCCGCCTCCTCAGCAATGCGCGCGCCTACCCTCTTTGAAAGCTCCACGCACTCCTCCATCGTAGTCTCCTTAATCGGCACAAACGGCATCACGTCCACGCAGCCCATTCTCGGATGCTCGCCCGTATGCTTTGTCAGGTCGATGAGCTCCACAGCCTTCTTCGCAAGCTTTACACTGGCCTCCTCGCAGCCCTCAGGACTACCCATATAAGTGATGACCGTCCTGTTGTGGTTCGGATCGGAGGAATAATTCAAAAGCGTGCAGCCCGGCGTATTCCTGATCTGGTCCACGCAAGCCTCTATGATCTCGCTATTTCTCCCCTCCGAAATATTCGGAATCGATTCGATTATTTTTGCCATTTTCTTACATCTCCTTGTATCTTTTTCGCGGAAACTGCGGGAGCGCCCGCAAGCTCCGGGGTTTTCACTACACTGCGCCGTTTCCGCAGACTACAAAAGCTCCTCTAAGGCCTTTTCAATCTCGTCAGCGATGACCTGACTCTCGGCAAGGAATTTTTCTCCTTTAAAGGAAAATTCCGTCTTTTTTGTAACGTCCTTCACGCCAGGAAGATTTATCTTGACATTCAGCCAGGCGCCCTTTACACCCGCAAGAAGGTTCTGCGCACCCACTCCGATATCACTTGCGGCATTCGGATTTGAACGCCCTACAAGCTCCTTTGCCAGCAAAAGTCCCTCATAGCAGAGCTCCATCGTGTGGAAAGGGACCTCCGTAGCTGTGAGTGTAGCCGTAGCAATCGCCTTGCTGCGCGCCGCCTTATCCTCATCTGTATCCTTTGGGAGCTTATATGCCGCAGATACCAAATTGTAGGCCTCCGTATCATTGTCGATGGCCGCGACGAGCTCCGCATAGAGCTCCTCGCACTTTGCCTTTACTTCCGCGCAAATTTCCTGGTGTGCCGCATACCTTTCCCTGCCGATGGTCAGGTTTGCCACCATCATGATGAGAGCCACGCCCTGCGCTCCGGCAAGCGCGCTTACACTGCCGCCGCCCGGTGCCGGTGCGTCAGACTTCAAAACATCGAGATATTCGCTTATTTTCAAATCTACTAATTTCATTTTTTCCCCTTTCGGCTGCATCAGCCTTATCTTTACCACCAAGTCCTGCTTCGGCTACATCTGTATCATGCTTGCCGCCAAGCCCTGCTTAGGCTACATCAATTCTCCTGCCTTTACGACCTGGAGCGCCTGGTTTGAACCGAATCTGTAGCAAAGCATCTCCATATCAGGCG
This sequence comes from Anaerovoracaceae bacterium, assembly GCA_963636105.1. Taxonomy (GTDB): domain Bacteria; phylum Bacillota; class Clostridia; order Peptostreptococcales; family Anaerovoracaceae; genus CAVHIG01. Next base: position 1,966 of record CAVHIG010000061.1, read on the forward strand.
CATCCCAAATTACAAGATCTGCCTGCTTTCCGACCTCGATAGTACCTACCTTTTCGCCGCGTCCGATAGCGCAGGCCGGATTTATCGTCACAGCTGTGAGCACTTCCTCCGGTGTCATGCGATAACGCAGATAGCCGAGATTCATCACAAGCTGCAGATTGAGTGACGGACACGAACCAGGATTGAAGTCCGATGCCAGCGCCACAGGTATTCCAAGCTCTATCATCCTTCTTGCCGGTGCGTAATCCTTGCCCAGATAGAAGGACGTCGCAGGAAGAAGCATCGCCGTAGTGCCGCCCGCTGCCATGGAAGCCATGCCTTCCTCGCCTATAGCTATGAGGTGCTCCGCGGAAACTGCGCCGAGCTCTCCGGCAAGCTTTGAGCCTCCGATTTCAGCGATTTCGTCCGCGTGAATCTTGAGACCGTAGCCAAGCTCCTTTGCTTTTTCCAGGTATTTCCTGCTCTGCTCCGCGTCAAATACGCCTTCCTCGCAAAATATATCAGCAAACTCCGCAAGCTTATGCGCTTTCACATACGGAAGCATTTTTTCACATACGACTTCTAAGAAAGCATCCGCGTCTCCGCCATATTCCTCAGGCACAGCGTGCGGTCCGAGGAAAGTCGGGACAATATCCATCTTATGGTCGGCATTCAGCCTCTGCACTACTCGCAGCATCTTGAGCTCATTTTCCATATCGAGTCCGTAGCCGCTCTTTGCTTCGCAGGTCGTCACGCCGAGCGAGAGCATTTCATCAAGGAAGCCCTCTGTCTTATCGTAGAGATCATCCGCGCTCGCTGCTCTTGTCTGTCTTACAGTGTCGAGTATACCGCCGCCTGCCGCAAGTATATCGAGATATCCTGCGCCCTTCAGCTTAAGAGGGATCTCGTTTTGTCTGTAACCGCCGAATACAAGGTGCGTGTGTCCGTCCACAAGACCCGGCGTCACAAGACAGCCCTCCGCGTTTATCACTGCGCCCGCAGTCGCCGCTCCGGCCGGAAGCTCACCATCCGCAGTTACCTCTTTTATAATGCCATTTTCTATAAAAATTGCCGCATTTTGTAATTTAAGATTTTCTCCCTGCTGCTCGCCCTTATGGGAGAAGCTTCCTACCGGCGTCTGCAGCAATCCGATATTTTTGATCAATAAGCTTTTCATTTTCGTCTGAGCCTCCATCATTATTTAGTGTAAAATTCGCATGGCCTTACTTTTTATATTTTGATCGCCATTTCTGTAAATTTTTTAGATTCCCAATCCCAATCAGAGATTTTACCACGTCTATCGCTACAAATCAAGCCTTAGCTTGGCTTATAGAAATTTCTCTACAGTAGAATCGATGAGCTCATCCTTTACAGTATAAGGCACAGTGATATGTCCCTTATCTGCGTAATTCTTATTATATTCAACAGCTGTGGTTACGGCATTTTCATTTCTTGCCCAGTTTCTTCTGGCCACGCCGCCCATTACATCCCACATCATAGCGGATTTTATAATTTCGTCTGTCCTCTCACTGCCGTCAAGCAAAAGTCCAAAGCCGCCATTTATCGACTTTCCAATGCCTACGCCTCCGCCGTTGTGGAGAGCACACAGCGACATGCCCCTCGCGGCGTTTCCGGCAAAGCACTGTACAGCCATGTCGGCCATTACATTTGAACCGTCCTTTATATTTGCGGTCTCGCGGAAAGGTGAGTCCGTGCCCGATACGTCGTGGTGGTCGCGTCCCATCATGACAGGTCCGATTTTGCCCTCGCGTACAAGCTCATTGAACTTGAGTGCGATCCTCGTGCGGCCCTCCGCGTCCTGATAGAGAATTCTGGCCTGCGTACCTACGACAAGCTTGTTTTTCTTTGCGTCTCTTATCCATACCCAGTTGTCCCTGTCCTGCGCGCGTCTGTTTGGATCTATGCAATCCATAGCCGCCTGGTCTGTGATGTCGAGATCCTCAGGCTTGCCGGAGAGGCATACCCATCTGAAAGGTCCGTAGCCGTAATCAAAGAGTATAGGACCCATTATATCCTCTACATATGAAGGCCATATGAAGCCATCCTTATCATCGTGACCGTTTTTTGAAATTTCTTTTATTCCGGCATCATACATAGCCTTCATGAAGGAATTTCCGTAGTCGAAGAAGTATGTGCCGCGTCCGGTGAGTGTCTTTATGGCCTCATAGTGTCTTCTGAGAGAGTGATCTACCATCTCGCAGAACATTTTTCTGTCTCTATGCAGCATCTCCGTCCTCTTTTTGAAGGTGAGACCTACCGGGCAATAACCGCCGTTGTATACGTTGTGGCAGGAGGTCTGGTCTGAGAGCAGATCTATCTTGAAATTACGCTCAACCGCCGCCTCGAGGAGGTCTACGATGTTTCCCCAATAAGCGATGGAGATGCTCTCCTTCTTTGCGCGCTTTTCGTCGGCGAGCTTAAATACCTCGTCGAGGTCCTCGCAAATCACATCTACCCAGCCCTGATTATATCTGGTCTCGATTCTGGATCTGTCTACCTCCGCAAAGACACCTACAGCATTTGCGATATTTGCCGCCTTTGGCTGCGCGCCGCTCATGCCGCCAAGTCCCGAGGACACAAAGGTATAGCCCGCAAGGTCGCCGTCCTGAGGTATGCCAAATTCCTTTCTGCCCGCATTCAGGATTGTATTGAAGGTGCCATGCACTATACCCTGCGGCCCTATGTACATCCAGCCGCCCGCCGTCATCTGACCGTAATTTGCGACACCCATCTCCTCGGCAACTTCCCAGTCGTCGAGGTTGTCGTACATGCCGACCATCATGGAGTTTGTGATGATTACTCTCGGCGCCTCAGGCTTTGAAGGAAAGAGTCCGAGCGGATGTCCGGATTCCACTACGAGAGTCTGATTTTCAGTCAGCTCCTCAAGATATTTTTTTATGAGTCTGTACTGCAGCCAGTTTTGGCAAGGCTGGCCGGTCTCGCCGTAGGTTACAAGCTCATACGGATAGAGCGCGATTTCAAAGTCGAGATTATTGTCTATCATAACCTGGAAGGCCTTGCCCGCAAGGCACTTTCCCTTGTATTCGTTTACAGGCTTTCCGTAGATTCTGCCCGCGGGTCTGTATCTGTAGGCATATATTCTGCCATAGGTCTTGAGCTCCTCCATAAACTCCGGCGCAAGCACCTCATGAAGCTCCTCCGGCACATAGCGAAGCGCGTTTCTAAGCGCTATCTTTGTCTGCTCCTTTGTGAGCCGAAAGCCTCTGTCAGGCGCTCTTCTCTTTCCCTCTTCAAAGGCCGGATATTCCGGAAGTGTCGCGTCCAATTTTATAGTCATAGCTTCTGCTCTTGTTTTATTATCAATCATTTTTATATTCCTCCTTTTGCAAATTCATTTGGCTCCGCGAAGCCTAAGCTGCCTTAGTAAATCTCCCCTACTGCCTGCTCTACTGCCTCCACAATCGAATGATCCTTCACCATCTCATCAAACTTCTTGAGCTCATAATACATAATCACATCGTCCTCTATAGGCGCCGACACCTTGCGGATATGCTCATATGCCGCCTTTGTAGCCGGTGCGAGCTTGTCTACGCAGCCCTCACGCAGATAAATAGCCTGTGCCGCAGCCGCCAGCTCTATGCCCAGAACCTTTTGCGCATTGTCCAGCACCATAGCCGCCGTCCTCGCCGAGGTCGTACCCATGGACACATGGTCCTCCTGATTTGCCGACGACGGAATCGAATCCACGCAGGCCGGATGGTCGTAGACCTTGTTTTCCGAAACCATGGATGCCGCCGCGTATTGCGCTATCATAAAGCCGGAATTGAGCCCGCCGTTTCTTGTAAGGAATGCCGGCAGCCCCTCTGAAAGCTGAGGATTTACAAGTCTCTCCGTCCTTCTCTCCGACACGTCCGCAAGCTCCGAAATCGCCATCTTCATGAAATCGAATGCCAAGGCCATCGGCTGACCGTGGAAGTTTCCGCCGGAGATAACCTCGTCGTCGTCCGGGAAAATGAGCGGATTGTCGGTCACTGCGTTTATTTCTGTGGAAACGGCGTCGTACACGTATTTCATCGCGTCTCTGGAAGCGCCGTGGATCTGCGGTATGCAGCGGAGCGAATACGGATCCTGCACCTTTGTCTCCTGCAGCTCCTTTGCGTTTTCCGAGCCGTCAAGGAGCTTGCGAAGATTTGCGGCCGCGTCCTTTTGTCCCTGGTGACCTCTTACATCCTGCACCTTGTGATCATAGGCCTTCTTTATTGCATTGAGCGCCTCGCCTGTCATTGCGCAGGCTATATCCGCGGTCTTTAGAAGGCTCATAGCATCCCAAAGGACATTTGCGCCTACAGCCGTCATCATCTGCGTGCCGTTATTAAGCGCAAGACCTTCCTTTGCCGCAAGGACTACAGGCTCGATTCCGGCCTTTGCAAGCGCTTCCTTTGCGCTCATCCACTCTCCCTTGTACTGTGCCTCGCCCTCGCCTATCATGCAAAGCGCAATGTGCGAAAGAGGCGCAAGGTCGCCCGATGCACCCAAGGATCCTTTTTGCGGAATAAGCGGATGCACGCCCGCATTGAGCATAGCAATCATTGTCTTTAAAGTGCACAGCCTGATTCCCGAAAAGCCCTTTGCAAGCGCGTTGCAGCGCAGGAGCATCGCGGCTCTCACATATTCTATAGGATAAGGCTCTCCCATAGCGCAGGTGTGGCTTATTATGAGATTTCTTTGAAGCTTTGCGGCCTCCTCTGTAGAAATCTTTACGTTTGAAAATTTACCGAAGCCCGTGGTCAGTCCATAGATTACGGCCTTCTCCTCAAGCTTTTTTTCTATATAATCTCTGGCCTTCTGGACTGCCTTTTCGGCCTCCGGCGCCAGCTTCACCTCTTCATATCCTCTGCATACCCGTATCACTTCTTCTACGGTCAAATCATATCCATTTATCACTACTGACATATTCTTCTCTCCTTCTTCTTATATATTGGCTGCTTGCGGCCGGCTCACGTTTGCTTTTCGGCAAAGCCTAAAAGCTTCCTTAAATGCAAGTCATTCCGAACTCCTACTATCTTGCTCTCGCCTGCCGATATTTCTTTTTGAATTATCTAGCAATTCAATTATATCAGAACAAGAAAATATGTCCATAGTTTTTTCAAATATCCAGCGCCCGGGGAGCTATGTGGCTTGCGGATTTTCCAACGTTTGCGCCCTATCTGATTATCACTTTCACGCGCTGAAGCGTCGGCTTTTTCAAAGCCTCCTCCCTTTGCGGAAACGGCGAAGTTTCCGCGGCAAGAGCCTCTCGCGCTTTCGCAGAGTGAAGCGTTATCGTACTAATTTGCTGTCTTGCTTGAGTTTTCACAAATCATGCTGCCGCAAAACACGCAGTTGAATTTTGCGGCAGTATGAGATATACTAATTTGAAGGGCAGAGATTTTACCTTGAAGACGGCGGAGCATTTGCCTTGAAATTGTAAAAATTTAGGAGGAATATATAAAATGAGTTGTAATCACGATTGCGGAAGCTGTAGCGAAAACTGCGCGGATCGCAGCGCACCGCAGAGTTTCCTTGAAAAACCGCACGAAATGTCCAGCATCAAGCATGTTATAGGTGTTGTGAGCGGCAAGGGCGGCGTAGGCAAATCCCTTGTGACATCACTGCTTGCGGCGACTATGCAGAGGCGTGGATGTCAGAGTGCCGTTTTGGATGCGGATATCACCGGGCCATCTATTCCGAAGGTATTTGGCATCAAGGGCAAGGCTATGGCAAATGAATATGGCGCGTTTCCGGTGAGAAGCGAAAAGGGTACGCAGGTTATGTCCATAAATCTGATTCTTGAAAACGATACGGATCCTGTTGTATGGCGCGGACCTGTCATTGCGGGCGCTGTAAAGCAGTTTTGGACGGATGTAATCTGGGAAAATGTGGATTATATGTTTGTGGACATGCCGCCGGGTACGGGCGATGTGCCTCTTACGGTATTCCAGTCTCTCCCGATAGATGGAATTGTAGTAGTGACATCGCCGCAAGAGCTTGTAAGCATGATCGTTGAAAAGGCTGTAAAAATGGCCGACATGCTTTCGATACCTGTTTTGGGTCTTGTGGAAAATATGTCATATTTTGAATGTCCAAATTGCCATGAGAAGCATCAGATTTTTGGTGAAAGCCATATAGATGAGCTTGCGAAGGATTTTTCTATAGATACGGTTGCAAAGCTTCCTATGGATCCGAAGATCGCGGCTCTGTGTGATAATGGCCGCATTGAGGACTTTGAAGGCGACTGGCTGTCGCCACTTGCGGATAAGATTGCGAGTCTGTAAAATCTTAAATTGTCGTAAGAAGCCGCCTCGGGGCACCTTTCTTATGTTGCGAAAGGCGCCCCGAGGCGGCAGTTTTTTTATTTTTCTGTTTTATCTGTCTCCCTGATTTTCGCCAGGCTCTGGCGATAATGGCTTGCCAAAAGCCGTTTTGATGCGGCTTTACAATTTGCGAGAGCCTTCAATTCCTTTAATTTTAGGCAGGCTCCAGCGATAGTGACTCGCCAGAACTCTGATTAGTATGACTAGGCACGTGCCGGAAAGCATGGCTGGCAGGCGACCTACGCTGTTTACGCAAAGAATACAAAGCACTCCGCCGGCGATGGAAGCGCACGCGTATATGTGCTTTGTCAGGATGTAAGGCTTCTCCTGAGCCATCATATCGCGAAGCAGGCCGCCGCCCACTCCTGTCAGGACGCCTACAAATACGAGTAGGAATTTCTGGTCGTAGCCGGCATTGATGGCGGTATTTATGCCCACAACGGTAAAAATTCCCAGGCCGATGGCGTCAAAGAGCGACATTATACGGTCATAAAAAACCGCGATTTTGTCCTCAAGAAGCTTTCTTTTCACGTAGAGAATGAAGAAAAGAAGCAGGCAGACGACGAGGGCTACGACTGTATAGACCGGGTTTTGAAACATGTTTGGAGGCGTGATGCCGAGTATTATGTCGCGCACCAGCCCGCCGCCGACCGCCGTAGTTACGCCGAGCACGCATACTCCAAACAAATCCATTTCCTTCCTGATGCCCAGCATCGCGCCGGACGAAGCGAAGGCAATGCTTCCGATTATTTCCATGACAAATATTGCAATATCTGTATAAGTCATCTTTTAATTTCCTTTTGCTTATTTTTATGTGGGCATTCTACCATAAAAGCACGGCCAAATCAATAGAAGTACAGGGCAACTTCAAAGCTTAAATTCCTTCCTAAGAAAGCACTTGCAAACTAGCTAATTTGCGGACTTAATCATTCCTGATTTATATCGCGAAAGCCTTCACCGGAGCCCCATACGGTATCCACATGTATAACAGTTACTAGCGCACGTCTATCCCGCTCTGCTACAAATCTCCTGATTAGAACGCTTTCACGAGGGGAAC
>CAVHIG010000062.1:0-8634 GCA_963636105.1 Anaerovoracaceae bacterium
ACCGGCGAGATGAGCTTAGCTGTCTCCTGCGAGGAACACCAGGTCAAAGACAGCTGTAGCCCCAAAGCTTCAAGGTCATGTTAGTTTGAAAATGTATACTTTTACAAAAATACCAGAAAAAGAAAGGAACAAAAAGTTATGACTGAAATGGATTGCAGACCCGTCGGCATGAAGAACCACACAAAATACAGCATCGGTTACTTTATGCCGCCGGAAGAATCACTGGATTGGACCAAAAAGGATCACATGGACAAAGCGCCTACCTGGTGCAGCGTAGACCTGAGAGACGGGAATCAGGCCCTCATAGTTCCTATGAGCCTAGAGGAAAAACTGGAGTTCTTCAAGCTACTGTGCCAAATCGGTTTTAAAGAAATAGAAGTCGGCTTCCCTGCCGCGTCAGAGACAGAATACGAATTCGTTCGCAAGCTCATAGATGATGACCTCATTCCGGACGACGTGACCATACAGGTACTCACACAGTCACGCGAGCACATCATCGCAAAGACCTTCGAAGCCATACAGGGCGCAAAAAACGTAGTTGTACACCTCTACAACTCCACATCCGTGGCGCAGCGCGAGCAGGTCTTCAGAAAGAGCAAGGCAGAGATTACAGAAATCGCCGTATCAGGCGCAAAGCTGATAGACAAATACGCAAATGAGATGCCGGATACAAAATTCATGCTGGAATACTCACCTGAGAGCTTCACCGGTACAGAAATGGAATACGCGCTTGAGATTTGCAACGCGGTCATAGGCGTATGGCAGCCGAGAGCGGACAGAAAGGTCATCATAAACCTCCCGGCGACAGTATCCATGTCCATGCCGCACGTATACGCATCACAGATAGAATACATGAGCAAGCACCTCAATTGCAGAGAAAATGTCATAGTTTCGCTGCATCCTCACAATGACAGAGGTACGGGCGTAGCGGATTGCGAGCTCGGAATGCTGGCAGGCGCGGATCGTATCGAGGGTACGCTTTTCGGAAACGGCGAGCGCACGGGCAATGCCGACGTAGTTACAGTAGCCATGAACCTCTACTCGCACGGAGTAGATCCAAAGCTCGACTTTTCGGATATGCCGCACATCGTTGAAATGTACGAAAAATTCACAGACATGAAGGTGCCGCCGAGGCAGCCATATGGCGGAAAGCTTGTATTCGCAGCCTTCTCCGGCTCTCACCAGGACGCCATCGCAAAGGGCATGCACTACAGAGATGAAAACGAGCCTGACAAGTGGAACGTGCCATACATTCCAATCGACCCGCGCGACATCAGCAGAGAATACGAGGCTGACGTAATCAGAATAAACAGCCAGTCCGGCAAGGGCGGCGTAGCATACATCCTCGAGACAAACTACGGATACAAGATTCCGCAAAAGATGAGAGAGGAAATCGGCTATCTCATGAAGCACGTTTCGGACGTATCGCATGAAGAGCTCAAACCAAGCAAAATTTTGGATATATTTACAGAAGAATATATCAACCGCGAGGACAGATACAGCCTCGAGGATGCTTCCTTCAAGAAACTGCCGCATTCCTCAAAGCTCGGCGACAATGGCATGGAGGTAGACCTCATGGTTACAATCGACGGCGAGAGATACGAGCTCTTTGGCAAAGGAAACGGCCGACTCGATGCCGTCGCCAATGCTCTCCGCAAGGGTCCGCATAGGATTGATTGCGACTTCGTGACATATGAGGAGCACGCTCTCGAATCCGAGTCGAACTCAAGAGCCGCCGCATATGTAGCAATGGCAGACAAAAATGGAAATACTTACTGGGGCGTCGGACAGCATAGCGACATCATCTACGCTTCCATAAATGCCCTCATCTCCGCAATAAACCGCGGGTTTGCAAGTCGTGAAAAGAGGTAGATAAAATGAGCATGACAATGACACAAAAAATCCTGGCAGCGCACGCCGGACTTCCCGAGGTAAAGCCCGGACAGCTGATTGAAGCAAGGCTCGACATGGTATTGGGAAATGACATCACCTCGCCGGTAGCCATAAATGAATTCGAAAAGGCCGGCTTTGACAAGGTCTTCGATAAATCCAAAATTTCCCTGGTAATGGATCACTTCACGCCGAATAAGGATATAAAAGCAGCGCAGCAATGCAAGCAGACGCGCTGCTTTGCAAGAAAATTTGACATAGATAATTTCTACGATGTTGGAAATGTAGGTATAGAGCATGCTCTTCTTCCGGAAAAGGGCCTTGTGGCAGCGGGCGAATGCATCATCGGAGCAGACTCACATACCTGTACATATGGAGCACTCGGAGCATTTTCAACAGGCGTAGGCAGCACGGACATGGCTGCGGGCATGGCGACGGGCAAGGCCTGGTTTAAGGTACCCTCCGCAATCAAGGTGGAGCTTAAGGGCAAATTGAACAAATACGTCTCAGGAAAGGATGTAATCCTTCATCTCATAGGCGAAATCGGAGTGGACGGAGCTCTTTACAAATCCTTGGAATTTATGGGAGAAGGCCTCAGCTCGCTTTCCATGGACGACAGACTTTGCATATCGAATATGGCCATTGAAGCAGGCGCGAAAAACGGCATCTTCATGGTGGACGACATCACAAGAGAATACATGAAGGGCAGAGTGGACAGAGAATATACGGAATACGCGCCTGACCCCGATGCCGAATACGACAGCACAATTACAATAGACCTTTCAAGCCTCAAGTCCACAGTCGCATTTCCACATTTGCCGGAAAATACCAGGACGATAGACGAGGTCGGCGAGGTAAAGATAGATCAGGTAGTCATCGGCTCCTGCACAAATGGCAGAATGGAGGATTTGGCTACGGCCGCTGAGATTTTGAAGGGCAGGAAGGTAGCGCGCGATGTGAGATGCATAGTCATTCCGGCTACACAGAGCATTTACAAGGAATGCATGAGGCGCGGCTATCTCGACATATTTATCGACGCGGGCTGCGCGGTATCCACACCGACCTGCGGACCGTGCCTTGGCGGTTACATGGGAATACTCGCCGAGCACGAAAGATGCGTAGCTACTACAAACAGAAACTTTATAGGAAGAATGGGACATAATCTCTCAGAGGTATATCTGGCAAGTCCGGCTGTAGCCGCGGCTTCGGCGGTAACGGGGAAGATCAGCGGTCCCGAGGAGGTGCTCTAAATGAAGGCGCAGGGCAAGGTTTTTAAATACGGAGACAATATAGATACGGACATCATCATCCCGGCAAGATATTTGAATACACCGGACATGAAGGAGCTCGCGAAGCATTGCATGGAGCCGGTGGATGAGAATTTTTACGAAAATACAAAGAACGGAGGCATAATGGTAGGCGGCTTAAACTTCGGCTGCGGCTCCTCAAGAGAGCATGCGCCTGCTGCCATAAAGGAATGCGGAGTTTCCTGCGTAATAGCAAAGACCTTCGCGAGAATCTTTTACAGAAATGCCATAAATATTGGACTTGCGATTATGGAGTGCCCGGAGGCCGCGGAAGAAATAGCGGCGGGCGATGAGGTCAGCGTAGATACTGAGACAGGAATCATACGCGATGTGACGACAGGCAAGGAATATAGGGCCGAGCCGTTTCCGGAATTCATAGACAATATCATCAAGAAAGGCGGGCTGCTGAGCTCACTAAAATAGAGAGGAAGAAAATGAACTTTAAATTAGCAGTTATAAAGGGCGACGGAATCGGTCCTGAGGTCATGGATGAGGCTGTGAAGGTGCTCGATGCCGTAGCTGAAAAATACGGACATAATTTTGAATATAATTATCTTTTGGCAGGAGGCGCGGCGATAGACGCCTGCGGGGAGTGCCTCCCTGAGGAGACTGTAAGAGCCGCAAAGGCGAGTGACGCGGTGATGCTCGGCGCTGTAGGCGGCCCAAAGTGGGATAGTCTCCCTGGAGACAAGAGACCTGAAAAAGCATTGCTCGGGCTTAGAAAAGCGCTTGGCCTTTTCGCAAACCTGCGTCCTGCCATCATGTTTGATGAGCTCAAGGATGCCTGCCCATTGAAGCCTGAAAAGGTGGAGGGCGGTCTCGACCTTCTGGTGGTCAGGGAGCTTACAGGCGGCATTTACTTTGGAGAGCGCGGCACAAAGGACACAGCCGCCAATGGTAAGGCAGCCTATGATGTGGAGGAATATTCCGAAGCGGAGATAGAGCGCATCGCTGAGATTGCCTTTGAAATGGCAAGGAAAAGACATTGCAAGGTGACAAGCGTCGACAAGGCAAACGTCCTCGAAAGCTCAAGGCTTTGGAGAAAGACAGTCGCAAGGGTAGCTGAAAAATATCCGGGCGTGACACTCGAAAACTTCTACGTGGACAACGCGGCTATGCAGCTTGTGCACAATCCTAAGCAATTTGATGTCATACTCACAAATAACATCTTCGGAGATATCTTATCCGATGAGGCGAGCATGATCACAGGCTCTATCGGAATGCTCCCGTCGGCAAGTCTTGGAAAGGGCGCGTTTGGAATGTATGAGCCGGTACATGGCTCGGCGCCTGACATAGCGGGGCAGGGCAAGGCAAATCCTATAGCCACAATCCTCTCGGCAGCGATGCTGCTTCGCTACACGCTCGGTCTTACAAAGGAAGCAAACGCTGTGGAGGACGCTGTAAGAGCTGTGCTCAAGGATGGCTTCCGCACAGCTGATATCGCAAAGGGCGATGACGGACTTGTAAGTACGCAGGAAATGGGCTTGCTTATCGCAAATAGAGTGGGGCTGGAATAGGCCGGTTGCGAGCAGTTAGCCGTTAGCGAGTGGCGGCTTTTGCTGCGATGAAAGCCATATTTGGAAATAATAGTAAGTGAGAAATGGAATAACGAAAAATGCAGGGAACACTTGAAAATTTGCTGGAGCAATTATTGATTTTTAAAGAATATAAGCAGGATGCTTGCATCTCCTCGGCGGCGAGCGTTGTAAAATGCGCGGCTTGCCTTCAGGCCATGGAAAAAGCCGCGAAGGCCGAAAAAAATGATGAGGCTATGACTTCTGAGAAATACCGGATGGCCTATGAGTTTCGCAAGGAGCTTGCCGGCTTTGCGAGAGCCCTTGTGGAGCTTGCGAGCCGTTACGGCTTTGATGGAAATCTTTGGCAATATGCAGTGGCGCATTACATCGCGACAAATGAAAATGCCTTTTCGCTCGCTTCTGAGCTGCGGAAAAATGCGGAGGAGCCTCATGGCGATGCTATTATCATGCGCGAGTGCGGCATTCTTCGAAGGCTGTTTTTCTTTGATTTTGAGGCTGCCATGGCGGCTATGGAGGCTGCGGAAACTGCGCCGTTTGCGGAAACCGCGTCATTTGCTGCGAGCTGCGAAGTTTCCGCGAGCTCAGATTCAGAGCTGCTCGACCGTGTGATGAATTTCCGGGGAAGTAGCGAGGGCTTTGGCAAGGCTGCTACTCAGCAGGGACGGCTTGTAGGCAGACTCAGAGAGCGTCTGGCAGAGGCAAGAGATGAGCGTGAATTTTATCATGAAATAAAAAATTTTTACGCGAATTGTGGTGTAGGCTTTTTCGGACTCAACAAGGCCTTTGTGGTGCGAGAAACGAACGGAAACGCGGAGCTTGCGCCGATAGAGAACGTTTCCGCCGTTTCCTTTGACGACCTTGTGGGCTGCGAAATCCAAAAGGAGATGCTCATTTCGAATACGGAGGCCTTTTTGAAGGGAAGCACTGCAAATAATGTGTTGCTTTACGGTGACAGCGGTACGGGCAAGAGCACATCGATAAGGGCGCTTCTCAATACGTACAGCGGCGAGGGGCTCAAGATGATACAGGTCTACAGGCATCAGATGCACTTTCTGCCGGATATTATCGCCAAAATAAAGGGCAGGAATTACAGATTCATTATTTACATGGATGATCTTTCGTTTGAAGATTTTGAGACTGAATACAAATATTTGAAGGCGGTCATTGAGGGCGGGCTTGAGCCGAGACCGGAAAATGTTCTGATCTACGCATCCTCAAACCGCAGACATTTTATAAAGGAGACTCACGGAGACCGCAAGGATGAGGAATTTGACGGTGAGATCTTCAAGAGTGACACTTTGGAGGAAAAGCGCAGTCTGGCTGATCGCTTCGGTGTACAGATTTACTTCGGCAAGCCATCGAGAGAGGGGTATCATGAGATCGTGGCTGTGCTTGCGCAGCGTGAGAATATCGGGCTTTCAAAGGACGAGCTGCACGCTGAGGCTACAAAATGGGAAATCAGGCACGGAGGTGTTTCGGGCAGGAGCGCAAGGCAATTTGTTGATTATGTAAAGGGAATGGAGAGTTTGAAGGAATGAAAATAACAGGTTCGGAAGCGGTGATGAAGGTACTTTTGGAGCAGGGGGTAGATACGGTATTTGGCTATCCCGGCGGTTGTGCCCTCAATCTGTACGATGAGCTGTACAAATACAGCGACAAGATAAAGCATGTGCTTACGGCGCATGAGCAAGGAGCGGCGCATGCGGCTGACGGATATGCGAGAGCTACGGGAAAGACAGGCGTAGCCTTTGCTACAAGCGGACCGGGAGCGACAAATCTTGTAACCGGAATAGCGACGGCATACATGGATAGCATACCGACGGTTTTTATAGTGGCGAATGTAGGTAAAAAGTTCATAGGACGCGATGCGTTTCAGGAAATCTATATAACTGGAGTGACACTTCAGATTACAAAGCATAATTACTTTGTAAATGAAAAGGAAGACCTTGTGGATGCGCTGCGAAACGCTTTCAGAATCGCGAATTCCGGCAGAAAGGGACCGGTGCTTGTAGATATTACAAAGGATGTCACTGCGGCTATGGTGGATTATGAGCCTATGGTTCCGCTGCCTACCACAGTTGAATACGAAGATGAGAGCAACGCGGAGAAGCTCGACATCTTTGCCGATTATATAAATAAGGCGCACAGGCCTGTTATATTGGCAGGAGGCGGCATAATCAGCGCAAAGGCTGAAAAGAGAGTGCTTGAGCTTGCTTCAAAGGCGGACATTCCGGTGGCATCCACACTTATGGGACTCGGAATTGTGCCTGAGGAAAGCAGGCAAAATATAGGGATGCTCGGTATGCATGGCTCCTTTGCCGCAAATAAATGCGTCTGCGAGGCAGATGTGATATTGGCAATAGGCTGCCGCTTCAGCGACAGAGTAGCCCTCAGGCCGGAGAAATTTACAAAGAATGCAAAGATTTTGCAAATCGACATAGATTCAAGCGAGATAAATAAAAATGTCAAGGTAGACGCCTCTATAGTAGGAAATTGCAAGCCTGTGCTTGAAAATCTGCTCCCGAAGATAGAAAAAAAGGAGCACAGCAATTGGTGGAGCTTGATAGAAGAGTGGAGAAAGCAGCATCCTCTCAAAGTCTTTGAGGATCATGGAATGCTCAATCCGCAAAAGGTGCTCGAATATGCGAGCGATCACAGCGACAAGGAGACTATATATGTCACAGACGTAGGTCAGCACCAGATGTGGGCAGCGCAATATCTCAAGCAGACAAGATCCAGAAATTTCATCACAAGCGGAGGACTCGGAACCATGGGCTACGGCTATGGCGCGGCTATAGGCGCGCAGATGGGCTGCCCTGAAAAGAGGGTAATACACATCACGGGTGACGGCTCATTTCACATGAATATGAATGAAGCTTGTACGGCAGTTTCAAATAATTTGCCGATAATCACAATAATACTCAACAATTCCGTACTCGGAATGGTATATCAGTGGCAGACGGAATTCTACGGACACCGTTATTCAAATACGGCGCCTGAGAGAAAGACTGATTTTGCCAGGGTTATCGAGGGCTTCGGCGGGCATGGCTTCCGTGCTGATACGATGGAAGAATTTGAGGACGCGTTCGAAAAAGCACTCACCTTCGACGGGCCGACATGGATAGATTGCAGAATCTCTCCTGAGGATAAGGTACTTCCGATGATTCCGAGCACAAAAGGCTTAGAAGATATGCTGTTTGAATAGGGAGGTGAGAAGGATGAGCAAAGAAGTACTCAGTGTATACGTAGAAAACAGACCAAATGTACTTTCAAGAGTTGTAAGCCTCTATGGAAGACGCGGCTTCAATATCGACTCCCTGACAGTATCCGCGACAAACGATCCCGAGATATCGCGAATCACCATAGTCTTTGAAGGAGACCATAATATATTGCATCAGATAGTGACGCAGACGGAGAAGCTTGAGGTTGTAAGAAGTATCAAGATTCTGGAGCGCTCAAATAGCTATTTCCGCGAGCTCCTTATGGTGAAGGTGAGGGCAGATATGGAGACTCGCCATGATGTGAAGGAGATAGTGGATATATACAGGGCAAAGGTCATAAGTCTCACAAAGACCGATATGGTGCTTGAGCTTACGGGTAGTCCGGAAAAGCTCGACGCTTTTATGAATATGCTCACTGATTTTGAAATCGTAGATATCTGCCGCACAGGTGTGACAGGTATTGAGCGCTGAGCTCATTGCTGATTTCAAAATGCATACTTTATCAAATTGTTGTTGTAAGGAAGATTTGGGGGTGTTAGCTGGCTGCAGGCCCTTGTGACGAGCAGCGCAAGACAGCAAGCGATTCGAGCCAGGGTTTTGGCTGCTGCGAGCCTTTGGCACGGATTTTGCTCCGCAAAATCCGTGTGGACAAAGTCGCAGCCCAAAACCGGCGAGATG
>CAVHIG010000063.1:0-8570 GCA_963636105.1 Anaerovoracaceae bacterium
CGCCCGTGCTGACCTTGTTGAAATCGGCATCACGCTCACCAACGACCGTTTCCCAAATCAAAAGCTGCGTGGCAACAGCGTGAGCCAGCTTATCGCCGCCCTTTTGGTTCGTCACCGCAATCACTTTGCAATTCGCCATATGGGTTTCCTACTTTGCATAAATTTAGCCGCCTGCGGCGAAGCAGACGGCTATGTATATTAGAGGTACACATCGACGGTTATATCTTCCCACTGGTTTTTGCGGAGATAACAGCCTATTGCTTTTCGGTATGCTTCGGCCTCGTCGAACTTAATGGTGAACGACATAAACGGCGGGAAGTTATCGCTTGGGTCATATGCCATGCAGTTTGACGGATATGGCGCAGTCGTCCAAAAAGTCCTACCGGAGTATCGTTCTGCGCAGGCTGTGATCAAACAAAACTAGGCTATCGCCCCATCAGTTTAAAGACTTCTTCTCATGCAATGACTAAGGTAGGGGCACTATTGTTCCTTAGAAAGAAATAAAAAGCAGCCTTTCGGCTGCTTTTTATTAGTTATTTGCATATACTTTAAATACACCCAAGTTTCAAGTGGGTACTTGATATTAAAAAAAGGAGGTGTTTTGATGGCGACTTCGAGCATTACCAAAAATTTTGTTATATCCGGACAGAAGCAGGCAGAACTGAGAAAATTTACAAAAAAAGAACCAATCCGTGACATACCTGGTCTTTTTATCTGATCGCGCAGCTTGGCAAAAGCTTCGCATAATTCCCATCCCCAAAAATCCCCCCCCCATCTACCGAAACAAATATTGTACCGAAACAAATATATAGCTTTTTCCAAAATGGCGCGGTTTTGCGTCTTTTATACTTGAAAAAAGCTTAAAATTTTGCTAAAATGTAGGTACCTATAAAGAAGATGGGATGTGGACAGCTTGCTTGACCGCATCTCTGCTCCGAAGCAGCGGCCCACATGCCTACGCGGCTTTTGAAAGCTCGCGGCGGCACGGGCGCCCGGATCCGCACAAAATAGCTTATACCCTTCTAAACAGGGGGATACCCGCACTGATATCTCACTTTTAAGAATTACGGGCTGCTTTGGATGCGGAAACGGCGGAGGCTTCTTGAATACTCAAGACCTCTAAAGGGCTTCGGGGGGGGGTAGGTCAAAAAGCTGCTCCCATAGGAAGGAAGGAGGAAAATATACATTTTGGCAATGGGATGTGCAAAAGGTTTTGAAGGAAAAATCAAATAAAAATCGCTTTGCACACTGCCTTTTCGTAAAAATTTCAAAGCGTCTCCTATGGGAGACATCTCTCGTGCCGGGGACATTTGAAACGGATCCGCCGCAAGCGGCCGGACCCTGCGAAAAAAATCCCAAATCTAAATGAAAGGAAAGAAAGCATGAAAAAAAGAGTTTTAAGCATACTGCTTGTTATGCTTATGGTGCTTTCCCTTTTGCCTACAACGGCACTGGCAGGCACCGATACGGTTTTTGAAATAAGCGATAGTTCAAGCAATGCACTTTATACTTCATGGACAACAGATGCCTTGGAAAAAGTGACTTATTTGCGCACTTATGGAGGTGCCGTAACGGTAACTATGCACAAAGACTACAATAGTGAAGTTGGTGGCGCTCTTGACTTTGGCAGTGAGGTTTTTACGCTTGATCTTAACGGCCATACACTGGGCGGAACCGTGGTAAATGCACAGAATGTCAAGGTTGTTGACAATGCAGGTACCAAAGGTACGCTGGCTGCTACAGGTACATTCGGTAGAATTGACTCCGACGTAGTCATTGCGGATGGCTTGGAATCAACTTCAGGAACGTCTACTGTTACAGTAGGTAAAGAAGGTGTAAAACCATATGAGGTAAGCTATTATAAGGATACCGATGGTTCATCTTCAGCTACAGACTTCCTTGGGACAGTACAGGTAAATCCGGGAGATTCCATCACGCTGAGAGGCGGAGCTGACATCAAAGACGTAGAAGTCTATGCTGATGCTACCATGACTACAGTAGTTCCTAAGTATGCATTCGGCGGCTGGAAAACAGGCGGAAATACCTATGAAGCAGAGGGAACCTTCAAACCAGAGGGCAATACAATCTTTACGGTAGACTGGACTCCGTATCACACGGTGACTTATGAAGTCGAGGATCTTACCAGTACTGGACATCGATAAGATTACTGAATTAGACACTTCCGGAGCTACTATCGATGTTGCTGCATTCGGCGGCTGGATAGCAAACGGTACTCCATATGATCCGGGTGATAGCTTTACTCCAGAAGGAAATATCACAATTACAGTAAACTGGACTCCGTATCACACGGTGACTTATGAAGTCGAGGATCTTACCAGTACTGCTACCGCTACCCCTTCTTATGACACCTATGAATTTTATGTACTTGAAGGAGAGAATACAAAGCTTCTGGGCAATGCAGCGTTTGAAGAAATGTATCCAGGATACAGGCTTGATGGTTGGCTTTGCAGTGAAGACTATGCTTCGCATAACCCTGGTGAAACCTATCTTGTAAGCAAGGACGTTATTTTTGTAGCAAAGTTTACAAAGACTGCTGCTGATACTTACACCGTGAAGTATGTGAATGGAGTAGACGGCACAGAATACACAGGCTTGACCAGTACAGTTGAGGCTGGTACTACAATTCAGCTGAGCGGTGCTGCTACCATTAAGCATCCTACCGATCCTGATGGCTACACATTTGACGGATGGGTACTCAAAAGTACGGAGACGTGGTATGCTGCAGGTGCTGACTACCCAGTAAATGGAGACGTGGTATTCAAGGCTACATGGAAAAAGATTGAACCTACGGTTACATGCACCGCGAAGTATTATCTCGACCAGGACGCATATAACGCTGCTGAGGCAGGAACGGCTGACGAGCATTTTGGCGAGAAGAAGAAGACAGCAGGCGAAAGCATCACTTTGCTGGGCGAGTCTGATCTTACAACCAAAAAAGAAGGCTATACCTTCAAGGGCTGGTATACATCTGTAGATAAGACTGTACTCCACAAGGCTGGAGAAACTTACACAGTTACAACTGATGTAAATTTCATCGGACTGTGGGAGGAAAATGTTACTTACAATGTAAGGTATTATGCTAACTTAAGTGACTACAAGAATAAAAACACACCGGTAAAGAACGAAAAGAATATAAACGACGGAGCTACAATTCAGCTTCCGGGCAAGGCTGACCTTGACTTGGCAGGCATAGATTTCCTTTATTGGTGGAGCCCTAATACAAATCAGACGTATGAAGCTGCTACAAGCTTCACAGTCGAGAAAAATACAGTATTTGTAGCTATATTTAAGTCTGACAAGCTTTACAATGTGAAATACAACCTGGACGGCGGTACTTATGATGACATCACGGGCACGAAGTACAGCATCGAAGGCGTTGCCTCTGAGGGCACTGAGGTTGTTGTAGCTGACGATGCGGCACTCGTAATCACAAAGTCGGGATACACCTTCAAGGGCTGGTCATATGCCGGCAAGACCTACAAGGCAGACGGCTCGGCTGAGGGTGCACTTACTTACTTCGAGATGCCTGGACATGATGTGACTCTCACTGCTGTATGGGAGAAAGATAAGGCCTATACTGTAGCGTATGATTTCGATGGCGGAAAAGTCGGCAATAAGACTACATTTGCCACTGTAAATTATGATAAGGGAGACACAGTACCGATTAAGACTGACGAACCTGAAAAGACAGGCTATATCTTCCTTGGCTGGACAAGCAGTGTTACGGGTGACGAAAAGCTTTATAACGCTGATTCGAGTGTTGTAGGCGCATATAGCTATTTCACAATGCCTGCTGAAAACGTAACATTGAAGGCAAAGTGGCTCACAGCTTATACTTTGAAGTATAACTTCAATGGCTCTTATTATGTAGATACAACTGGTACTACGTGGACAAGAGTGTACGAATGGGCTACGGACTATTATAAAGAAGGCGCCTTAGTGACGGTAACTGATAGAACTCTTGCTGACAAGGAAGGACAGCGCTTCCTCGGTTGGAGAAGCAATGCCGGAGAGAAGGAACTCTACGCATATAATTCGGAGAAGTACTTCTTCTTTATGCCTGATCAGAATGTAGAACTCACTGCTGAGTGGGCAAATGTCTACACTGTGTCATTTGATCTGCAGGTACCGACCGGAGCTACTGCTGTAGACGGTACTGTATATGTGGCTTATACAGATCCTGCTGGTTATGATATTACAGATGTTACGCTTGCTGATCGCGATATAATCGACGGCGAAACGCTTGAGATAATTGAAAATCCTGCATCCTATAAGATTGCTGATGCAAACGGAGCATATACGACATATCAATTTGCTGGCTGGAAGATCAATGATACAGGTAAGACATGGACTTTCGGCGATGAGTTTGACTCAGCACAGCACGTATCTAAAGCTACAGGAAAGCTTACTTTGACTGCACTTTGGGATACTGAAGCGCACTACACAATAGTATTCAAGGATAAGCTTACCGAAGCTGATAGTGATGAGGCTATGTTTGTGGCATACAACGGCAAGAAGCTTGCTGATGTATACACATCCACTGAGAAAGCAGATAAGAAGGCAATAAAAGCTCTTACGCTGACTTCGGTTTCTGAGAATTCAAAGATTCCTTATGGAACTCTTGAAACAGGCGAAAGCAAGTATCCTGAATTTACAAGGGTAGATTACACGCTTGGCGACAATGACAGAGATTATGTAAATGACTGGTACATGGAGAATAAGGCTGGAAAGACCGCTGTATATGATGTTGAAAAGACTCTCAAGGAAAACAATGTAGCTGATTACGCTGATGAGAATGGTGTGGTTACGCTCTATGCAAATTGGGAGTACAAGTATGCACAGAAGGACAACGGAGACTATCAGGTAATAATCGATACAAGTGAGCTTGATAATGGTAAGTATGGCGAGTATTACTCCGATTATATCGATGCCACTACAGATCCAGCTGTTGTAGGTGCGGGCAAAAAGAAGAACATTTATCGTAACTTCTACCTGACTGACCAGGCCGGAAATCCGTATACTTCACCTGACCACTCTGTAAGCGGACTGCCTGAGGGACTTTACCTCAACAAGCTTACAGGCGAGATCTATGGCGTACCTAAGACTACGGGCGACTTCTCCTTCTATGTAAAGATGGAAAGCGACGCAAATGAGGGTGCAAAGCCAATTTCAGCTGTAAAAGAGATCAAGATCCATATCGACCAGCTTCCTATTACTGTAGATCGTAAGGCTGGCGATGGCAATATCTTCGATAAGACTTACGGCGATGTCGACGAAAAGGCTTTGAATCTCAATAATAAAAGAGAGGGCAAGACTTATGTATCCAACAACATGGATGTAACTCTTGACGGCACTGCTCTTGTAGCTGGTACTAGGGTAGCTATTGAGGATGCAAAGGGTGCAAAGGTTGAACTGACTACATCTAGTAGTGATCAGACCGCAAGTCTTGCATATACTTATGTATCCACAATCAGTAATAGAAAAACTCTTGCGAGGCGGATAATGCTAAAGCATTTACGCCATTTACTGATGTTGTAACTCTCCCTGTAAAGCGTACAGTAGGTGAGGATGCAGGAAGCTATAAGCTTTATCTTGATAAGGATGATGTGACTTACACTTACGGCGTTGCGAAGGCAGATGCTAGCGTATATGCGCTTACAATTCCTGAGGCTCTTGCTTCTGAGACTGTAAGTGATGATACTGCTGCTAAGTATGTATTCACAATCAATCCGGTAGAGCTTACACTTAAGCTTAAGACTGAAAATGTTGCTAAGTATGAGAAGACATATGGTGAGAATGACCCTGTATATCCTACAAATGATCTGACTACGGTAGATACCAACAATGCAGGTACAGAGAGTGTTGAGAAGAGCGCTACTACTGCACTCACTATCAAGTATCCTTATGGCTTTACTGATACTCTGGATGTAGCTCCTGTTCGCGAAGCAGGTGAGGATGCCGGCTGGCATAAGCTCTCATTGAAAGCTGAAAATGTTACGAGCACGGCTACTGATAAGGATATCGCGGGCAGCAAGACTGGCGATGCTGTAAAGGATAACTACACATTCAATATCGAATATGTAGGCAATCAGCTTTATATCAACCAGCGTGCTCTCACATTCACACCGGCTCAGTCTCAGTATGCATACGGCACTTTGAAGTCGGGCGATACGCTGACGGGAAGCTTCGCTAATCTCGCGAACAATCCGGCTATCGGCGTAGTGGACAGCGCAGTTTCCACTATAACAGGTGCAACTCCATCTACAGCGGGATACCTGACGGTTGGAGATTATAGCAGTAGTGGTACCGATAAGAATATCAGCTTTGCTGTTACAAATGACAAGTGGGTAGCGGGTGCTGATAATGCTACTAAGCTGGCAGACACATCCGCAAACTACACATTTACAGCGGGTCTTACGATTGCAAAGCTTGAAAATCAGCTCTCAGCTACAGGCAATACTGTAAAGATTAAGAGCGGTACAGCTCCTACTCAGGCGAATATCGAGGCACTCGGAACATTCAACGGTGCTCTGGTAAATGGCACTCTTAAGGACCTTGTTGTAAGCAGTGTTACTTATGAAGCTGACCTTGATGGTAATGGAGCTATCGATGCAGCGATTGAAAAGTTTGCAGATACAACCGACAGCGCAACAGGAGCAGTTACTACAGCTGCAGCAAACTTTGCTAAGTACTTTACAGACAGCAGCAAGACTTTGACAGCTGACCTGAAGGTAACAGTAACCTACGAAGTTTCCGCAACTGATGCGGGCAACTACGGTACTCCTACAGCTAAAACTGTAACAGGACTCCTTGACGTATACACTGTATCCTCCTCAGGAGGCGGCGGTGGCGGCGGTGGATCCGCAAGCTACAAAGTTGACGTAGATAAGACTACTCACGGCGATGCTTCATCTGACCGCACAAGCGCTTCATCCGGCACAAAGGTGACTGTAACTGTAGATCCTGATAAGGGATACACTGTAGACACTGTAACTGTAACAAACAGCAAGAATAAGGAAGTAGAGCTCACAAAGAAGAGCGATACAGAGTACACCTTCATCATGCCTTCCGGCAATGTAACGGTAAACGCGACATTTGCGGAAGACGATGATATGAGCAACTACTTTGTAGACGTGAATAAGGGTGACTACGATTACGACGCAGTATTCTGGGCAATCAGAAAGGGCATCACAGAGGGTACAGACGCTACTCACTTCAGCCCTGAGTGGACTTGCACAAGAGGACAGATCGTGACATTCTTGTGGCGTGCTGCGGGCAGTCCTGAGCCAAAGAGCGCGGACAATCCGTTTGTAGACGTGGTTTCGAGTGCATATTATGCAAAGGCTGTACAGTGGGCTTCCGAGAATGGTATCGCAAAGGGTACTACGGATACTACGTTTGAGCCAAACCTCACTTGCACAAGAGCACAGTGCGTGGCGTTTATCGCAAGAGCACTGGGTGCAAAGGATGCGACAGGCAGCGTAAGCTTTACTGACGTTCCGAGCGACGCTTGGTATGAGGGTTATGTATCCTGGGCTGTAGAGAACGATATCACTGAGGGTATCGGCGGCGGCCTCTTTGGACCTGATCAGAATTGCACACGCGGACAGATTGTGACATTCCTGTATAGAGCGTACAATAACTAGTTTTTCGGCGGGATTTTCGGCTTCGGGATTTTGAATTCCGGCCGGGAGCTTCCGGGCGGTTTGAGATGAGAAATTGAAAGAACCTGCGGGGCTTGCGGACTTTTGACTGTTCTGCGGCTTCGCGGGGGATTTTGAGGACTTACGGCACGAGGACCGCGAGGGGGATCCGATGGAAAGCAAGGAAAATCCGACGGAAAGCTGATCTCTTATGGAGATGCCATAGTATGCTGCGAAAGCATAGTGCGATATGCTGCAAAGGCATATGGCAAAACATAAAAAAAGGCAAAAAGGGAAAAAACCTAAAAACGGCGGGGCCTCCGAAAGGAAGCTCCGCCGTTTGCAATGTCTGCGGCCGCCGGAGAACGAAGCTCCGCCGGCTCACTGGGAAAATTTTCTAAAATATACATATACAGGCGCAGCCCGGCTTTCGCAAATCCCTGAGCTCTCCGTATCTTTCCTTTGTAAGCTCTCCATACATCTTATTCAAAGCCTCCGTTCCGTATTTTTTCAGAAACTCTGTAAGTATTCCCTCATCATGCGCTCTGTCCACGGCTCTTTTGATTGCATCGGGCAGATTGCCGGTCCGCTGCCGCTCTTCATTTACCAGGTATACAAAGCTCCAAGCTCTATATGCTGACAGCTACCTACTAACCACAGCGGCTAACCACAGCCGGCTCACCGCAGCCAGCTAATCACAGCTGGCTCACCACATACAGCTCACCGCAGCCTACTAATCACAGCCAGCTCACCGCAGCCAGCTCCCACAGCCTACTAACCACAGACAGCGACAACCTACAACTTCTGTATTTCATCAGCTGTAAGACCCGTGGCTTGCATTATGATTGATGGCGCAACTCCCATCGATTTAAAGGCCTTTGCATTTTTGAGTTTTTCTTGTGCCGC
>CAVHIG010000064.1:0-8223 GCA_963636105.1 Anaerovoracaceae bacterium
GAGGCGAGCTTAGCTGTCTCCTGCGAGGAGCACCAGGCCAAAGACAGCTTTAGCCCCAAAGCTTCAAAGGTAGTTTCAAAAAGTATACTTTTTCATACGGCAAGCGACATTACACAAAAATGCTGCCGCCTATGAATTCCCTGATTATGGAATTGTTGACAATAATGGAATCGTCCTCTATCGTCTTAAAGAATCGCAGATATCTGAGCATCCTCACCGCCTCGCTATACTCCGGCTCCTCATGCGTAATAGCCTCAAGCAGCGGCTCAGCGTACTTTTTCAGCACCGCGAGCTCGTAGATATGCACTGAGTTGAAGAAGACATCCGCCTCGCCGTTGAACGGGAAGATATTTTTATCCTCACCGGCTCTGACCTTCGGCCAGTCCCTAATCGTCGTCTGCGCACTGCGTCCGCGGAATTGAAAATCGCGCACCATCCTCCTAAGCATACGCTCGTCAGTCGTCGGAATCCTGTTGTGATCATCAATATTGAGCTGTGTCAGCGGGCTTATATATATTTTAAACTTCTGCTCATGCGGAATGTCCGGCGTCATAGCTTCATTGAGCGCATGTATGCCCTCAATTACCACAGGCTGGGTCGGCTTTATTGAAAGTATGCGCTTTCCGAAGGTTTTCTTGCCCTCCACAAAGTCAAAGCTCGGCAAATCCACGCTCTTTCCGGCGAGAAGCCCATTCATATCCCGATTGAAAAGCGCAATATCCATAGCGCCCAAATTCTCAAAATCGTACTCGCCGTTTTCATCCCTTGGCGTCTCATCACGCTCCTTGAAATAATCGTCCGTGCCCAGATAGAGAGGATTCAGACCCACTACCTTGAGCTGTATGCACAGACGCTTTGCAAATGTGGTCTTGCCGGACGACGAAGGACCTGCGATAAGAATAATGCGCCTACCGCTCTCCTTGATCATGTCCGCAATTTCCGCGATTTTCTTTTCATGCAAAGCCTCCGAGAGCTGAATGAGCTCGCGGTAACTGCCATCCTCTACTTTTTCATTCAGGTCGCTGGCATAGCGCACGCCCATGAGCCTTCCCCACTTGTTTGTCTCACCAAAAGCATCATAAAGCTTGAAATCATCCACATATTCCGGTATTTTACTCGGGTCCGACGGATGCGGAAATCTAAGCAGCACGCCGTCGCGGTATTTGCGCAGCTCAAAGTGCTCCACATATCCGGTGGATGGCACCATGAGTCCGTAGAAGAAGTTGCGGTAACCGCCCAGGGAGTAGAATTTCACCTTTTTCAGCTTTGGGTCGGCTTGCAGCAGGCGCACTCTTTCTCTTCTGCCGTCTTCCATAAGATCCTTGAGAGCCTCGTCTCTTGGAATTACTTCCTTCTCGATAGGAAGATCTGCCTCTACAAGCTCATGCATCCTCTTTTCAACAGCTGCCACCTGTTCCTCAGTGATCGGCTGCTGCGTGCGTATCTTTGTAAAAAGGCCCTTGTTTAAGGAGTTTTCAATCACAACGCGCACATTACCGAGCACGTCTTCTATGGCCTTCAAATATATGAGTGAAAGGCTGTGCTGGTATATGTGATTTACCGCAGGCTCGCGCATGTCGAGAAATTCAATGTATTCGCCTTCCCTCGGATGCGCGTGCAATTGGAATATTTTGTTGTTTATCATCACAGCAAGTATTCTGTATGGAAGCTTTTCCTGATATTGCTGTACGAGCTCCTCACTTGTGATGCCCTTTTCAATCTCTACAGGCGCAAAGTCCTTGTCGAGAGTTGTCTTCAAAAAAATCTTAATCCTCATATCCTCTATCATCTCCAAATTTTTCTAATCCATCAAAGCATAATATTAAAAACATCAAAATCGAATTTAATAGCTACAACACTATTTTAACTGCTTTAATCTGCCGAGGCAAGAAATAACTATAAATTTCTCCGAAAATGTGATAAGCTGTCTTTGGACACAATATGGCGAAAGCATAAGAAAAAAATAATACCAGGAGGAAGCAAAATGGATCCGAGAATTGAAAAATTATCTCATGGACTTGTAAATTACTCATGTGAAGTGCAGCCGGGCGAAAAGGTTCTGATAGAATACGAGGGCAATGCCTGCAAGGATTTGGTAAAGCAGCTGATTCGCGATATATACAAATGCGGAGGCTTCCCTTTTGTAAACATCAACGACTCCAGTATAAAAAGAGAAATTATGCTGGCTTGTCAGAAAGAACAGCTTGATTTTATGCACGATGTACAGCTTGCTCAGATGCAAGGCATGCAATGCTATATTGCAATCCGCGGAGCAAACAACATTTCTGAGCTATCCGATGTACCTGCCGCCAAGCAGCAGCTCTACAACAAGACCCTAAGACCCGTCACGGATCACCGCATAGACAAGACAAAGTGGGTGGTGCTCCGCTATCCGAATGAATCTATGGCTCAGCTTTCAAATACAAGCCTTGAGGCATTCACCGACTTCTACTTTGATGTCTGCACCCTCGATTACAGCAAGATGGCAAAAGCCATGGAACCGCTTGTTTCTCTTATGAAAAGGACAGACAAGGTAAGGCTCACAGGTCCGGGAACAGATCTCACATTTTCGATAAAGGATATCAACGTAATCCCTTGCTCAGGTGAAATGAATATTCCTGACGGAGAGGTCTATACCGCTCCGGTTAAGGATTCCGTCAATGGCACGATTTCTTACAATACACCATCCATCTATCAGGGATATACCTTTGAAAACATTTCCTTTGAGTTTAAGGACGGCAAAATTGTAAAGGCGACAGCCAATAATACAGAGCGCATAAATGACGTACTCGACACTGATGAGGGAGCCCGTTATATAGGTGAGTTTGCCATCGGCGTAAACCCTTACGTGCTCCACCCTATGAAGGATACCCTCTTTGATGAGAAGATCTGCGGCAGTTTCCACTTCACCCCGGGCAACTGCTACGAGGAAGCTCCAAATGGGAACAAGAGCGCTATCCACTGGGATCTGGTAAATATCCAGCGTGCCGACTATGGTGGCGGTGAAATCTGGTTTGATGATGTGCTTATCAGAAAGGACGGTATTTTCGTAATTCCTGAATTGGAATGTCTGAATCCGGAAAATTTGAAATAACTGCGAAACGCCGCCCGGCTCCCAATCGGCCGGGCGGCGTTTCGCCTGGATTCAATCCACAGGCACTAGACACTAAAGTCACTAAACCCGCAAGCAAACTATACTGCTGCTGCTACTTCCTCAAGCTCTTCAAAACTTTCGATAGGCTCTTCATTGCCGGAATGCTCCAGCTCATTCAAAATCTTGTAAAGCTTCTCCGCCTCATTCGGATGAAGTGTGACTCCCCTCGACATGCTTTCATGCTTTTCATCCCAATCTCTGATATCATACTTTGGCTTGCTGCCATTCCATGAAATCAGATTCAATTCCTTTGTCCAGCCTGTCGGATACTTTGCCAACACTCCGATGCGCTTTACAATCTCATACGAAAACTTTCCACTAGTGCCGCCTGATTCTCTTCCTGGATCTCTTATAGCCATATTCTTTTCCCCTTTCATTCTCTCTTTTGCTTACTATTTGTAGTTTTTGCAAAATTTTCTAATACTGTATCGGTTTTTGTTTGTTGGATTTATCATACTATTACTTGTATTATTTGTCAATACATATTTTAAATATTTATAGGATTATTTTTCTACGCTGTAATATTTTTACAATTTCCAAAAAAATTAAAAAAAGGCATCGCAAAATCCAAATTCCACGATGCCTTTTTCTTTCAAAACATTCAACACTCAGCGAGGCCTATGCCGAGCCTCTAAAGCTCCGCCACTACCTGCGCGATATGGCTCCATATTTTTACATTTGCCAAAAGTGGTAAAACGGACATAAGGAAAGCGATGGGAAGTAAATTAAAAGCCCTCTCTCCAGAACAAAAGTATCGTAATTTGTCCGTTTTTCAATTCCACTATACCTTTGCCTGTTTTCTTGGTACAATGACACAAAAAATTAAAAAAAGGTACCACAGAATCCAGAAAATCCGAATTCTGTGGTACCTTTACCTTCTTTCAAAGCGTTCGATTCCGCAGGTAGGTGTAGGCCGAGCCTCCATGTGCAAGTCATTTGGTCCCGCAGGCAGCTGTATGCCGAGCCTCTAAAGCTCCGCCACTACCTGCGCGATATGGCTCTCATCCCACATTTTCACAAGCCTGCCCGTATAAGAAAATTGCTCATACGAAGCACAGCAACTCGAGCAGCCGCCTATGACCAAAAGCTCATCATAGACACTGCCTTCCCTTGCGATTTCAAATTCCGCCTCCGAAGCCTTCATCTCCCTAATTTTCTCAAAAGCCCGGCCGCGGTCATACCTCGGATTGCAGCCTCCGCAAAACCTTACGCCTATCTTCTTCATCAAACACCAAAACCTCGCCAATTCCTACGCAGTTTCCGCAAAGCCGGCAAAAGCCGCAAAACCCTCGCAGTTTCCGCCGCTACAGCTCCTTGTGCAGAATCTTTCTGGCCATTTCCAGAAGATCCTCGCTCACTGAATCATCCAGAGCCACGCTCTTCACATAAGGGCAGCTCTCCTTAAGCTTTGTACTTATGATATTTTCAATGGTGTCCTGTGCGGAGCCGCAGGTAGCGCAGGCGCCCGTCATTTTTACCCATGCTGTGCCCTCATCGTCAAATTCCGTGAGTATGGCACCTCCAAAGTGCGCCGCAAGAGTAGGGTTTATCTTCTCCTCCAGCACCTTTTGGATCTCTGCTTCGAGTCTCTTTTTATCTTCCATCTCTTCTTCCCCCGTAGCTATTCCGTACTTTTCAAATCCCCTAGCTATTCCGATTCTTTCAAGTCCCGCAATTTCTCCGATTTTTCAAGGCTCGCGGCTCCGCATTCATCAAGTCCCGCAGCTTCGCCCCGAGCCTATTTCAATGCTCTATTTCTGCGGACCTGCCGCTACAAGAGCCTTGCCCGCAGGGTTTCCTTCATACTTTGCAAAGTTTGCGATAAATCTGCCCGCAAGGTCATTTGCCTTCTCGTCCCACTCAGAAGCCGACGCATAAGTGTCGCGAGGATCCAGAATGCCTGTATCCACACCCGTAAGCTCTGTAGTAATCTCAAAATTGAATATCGGCAGCATCTTTGTAGGTGCCTTATTGATATCGCCGTTCAAAATCGCATCTATTATACCGCGTGTATCCTTGATTGATATACGCTTTCCTGTACCGTTCCAGCCTGTATTTACAAGATAAGCCTTTGCGCCGCTCATATGCATTCTCTTTACAAGCTCCTCCGCGTACTTTGTAGGATGCAGCTCAAGGAAGGCCTGTCCAAAGCATGCCGAGAATGTAGGTGTAGGCTCAGTGATTCCGCGCTCCGTACCCGCAAGCTTTGCCGTAAATCCGGAGAGGAAATAATACTGTGTCTGCTCCGGAGTCAGGATGGATACCGGAGGAAGCACGCCAAACGCGTCCGCTGACAAGAAAATTACATTCTTTGCGGCAGGCGCCGACGATACAGGACGCACGATATTTTCAATATGATCGATAGGATAGGAAACTCTCGTATTCTCCGTCACGCTCTTGTCCGCGAAATCAATTTTGCCTTCCTTGTCTAAGGTAACGTTCTCGAGCAGTGCGTTGCGCTTGATCGCGTTGTAGATGTCAGGCTCCGAGTCCTTATCGAGGTTTATAACCTTTGCGTAGCAACCGCCCTCGAAATTGAATACACCCTTGTCATCCCAGCCGTGCTCATCATCGCCGATCAAAAGGCGCTTTGGATCTGTGGAGAGCGTAGTCTTGCCTGTACCGGAAAGGCCAAAGAATACTGCCGTATTTTCGCCGTTCATATCCGTATTTGCTGAGCAATGCATAGAAGCTATACCCTTTAAAGGCAGGTAGTAATTCATCATAGAGAACATACCCTTCTTCATCTCGCCGCCGTACCAGGTATTTATAATGACCTGCTCACGGCTTGTGATATTGAATACTACGGCAGTCTCTGAATTGAGACCAAGCTCCTTATAATTTTCAACCTTTGCCTTGGAAGCATTGTATACTACAAAATCAGGCTCAAAGCTTGCAAGCTCTTCCTCTGTAGGACGTATAAACATATTCTTGATAAAATGTGCCTGCCATGCCACTTCCATAATGAAGCGCACCGCCATACGAGTGTCCTTATTTGTACCACAAAATGCGTCAACTACGAAAAGTCTCTTGTTTGACAGCTCGTCCTGAGCTATTTTCTTGACAGCTTCCCAAGTCTCTTTGCTAGCCGGGTGGTTGTCATTCTTGTACTCATCTGATGTCCACCATACAGTATCCTTGGAATTTTCATCCATTACGATAAACTTATCCTTAGGGGAACGGCCAGTGTATACGCCTGTCATTACGTTTACAGCGCCCAGCTCACTCAGCTGACCCTTCTCATAGCCTGTAAGCTCCGGCTTCATCTCTTCCTCGAAAAGCATTTCGAAGGAAGGATTGTATACAAGCTCCGTTGTCCCAGTGATACCATATTTGGTCAGATCCACAATCGCCATTTCAGTATTTACCTCTCTTATCCTCTTTTTTTAGTTACTTTGTTATACTTTATCAGACTACTTTTGTATATCTGTATACTAAAATACCATTTTGGCATAAAAAGTCAATAGCAAAATGCCCTTTTCATATTTGTTTTAGCATATAGTCATATAGACAAAAATCTATAACTTCGCAAATACATAAAGCGTTATCTATTGCTACCATTCGTATCCCTTAGGATTACGTCATGCGCGCCGCCCTCTACAATACTTGTAGCCGATACCAGCGTAAGCTTTGCCTTGTCCTGAAGCTCACGAATTGTAAGCGCGCCGCAGTTGCACATAGTCGACTTCACCTTTGAAAGCGACAGCTGTACATTGTCCTTTAAGCTTCCGGCATAAGGTACATAGGAGTCCACGCCTTCCTCAAAGCTCAGCTTGCTGTCACCGCCCATATCGTAGCGCTGCCAGTTTCTCGCTCTGTTTGAGCCCTCGCCCCAATATTCCTTGACATAAGCGCCGTTTATTGTGAGCTTATTTGTCGGAGATTCATCAAATCGAGCAAAATATCTGCCCTGCATGATAAAGTCCGCACCCATAGCAAGAGCAAGAGTCATATGATAATCGTACACGATACCGCCGTCAGAGCAGATCGGCACATATATGCCCGTTCTCTTGTAATAATCATCTCTGGCCGCGGCCACCTCGATGACTGCCGTAGCCTGTCCGCGGCCTATGCCCTTTGTCTCACGCGTAATGCATATAGAGCCACCGCCTATACCGACCTTCACGAAGTCTGCCCCCGCCTCTGCAAGGAACTCAAAGCCTTCCCTGTCTACGACGTTTCCTGCGCCTATCTTTACAGAATCACCGTACTTGTCTCTCACAAATTTCAAAGTGCGCGCCTGCCACTCGGAAAAGCCCTCAGATGAGTCGATGCAAAGGATGTCCGCGCCCGCTTCTACGAGTGCCGGAATTCTCTGCTCGTAGTCTCTCGTATTTACGCCCGCGCCCACAAGATAGCGCTTCTGTGAGTCCAGAATCTCATTCGGATTCTCCTTGTGGCTGTCGTAGTCCTTGCGGAATACGAAGGAAGTCAGTCTCTGATTTTTGTCAATAATAGGAAGAGCATTGAGCTTGTGGTCCCAAAGGATGTCGTTTGCCTCGGAAAGGCTGATGCCCTCCTCACCATATATCAGCTCGTCAAAAGGTCGCATAAACTCCGAAACCTTCGTGTCGAGCGGGAGTCTGCTCACACGGTAGTCGCGGCTTGTCACAAGTCCGACCATCTTGCCGTCAGATGTACCGTCCTCCGTAACTGCCACTGTAGAATGCCCGGATTTTTTCTTGAGCTCAAGGATGTCCGCAAGAGTCTGATCCGGTCTGATGTTTGAATCGCTCGTCACAAAGCCGGCCTTGTATTTTTTTACATTTTTTACCATCTCGACCTGGCTTTCGATGGACTGCGACACAAAGATAAATGACACGCCGCCCTCCTTTGCGAGTGCGATAGCCATCTTGTCGTCCGAAACCGACTGCATTACCGCCGATACAAGCGGAATATTGAGCGAAAGCGCCGGCTCCTCGCCCTTCTTAAACTTTACCATAGGCGTCCTCAGACTTACATTGTCCACCCTGCAATTTGCGTCCGAATAACCCGGCACCAGCAAATACTCACTAAACGTTCTCGACGGTTCCTTAAAAAATTGCGCCATACCTTCTATAATCCTCCTA
>CAVHIG010000065.1:0-8221 GCA_963636105.1 Anaerovoracaceae bacterium
TCGAGATTATTCAGAAAATTCCAACAAAATAGGAACGTCGATTTCTCAACGTTCCCAAAACTAATTTTTCACAATTTCATCACAAAAACCCGTCGCGAAATGTGCGAAATCTCGCTGAATTTCTGACAACTCGCGCAGTTTCCGCAGCCTACTCCTTGGTATAATTGTCAAAATATCCCTGGATGTATACTATCGGCGTGCCCTTGTCTCCGGAGCCTGATGTCAGATCGCAGAGCGAACCGATGAGGTCTGTGAGTCTTCTCGGAGTAGTACCCTGAGCTACCATGGCATTTTCCTTTGAATCCGTCAGTACCTGATCCTTGTTCTTTATGTATGCGGTAATTGCGTTTTTCAGCTCATCGCCGGAAAGGTCGGCAAAATCGTTGTCTGCGAGGTACTTGAGTTTGAGTTCGTTTGGAGTGCCCTCGAGGCCGTCTGTATATCCAGGTGATACTACAGGGTCAGCGAGCTCCCAGATTTTTCCAACAGGATCCTTGAAGGCTCCGTCGCCATATACCATAACCTCGATAGTCTTGCCAGTCTTTTCCTTTACTTCCTTCTGAATCTCCTTTACGAATTCTGTACAGTCATTCGGGAAGAGCTTTACTGTGTCTTCTGTGGCCTTATTTGTGCCCAGAAGACCGTATTTTGTGTTGAAACCGCTTCCGTCTACGCTTTCAGTCAGAATCTCGTCGAGGCCGAGCACGATGTCAGCGCCAGCCTTCTTCAGGATCTTCTTTGTCCTTGCTCTTGTATGGATGTCGCATACGAGCACGTTCTTTGTATAGTCGAGGATGGTCTTTGGATTGTTTGAGAGAATTATCTCAGCCTCAGCGCCTTCCTCTTCGATAATGTCCTTATAATACTGAAGGTAATTTACACCTGTGAAGATGTGCTTTGAAGGGCCAAATTTTTCTTCGAATTGAGCCTTTGTGAGTACATCACGATACGGATCCACTCCGGACTCATCGAAGGTATCGTCGTCTATAAGCTTATTTCCCACCTCGTCAGAAGGATAGTTTGCCATGAGCACTATTTTCTTTGCGCCACGCGCTATGCCTCTCAGGCAGATTGCAAATCTATTTCTTGAGAAAATCGGGAAGATGACACCGATTGTCTCACCGCCAAGCTTGTTTTTGATGTCCTTTGCAATCTGATCCTTGCTTGCGTAATTTCCCTGAGCTCTGCCTACTACAGACTCTGTGATGCAAAGCACGTCTTTGTCCTGGATTTCAAATTCTCCTGCCGCAGCAGCGCCCAAAAGAACGTCTACAGCTATTTTCTTAAGATCATCGCCTTCTCTTACGATAGGTGCCCTCAGGCCCCTCGAAACTGTTCCTATTCTTCTTTCCATTTTTTCGTGATATCCTTTCTTTCCGTCGGTTTTTACCGGTTTAAGCTTACGCTATGCCGTTAAAAGCCGGCTATATATTGAAATCTGTTTTTTAACTAAAGTATAAGTTTGTAGTCACATATTCAGGGTCGCAGGTTACGTCAAGTCCAAGCGCGCGCAGTGTCTGCTCGTCTCTGTCTGAGAGAATAGCCGTACAATGCGCCTTGCAGCCGCGCAGGCACGCGAGCTTGCCCGCCGCCGTTTCCGCAGACGGATTTGTGGCCGCTGAGATAGTAAGCGCTGAAAGTATCTCTTCGAGATTCAGGCTTGAGCGATCCTGACGCAAAACCTCGGTTTTCAAGGTCTGTATCGAGCCGAGTACGTTTGGCGAGATGAGATGTATATCGTCTGAAATTCCCGAAAGTACCTTTATGGCATTGAGTATGGCAGCTGCCGCGGCTACCATTCTGCGCGAGCTCCTGCCTGTGATAAAGGAGCCGTCCGGCATCTCTATCGCCATTACTACGACGTTCATATATCTGCTATTGCTCGAACGCTTGCTTTCGGCATATTCCCTTGCGGGTGCTATCACCCTGCGGTCCTCTTCGCCTATTCCAAGCTCATCCATGAGAAGCTTCGAGCGCTTGAGTGCTTCCTCGCTGATCTTGCCCTTCTTGTAGTCCACCTGGGCTATCATATATCTTCTGATTATCTCCTGGCAGGCCGCCTCCCTGCAGACATCATCGTCTATGATGGAAAAGCCAGCTCTATTTACACCCATGTCGGTAGGTGACTGGTATTCTGATTCTTCACCTGTAATCTTCTCGATGATCCTCTTGACTACCGGGAATACTTCAAGGTCGCGGTTGTAATTGACTGCCTTTGTGCCATAGGCCTCCAAATGGAAGGAGTCTATCATATTTACGTCCTTGAGATCCGCGGTCGCTGCCTCGTAGGCGATATTTACAGGATGCTTGAGCGGGAGGTTCCAGATCGGGAAGGTTTCAAATTTTGCGTAGCGCACCTTTGTCCCGCGTCTGTAATCGTGATAGAGCTGGGAAAGGCAGGTCGCAAGCTTTCCGGAGCCTCCTCCCGGGCCTGTGACTACAACGAGCGGTTTTGAGACCTCTATGTAAGGATTTGCGCCATAGCCCTCATCGCTTACAATAGTGTCCACGTCCGTAGGATAGCCCTTTGTGAAGCGGTGCTTGTATGTCTTGATTCCACGGCGCTCCAGCTTATTTATAAACATATTTACGGCAGGCGCGTCCTCGTATCTTGTGACTACTACACTGTTTATCTCAAGCGCATAGCGCCTGAAAGCGTCTATGAGTCTCAAAACCTCAAGGTCATATGTGATTCCGAAGTCCTGCCTCGTCTTATTGGTGGTAATGTCGCCGGCGTAGATGCAGATGATGATTTCGGCCTTATCAGCCAGCTTCTGGAGCAGCTTTATCTTGGCATTTTCATCAAAACCCGGCAGCACCCTCATCGCGTGCTTGTCATTTACGAGCTTTCCGCCAAATTCCAAATAGAGCCTTTCGCCATTGCCCTCATTTATCCTCTCCAGAATATATTTGGACTGCTCTTCAATATACTTATCCGCATCAAAACCGATTTTTTTCATTACTTACCTCCCGCGAAGACTAAAACTAATTTCTCTTTAAATTTACTTAAAAACAACTTTAAAATTATACCACCGCGAGAGTGTAAACTCAATATTATTTTAATAATTCTATCGCTTTTTCGAGTTGTTTGTCTCCATTGCTCTTCCCGTAAGCATAATCATAAGCTGCACTCTGCAATTTTGACATTGTCGTGTAGTCCAGAGTGCCATACGCATACAGACCCATATCCGACTGGAACTTCTTTACTGCGTTTACAGTATTTTGTTCCATCGTCCCGCTCACGCTGACACTATAGCCAAGCATCGAAAGTCTCTGCTGCGCTCCATATACATTCAAACCGGTGCTTCCCGCCGAAGGCTTTGTCTGCTCAGACATAGGAGCAAGCTCCCCATATGCGGCGATGAGCTCCTCCGTACCGCCGCCTGTCAGATTCTTGACAGCGTAGTCCGGAGTGACTCCCACGCCCTGTATCTCATTGAGCATAGGCGAGCCGAAATAATAGGTCGAAAGCTTAAATGTCGTACCGTTTGAGAACTTTATAACCTTCTGCGCGATTCCCTTTCCGTATGTAGTGCTGCCCACAAGCGTCGCTGCCTTATTTTCCTTGAGCGCCGCCGCCAAAATCTCCGAAGAGCTTGCGCTGTTTTCGTTGACCAGGAGAACCACAGGATACTCGCCGTTTCCGCTGCCGCTGGCCTTCACAGACTCTATCACCTTGCCCCTTTGCATGTAGTGCATTATGTAGGTCTTAGATGAGATGAGCTGGTCTGCCACGCCTACAGCTGCCGATACCACGCCGCCCGGATTGTCCCGAATGTCGATGATGAAGCCTTGCGCGCCTTCTGCTATGAGTGCCGCAAAGCCCGCTTCGAATTCGCTGTCCGTGTCATCGTCAAAATTTGTGATTTCGATGTATCCTATCTTCTTTGCGGAAACTGCGTCGCTCGCCGCTTTATCGGTGATGCCGGAATTGGCCAGGTTCTCTGCGCTCAGGATTTGATAGTATACGCTTTGGAGCTTTATTTCTTCGCGAGTCAGCGTGTAGCTATGCTCTGCCCCGTCTCTTTTGATGGTGAGACGCACCGTTGTACCCACGCTGCCTTTTAGCTTTGTGGATACATAGTTGTTGTCCTTTGCGCTCATGTCTTCGCCATCGACCTTTGTAATGATGTCGTCGGTCTTTATGCCCGCATTATAGGCCGGGCCGTTTTTCAGGACCGATACGACAGTGCAGCCGTCCTGTGTGCTTCTTATAGTCACTCCCACGCCGGTATAATTTCCGGTGGCAGTCTCCGTGAAGGACTGGCTTTCCTCTGTCGTGCTGTAGTAGACGCTATACTTGTCACCGAGCGAATCTATCGCGCCGGAAAAAGCTCCATTTATGAGATCCTCATAGGAGACCTCGTCCTTGTAATTGTTGTAGATGAAAAGCAGATAGTCGTGCAGGACGTCAAGGTCTGTATCTATCTCGCTTATATTTTTTTCACTTGCCGTGTCTTCCTCTACAGCTCCATATGCGTACGGAGACACATCACTTGTAGCTCCCGGCACAAACATTATAATTGAAAAGGATGACAGCAGCATCAATACCGCGATAATGATAGCTATCACCTTTGCTGTCTTTTGTCTCATTTCCCCATCACCTTTCGAATAAGAATCTTGTGTTTTGCCATCTATTTTGGATATCTTATATTGTTTTTATTACATTATTTCGATATTGAGCCTGTTTCGCGCATCAGAAAGTCCCTTGAGACTTATGTGATAGTCGATATCCACGCTGCCCGTACCATCTTCGCAGATGTTATTTTTTACATCATTTGTAAGGACTTCCATTTCAATCGGTCCAAAAGGAGTCTCGTAAAGTCCCTGGTAGTGAAGCCCTTTTTCAAATTCTATCTCAGTATCAAGCGGCATTTCATCGCCTGAACGGCTCAGTTTTACCTTATTTCCTGAAAGCTTGAGCCTGGTCTGACAGCCCGGCATTCCCGAAAGTTCAGTCTCATCATATACAAGGTAGAGCGCCTGCCCTCTTTCATAGAGCTTGCCCTCTGTCATAAATTCGAGGCTTGTCTCCTCGCTACCGTTCTCAAATTGCTTGCCTA
This sequence comes from Anaerovoracaceae bacterium, assembly GCA_963636105.1. Lineage (GTDB taxonomy): Bacteria > Bacillota > Clostridia > Peptostreptococcales > Anaerovoracaceae > CAVHIG01. The sequence goes on from CAVHIG010000065.1 coordinate 5,064, forward strand.
TTATTTTCAGCATTATATCCTTTTTAAACAAGTTGCCCAATCCTCCCTTGTTATTTTGATATTTGCAGCTAAAGCCTTTTATTCAGCCTTATTTTCGCCGTTTTTCTCCTGCAAAAGGTCTCTAATCTGCGTCAAAAGCTCTGCCTCTGTCGGAGGAGCCGGCTCATCGGCCGCGGCCTCCGCAGTTTCCGCTTCTTTTTTCTTAAGGAAATTCAACTTTTCTGCGTTGTTTATGAGCTTGACTGCCCAGAATATGCAGAATGCTATGATGAAAAAGTCTACACACTGCTGTATAAAGCTTCCGTAGGCTATGGCTGCATCTCCGCTGAGTACAACTTTTAGTTCTGAAAAATCTACGCCCTGGAGGAGGAAGCCAAATATAGGCATGATGATGTCATTTACAAGTGAAGTGACGATTTTTCCGAAGGCGCTTCCGATAACTACGCCGACTGCCATGTCGATTACATTTCCTTTGAATGCGAATTCTTTAAATTCCTTCCACATATTCTTTCCCTGTACCTTTCTTTTCTCTACGCTATTTCACTTTATCAAACTATTTAAGCGGCAAAGCTCATTCTCACTAATATAAATTGTATAGAAGAACTCCGCCGTCGATTTTAGCTCTATTGGGTAATTTTTGCCCGTTTTTGAGGCATTCTTCTTACTCTGACGGTAGGACTATTAGAAACTACATTTCGCCATAAATTTTGAGAAGATGCTCTTTATCAAAGAAGTATTTTTTGCGGCAGAATTGGCAGACAAGCTCTGCCTGGCCGTCCTCATCTATAATCTCTTTGAGGTCTTTTTTGCCTATTGTCATGAGTACATTTTCGAGGCGTTCCATCGAGCAGTCGCATTCCCAGCTGATGTCTCTGCTTTCGAGTTTTTCGACCTGATATTCCTCGGGCAGCCTGTCAAATATCGAGTGCATGAGTCCTTCCACCATGCCCTCGTCTGTCTTGCCTGCGCCGCGCAGCTGCTCCTCTTCGACAAGGCTTGTCATCGGAGGAAGTTTTCCAAGCATTTCCTCAAGTGCGTCCACGGCTCCATCCTCGGCATCAGGCAGCATCTGTATTATCATGCCGCCGGCAGCCAGCACGCTGTAATCCCTATCGATTTTTACGCCGAGCGCTATGGATGAATTTTGCTGCTCTGAGATGTAATAATATGTCGTGAGATCGTCTGCGATTTCACCTGTAACCAAGGCGATCTTGCCCACATATGGCTCCTTGAGCCCTATATCCTTTATGACTGTAAGCTCGCCTATGCCAAGTGAGCCACCCACATCGAGCTTTCCTTTTTCTGTCAGCGGCAGCTCCACATTTGGATTCGCGATGTAGCCCTTTACCTTGCCGGAGCCCTTTGCGGTAGCAAGTATCTGCTTTGCGGGGCCGTCTCCCTTGAATTGCACTGTCAGCTTTTCGTCATCGCTTTTGAGAAGCAAGCCCATGAGTCCTGCGCCTGTAAGCACTCTGCCGAGACCCGCCGTTGCCAGTGGTGTAGTCTCGTGTATCTGCCTGGCCGTCTCAACCAGCTCAGTGGATATTGTCATATATACTCTAAAAGATCCGCTTTTATCTATTCCTATCAAAGCGTTTGCCATTCTATACGCCTCCCATATCGATACTATTTACTAAATCGAATTCTATTCTTTCCTGAAAAATATCCGCAAACTCTCCCATGCGGATATTTTACCACATGACGCGCGCTATATAAAGTGTTTATATTGTTAAGATTTTAATACACGCGCAACTTTACATGAGCTTCAAAAAGTATACATTGTAAGGAAGCTTTGGGGTGGTAGCTGGCTGCAGGCCCTTGTGACGAGCAGCTAGAGACAGCAAGCGATTCGAGCCAGGGTTTTGGCTGCTGCGAGCCTTTGGCACGGATTTTGCTCCGCAAAATCCGTGTGGACAAAGTCGCAGCCCAAAACCGGCGAGATGAGCTTAGCTGTCTCCTGCGAGGAACACCAGGCCAAAGACAGCTTTAGCCCCAAAGCTTCAAAGTTAGTTTTAAAGAGTATATTTTTTAGAATTAGCAAGTCTTTCACTTCTTCTCTTGCAACAAACATAACTCGCTTTCGGTAAGCTCCCTGCACTCGCCCGGCGCAAGATCCGCGGGAAGCGTAAGATTTCCCATCGCCACACGGTGTAAGCTCACAACCTTTGCTCCAAAGCATCCAAACATCCTTTTTATCTGATGATAGCGCCCCTCGGAAAGCGTGACACGCGCGGTCTTTTGCCCTGTAATCGCCATTTCCGCTGCCTTACATACGCCATCACTGAGCTCTACGCCCTCCGCAAAGCACCGCGCCATTTCCGCCGTGACCTCTATATCGAGCTCCACATCATATACCTTTTTTATATGCTTCCTTGGCGAAAGAATATTGTGAGCCATTACGCCATCATCGCTTATTATCATAAGTCCTGTCGTATCCTTGTCGAGCCGGCCCATCGGGAAAAGCTCCCTGCCAGAATATTCCTCCGGTACCAGCTCAAGCACCACAGGCTGATTTCTATCCTCCGTAGCGGAGACATATCCCATAGGTTTGTTCAGCACAAGATATACGTTCTTTTTTATGGAAACGGCCTCGCCGTCCACGGTGATGAGGCTCTTCTCAGGGTCAGTCTTCGTGCCGGGATCCTTGATCATAGTGCCATCGACATATATTTTCCCTTTTGAGGCCAGCTTTCTCACCTCACTGCGCGAAAACCTTCCCTGCGAAGCTATTATTTTGTCTATTCTTTCCAATTTTCCCATATGAAAATCTCCATTCCACTTTCACGCTAATCTACACAAACCAAATTATTATATAAAATTTATATGATAAATGCAACAGAAGTTCTTGCAAAAAACAAAACAACGCACGCCAATCGGCATGCGTCATTCCGTGAACCGGCAACGTCCTACTTTCCCAGGCAGCTTCCCGCCAAGTATCATCAGCGCTAAGGAGCTTAACTTCTGTGTTCGAGATGGGAACAGGTGTAGCCTCCTCGCTATAATCACCGGATTTATCACTTGTCTTTTGAACCGCCTGCTGCGTTGCTCTCAGTCGTTTCGGTGCTCATGTACCTCTGTACACTCCGCTCCTCACTCCTTCAGCGCCTTGCATCCGGCTCAAAATCCTGCGTGATCTTTGAGTACCAATGTACCCTCAA
>CAVHIG010000066.1:0-7603 GCA_963636105.1 Anaerovoracaceae bacterium
GTAAGGGTCAAAAGGTATCGCAAAATTTGAAAATCAACTAAATCACGATACCTTTTCTCTTTAAATCCATATCGTTCTCGTGCTACCTGTCCCGCTGCCGGTCTGAACTGTAACTTTTTTTGAATTTGTCCTACTTACAGCAAACTTTTTCTTTGACTTTTGGGGCTTTGTGTTGTATCATTTACGTAGAAAAGGATCACCGCTTGTGCTTAGGCGGTTCCGTCTAAATTTAGGTTGGAAACCGTCAAACGCGAGTTTGGCGGTTTTTACTTACTTGCGTCTGCCATTTTTTCCGATTATTTCTATAATCAGAGATGCAAATGCTATCAGCACAAGCGAATAGGTGAATAGATCACTTATCGTTATGTACTTCATAAGCATCACCTCCTTTTTAGAGGAAGTGACGAAACCGCCCAGCGATAATCCTTGGCTCGATTCTATCATATTCAGTTCTGCTTTGCAACTTGACTTTTGGGGCGCGGTTTTTACTTACTTGCGTCTGCCATTTTTTCCGATTTAGAGGAAGTGACGAAACCGCCCAGCGTTAGTCACGCGGATTTATTGTAGTTTTTACGCTTTTTCGGCGAAAACTACAATAATTTTTGAAGTCAATGCATCTATACGCTTCACAAGCTGGAAATTATGGCATAAAATCTTACATAACTGTAATTATATCCAATACATTATATGTAATTTTAGCCATATTAAATTTGAAATGTAAATATATAGATTTTGTATTTTAAAATTTATTGTAGATTTTTCGATTTTAGCTGCTTTTCTACAATATTTTTTAGGTGAAGAGCTCTAGAATGGACGATTTTACAATCAAAAAGTATCATCGCAAATACTCATACCCGACTTTATAAATATTTATAATTTACCGCGCAAATCAATTGTGTTATTATATAAGACAGCGATTGTAAGCCAGCTATTTTTAGCCGGTGCTTGTACGGCAGTTATTACACAGTGCTTGTAAGCCGGTCCTTGTACGGTAGTTATTACACAGTGCTTGTAAGCCGGTCCTTGTACGGCAGCAATTACACAGTGCTTGTAAGCCGGTCCTTGTTAGCCGGTCCTTGTACGGCAGCTATTACACGGTAGCTGTTAGCCAGCTATTGCACGGCGATGAATTACCGGTTATAAAGTGGCGATTTTGAATAAGATCCAACGCCGAAGCCAGCAATTAAAATATACTCTCGAAATCCGAATGGCCAAAGAAACTTATTCCATCACTCGCCAAATTTTATTGCAAACCGCACCCGGACAGGGCTTACACTTCCAGGAAAGCACCCCCGGAATTCCGTGAGATTATCTAAAAACAACAGGAGGAACAAAAAATGAGCAACAAAATTTTAGAAAAATACAAGCAGGGCGTGCCATCAATCGGCACATTTTCGCATCTCCGCAGCATGAACGCAGTCGAATGTCTCGGCTCTACCGGTCTCGACTATGTGGTCATCGACATGGAGCACTCAGCAACTGACATCAGCGAGGCACAGACCTACATGACCGCCGCCGATGCAGCCGGACTCACACCTATCGTCCGCATCCCGGAAGTTTCCCGCGGCGCCGTTCTCAAATCACTGGACGCAGGCGCAAAGGGCGTGATCGTTCCCGGCATAGAAACCGTGGAGCAGGTAAAAACCCTGATCTCATACGCAAAATTTAAGCCTCTCGGAAACCGCGGATATTGCCCGACACGCGACGGCGCATGGGGCTTCGGCGCAGTTTACGCAGACGGCATGAACGCCTATATGGAGAGCTGCAACGCGCAGACTCTGCTTTTGCCGCAGTGCGAGACGATGGGCGCTTTGGAGCATATCGAGGAAATCACCGCTTTGGACGGCGTGGACGGCATCATGGTCGGACCGTTTGACCTCTCCATCGCCATGGGCATAAACGGGCAGTTCGACAACCCGGATTTCAAGGCGGCGCTGGCGCGGATCTGCAAGGCTTGCAAGGATCATGGGAAGCTTTCGATGATTTTCACCGGCACGCTCGACGTCAGCATCCTTCGCGCAAAGGAAGGCTTCGACAGCATAATGTACGGTGTAGATCTCGCGGCTCTGGTCGGGCATTACAAGGACGTCGTGGAGAAGTTCCGTCAGGCATAGATGCGGAAACGGCGTAGCGTGGAGAACTTCCGCCAGACCCTCAGGCATAATTGGGATTCCCTGGAAAAGTTCCGTCAGACCATCAGGCATAATTGGGACTTCCTGGAAAAGTTCCGTCAGGCATAGATGCGGAAACGGCGTAGGTCGGCAAAAGCCCGCATGTCAGCGGGTGCAGCGCGGTGCTTCACTGCTCCTCTCGCTGTTTCCATAATTTGTAAGGCGGCATGAATTTGAATTTTTTAGAGAATCTTGCTATCTTTTCCCGAAAAATCGCACAAACCTTGCCACCTTAATTATAGTAAAATCGATAACATTTCGGCATTTTTTTCTATATTTATTTTCAAAATATGAACTGTTCAGTAAAATTTTGTAAAAACGCCTCATTTTCCGGCATATCTACTGTATTTTGCACTTTGCATATTTAGCTGTTGTGATTCGCAATTGGATATTTGCGGCTGGTGGTTGAATATTCGTAGCTCGTGGTTTGCTGATCACAATTGGTGGCTGGACATTCATGGCGCGTGGTTCGCTGATCACAATTGGTGGCTGGACATTCATGGCTCGTGGTTTGCTGATCTTATGTAGTGGCTTTTCGCCTCTCGGCGAAAAGCTACTTTTTTATATCCTCGATATTTTGTAATCTTGATGCTTTGTCTGTAATTTTTTTTAAAACCTTAGCATTTTGCAGACACGTCCGAAAATGCCCGCCTTTGTCCTTACCTATTCTCTGTACCCGCAGGCTATTCTTCTATCACTGCGATTGTATTGGAACTACCCGCAGGCTTTTCGCTATCCCTGCAGGCTTTTGTCCACTGCCAGCATGATAGCACATTCCATTCTCTTGCGGAAGAGCCTGCAGCCGTATTCGTAGATGCCGGTTATGCTTCCGGTCGCGTGGTAGGCATTCGCCGCGCAGCCGCCGGAACAATAGAGCTTTGCCCAACAATCACGACATTCCTCGCGCGCATAGACATTGCAGGCGGCAAATTCCGACTGTTTTTCCAGATTTGTCACGCCCTTCCAGATATCCCCGAGCTTGAAGGCCTCCTCGCCCACGAACTGATGACAGGGATAAAGCTCACCCGACGGCGTTACCGCCATATACTCGGTACCCGAACCGCAGCCCGAAATGCGCTTGTAAATGCACGGACCGCCCGTGAGATCAATCATGTAGTGATAGAAGGTGAACGGCCTGCCCTCGCGGTCGCGCTTTTGCATGAGCTCGGCGAGCTTTTCGTATTGCTCCGCGACAATGTTGAAATCTTCCTCGGTCAGCTCGGACGGGTCGCCCTTTGCACATACGACCGGCTCCATGCTCAGCTCCGAAAAGCCCAGGTCGAGCATCTGCTGTATGTCATTCAAAAAGTCCGGATTTGCGTGCGTAAACGTCCCGCGCATGTAGTAATTTCGGCCGCCGCGCGCTTCTACCAGTTTCTGGAATTTCGGCACGATTCGCTCCCAGCTACCCTGGCCGGCATAGTCGACGCGGAAACGGTCGTGGATCTCCTTTCGCCCGTCGAGGCTGAGTACGACGTTGCTCATTTCTTTATTGGCGAAGGCGATAACGTCGTCGTCTATGAGCATGCCGTTTGTGGTGAGGGTGAAGCGGAAGTTTTTGCCTTTTTCCTTCTCGATGCTGCGGGCGTAGGCCACAAGCTGCTTCACGACGTCGAAGTTCATAAGAGGTTCGCCGCCGAAGAAGTCAACCTCGAGGTTGCGGCGCGTCCCGGAGTTTTCGATAAGGAAGTCGAGCGCGCGCTTGCCGACCTCAAAGCTCATGATGGCTCGCTCGCCGTGGTATTTTCCTTGGCTGGCGAAACAGTATTCGCAATTGAGGTTACAGGTGTGGGCTACGTGGAGGCAGAGGGCCTTTATCACGCCGCTTGTCTTTTCCTTGAGTTTGCCGGCCATTGGTTCGAATACGTCTGGTGCAAAGAGCTTGCCCTCAGCCTTGAGGGCCGCTACCTGCTCGTAGCATTCTTCTATGTCGGCGAGTGTGATTTTTTCGCAGGCGGCTGAAACGGCCTGGCTGGCTGCGTCCTTTTCGCGGGCGGCTGAAACGGCCTGGCTGGCTGTGTCCTTTTCGCAGTCGGCACCGGTCTGCCCGACTAGCTTTCCGGTATCAGCTGTGACGTATTTCTTCGCAAGCTCATCTATAAGAACCTCTTTGTCCGTGTTTTCAAATTTTTCGATTATGTCATAGGCGATTTCGTCCACCGCGTGCACGCTGCCCGAGCAACTATCCAGTACGATGTTGTATCCTCCGAGTTTGTATTGGTGTATCATTTGTGTCCTTTCTGTGTTAGCCATTAGCGGCTGATTTGTAGAAGTATAGTTTTCAATAAAAAATATTGTAGAAAAGCAGCTAAAATTGCGAAATCTACAACAAATTCAAAAACGCAAAATCTATATATTGGCGTTTTGGTATAATTATGGTTGGAATTACATATAATGTATTGCATATAATTACAATTATGTAATGTTATAGGCCGTAATTTCCAGCTTGTGAGGTATATAGACTCATCTAGTTTGAAATTTATTGTAGATTTACGCCGAAAAAGCGAAAATCTACAATAAATCCTCAAATAAGAGAAAGCAGCTTTGCGTTGCTTGAATGTCATTTCACAGCTGATTTCAAAAAGTATATAATCTCTACAAGATATAGTATTAAAAGAAGTTATTACAAAACTATACTTTATCAAATTATTTGTTGTAAGGAAGATTTGGGGTGGTAGCTGTCTCCTGCGAGGAGCACCAGGTCAAAGACAGGTGTAGCCCCAAATCTTCAAGGTCTTGTGAGTTTGAAAATGTATACTTCCCCAAATTCATTCCCTGTTTTTTAAACGAAAATGCCGCCCTTGTGAGGCGGCGCAAAGCTTTTTTATTTGCTTTCTTCTGTCTTTTCGCACTGCTGATTTGCGATACCGCAGCTTGTCTTGCATGCTGACTGGCAAGAAGTCTGACACTCACCGCAGCCACCGTTTGCAGCACTTTCGCAAAGGTTGCGAGTACCGATTGTCTCGATATGCTTCATTTTTGTTCCTCCAATTTGTTTGGCCTCAAGAATTCGAGAGGCTATTATCATTTATCTTTTGGCGACCCTACCCGAATCTGCGAAAATTCGCTTCGAAATACGACTGTACCCGAATCCGAGAAAATCCGCTTCGAAATACGACATTGCCGCCTACAAAAAAATATTTTATCACCGCCGCACCCAAAAGTCAATATTTCGAAGCAAGTGCGGTTATAAAATTATGCGACCTGTTACTGTTCAGACACCAGGAATGGTGCGATTGAACAAAAATTGAGCAAGAAGAGAAGATATAACTCTTTCTAAAGCTCATAGGTAGATTCTAAGCGGATTTTCTGCAAAATAATCTACCAGCAGGCCGAGTTTTGCCTCACGACAGCATCGTGCGGTCTGAGCTGTAACTCTCTGCGGACAATCTCCAGTTTTCAACACTCAGCGAGGCCTAAGCTGCCTGAGGGACCATGTGCAAGTCGGTTTGGTCCCGAAGGTAGGTGTAGGCCGAGCCTCTAATCCAGTTATTCACCACGCAACGAGGCCTAAGCTGCCTGAGGGACCATGTGCAAGTCGATTCGGTCCCGCAGGTAGGTGTAGGCCGAGCCTCTATACATTAAACAGGAAATTCACTATATCCCCGTCCTTCATGACGTATTCCTTGCCTTCGGAGCGGAGGAAACCTTTTTCTCTTGCGCTTGCCATGCTGCCGCCTACCTCCATGAATTTGTCGTAGGCGATGGTCTCTGCTCTTATGAAGCCTCTTTCAAAGTCCGTATGTATCTTGCCGGCGGCCTGCGGTGCCTTTGTGCCGCGGCGTATTGTCCAGGCTCTGCACTCGTCTTCACCAGCCGTGAGGAAACTTATGAGATCGAGCAGGCTGTATGAGGCCTTTATGAGCTTATCGAGGCCTGATTCCTCTATGCCCATATCCGCGAGGAATTCCGCCCTTTCCGCATCCTCCATCTCCGCAAGCTCCGCCTCTATCTCGGCGCAGATCACTACGCTCTGGCTGCCCTCTGCCTGCGCAATTTCCGCAACACGAGCCGTATAGGCATTGCCGTCCTTTGCGTCGTCGTCTGATACGTTTGCGACGTAGATTATCGGCTTGTAGGAGAGGAGCCCCAGCGATTTTACGAAGTCGCGATCCTCCTCGTCTATGTCCATGGCGCGGGCGTTTTTGCCCTCGGAAAGCCAGTCGTAGACCTTTTCCATGATGGCAAGCTCGCCAGCCTGGGCTTTATTGCCGCCCTTCATGCCGTTTTTTGTCTTTGCGATTCTGCGCTCGAGTATCTCCATGTCGGAGAGGATGAGCTCCATATTGATGGTTTCGATGTCGCTTTCCGGGTCGATGCGGCCGTCTACGTGGACGATGTTGTCGTTTTCAAAGCATCTTACGACGTGGACTATGGCTTCGACTTCGCGGATGTGGCCGAGGAATTTGTTGCCGAGGCCCTCGCCTTTTGAGGCGCCCTTTACGAGGCCGGCGATGTCGCAGAATTCGATTGTGGCGTAGACTGTCTTTTTCGAATTGTATATCTCGTGCAGCTTTGTGATGCGCTCATCCGGGACGGTTACGATGCCGACATTCGGCTCTATCGTGCAAAACGGGTAGTTTGCGGCTTCCGCGCCCGCTTTTGTGATGGCGTTGAAGAGCGTGCTTTTTCCAACATTTGGTAAACCTACGATGCCTAATTTCATAATATATAATACCTGTCCGAAAGGCCCTTTGCTTGCCGGGTCTTCCGCCTTTCTTTTAAATTGCTGTATATTCACCCTGTGCCGCTGCCTCTCAGACTGCTAGCTACTCATTGTCTGATTTTTTTTGCTGGCAGCAGGGATACGAACTCATTCTATGCGGCCTTGCTGTAGTCGATGATGGTGATGTCCTGCATCAGTTTTTCCCTTTCCTCGCTCACAGCTACAAATAGTATACCCGACTATCCAAGCGATTACAAGTGTTCTTTGTCCGTATTCCGTTTTTCTATGAAACTGGCGTTACTGTTTAGACCCTAGGATCAGTGCGACTGAACAAAAGTTGAGCAAGAAGAGAAGGAATAACTCTTTCTAAAGCTCATAGGTAGATTCTAAGCGGATTTTTTGTCTTTTATCTACCAGCGAGCCGGATTTTGACTTTCGGGGGGGCTCGGTAGGTAGATAAAAAGAGGATTTTCCGTAAAATAATCTACCAGCAGGCCGGATTTTGCCTTCCGGTGGCATCGTGCGGTCTGAACAGTAGCAAACCGGCGTCAATGTTCAGACCCGATATGGATACAAATTAAGATTTGATTCCACAAAAATGTATTTTGACGCTGTTTTCTTTGGTGAAATACATTTTTGCGCACCACAGCCCCACAAACTGAAGCTACTCCAACCGCCCCAGCCCCACAAACTGAAGCTACTCCACCGCCCCAGCCCCACAAAACTGAAGCTACTCCAACCGTTGCCGCGCCACAAGCTCGGCGAA
>CAVHIG010000067.1:0-492 GCA_963636105.1 Anaerovoracaceae bacterium
AGACAGCAAGCGATTCGAGCCAGGGTTTTGGCTGCTGCGAGCCTTTGGCACGGATTTTGCCCCGCAAAATCCGTGTGGACAAAGTCGCAGCCCAAAACCGGCGAGATGAGCTTAGCTGTCTCCTGCGAGGAACACCAGGCCAAAGACAGGTGTAGCCCCAAAGCTTCGTTGCTATGTAAGTTTGAAAAAGTATTCTTTTGCAGTTACTGTTCAGAGCACACGATGTGCTTTAAAGTGAAAAGGTATCGTGATTTAGTTGATTTTCAAATTTCACGATACCTTTACATATTTTGGAATCAAGAAAGTGCCTCCCTGTGGACAAACTGCACTTACTTGGCTTTGAACTGTAACCTGTTGCAAAAACTTTTAAAAAAAATGCGAGCTTGGACTTGCATTTTTTGGCAAAGTAAAGTATAATATTCGAGGTTTGTTCTGTTTTTGCGCAGAAACGAGGCTTTTTGCCGGAAACGTCGCTGTTTCCGCAAGGACGCG
>CAVHIG010000067.1:502-6784 GCA_963636105.1 Anaerovoracaceae bacterium
AAAGTCGCAGCCCAAAACCGGCGAGATGAGCTTAGCTGTCTCCTGCGAGGAACAACAGGCCAAAGACAGGTGTAGCCCCAAAGCTTCGTTGCTATGTAAGTTTGAAAATGTATACTTTCCCGGAATTTTAAAGATAAAAGCCGCGGAGGGCGGTCCGCGGCTTTTTTAAGTTTTATTTCAGTTTTGCCACCATTTCGCCGGCCTTTACCTGCTGTCCCTCAGATACATAGATCTTCTCTACCGTACCCGCGGCGATCGCAAGTATATTTGTCTCCATCTTCATGGCCTCGATGACTGCGATAGGCTGATTTGCCTCTACCTTGTCGCCTTCCTTCACAAGCACCTTGATGATGTTGCCAGGGATATTTGCGCCTATTTCAAGAGGATCACTCTCATTTGCATAGAGCACCGAATTGTGAGAATTTACGGTTACATCCTTGTCCTTGATCTTGATGACACGTCTATTGCCATTGATTTCAAATACGGCCTCACGCATACCATCCGCGTCTACCGGTCTTACCTCCTGCAGCTTTACGATGAGTACCTTACCCTCGCCGAGCTTGACCTCGCAGGTCTCGCCCTCTGACAAGCTGTGGAAGAAGATGTCGGAGCCCATGTATCTGAAGCTTCCTTCCTTTTCGATTGACTTATAATAATCGTCAAATACCTTCGGATAGATAGCATAGGAGATGACCTCTCTATCTGTACCCTCAAGTCCGAGATCCTCCTGAATATGCTTCTTGTCAGCCTCAAAGTCCTCAGGCGGCAAAAGCTCACCAGGTCTGCAAGTGATAGGCTTTCTGTCCTTGAGCACAACCTTCTGAAGATCCTTCGGGAATCCGCCTTCAGGCTGTCCCATCATACCCTCAAAGTAGGATACTATCGAATCAGGGAAGTCTATGCCGGCGCCCTTCTCACAGATATTCTCAGGAGTCAGGTCATTCTGCACCATAAAGATAGCCATATCTCCCACAGCCTTTGAGGAAGGTGTCACCTTTACGATGTCGCCGAGCATTGCATTTACCGACTTGTACATATCCTTTACTTCCTGGAACTTGTGTCCGAGTCCAAAGCTCTCTACCTGAGGCTTGAGGTTCGAATACTGTCCTCCAGGAATCTCATATTTATAAATCTCCGCGGAAGATGTCACCATGTCGGATTCAAAGCCCGCATATACAGGTCTTACATCTCTCCAGTACTCTGAAATTTTCTGGAGCGTATCAGGATTGAGGCCTGTGTCTCTGTCGGAGTTTTTCAGTGCGGCAACGATTGAGTTCAGTGCCGGCTGTGAGGTCAGTCCACTCATTGAGTTGAACGCCGCGTCTACAACATCGACTCCTGCCTGCGCCGCCATGAGCACCGTGGCCACGCCGTTTCCGGAAGTATCATGCGTATGCAGATGAACAGGAATTCCTATCTCCTGCTTGAGCGCTGTGATGAGCTTGGATGCAGCCATTGGCTTGAGAAGTCCGGACATATCCTTTATACCGAGGATGTGCGCGCCTCTCTTTTCGAGCTCCTTTGCCATACGTACATAGTATGCCAGATTGTACTTTGTCCTCGACTCGTCCAAAATGTCGCCCGTGTAGCAGATGCAGGCTTCCGCAAGCTTGCCCTGGTTCAAAGTCTCATCGAGCGCCACTTCCATGCCCTGTATCCAGTTCAGTGAGTCAAATATTCTGAATACGTCAATTCCGGATTTTGCAGCCTCCTTGACGAATTTTCTGATTACATTGTCAGGATAATTCTTGTATCCTACGGCATTTGCGCCTCTTATGAGCATCTGGAAGAGGACATTTGGAACCTTTGCTCTCAAAGTGTCGAGTCTTTCCCATGGATCCTCCTTCAGGAATCTGTAGGCTGTGTCGAAGGTCGCGCCGCCCCACATTTCAAGTGAGAAGAGGCCATTTCCGTATACCGATACGGCAGGAGCGATTTTCTCCATATCCACTGTCCTTACTCTTGTAGCCATGAGTGACTGCTGAGCATCTCGCATTGTGGTATCAGTGATGAGCAGCTTTTTCTGGTCGAGTATCCACTTTGAAGTCTTCTCAGGCCCCAGCTCCTCGAAGAGCTGCTTTGTGCCGGAAAGCCCCGCCGTTTCCTCCGGCGTAAACTTCGGAAATACAGGCACGTTGAATTGAGGCTTGTGGCCCTTTGTCTCGTTTACGAATTTGTTGCCGAGATATTCGATAACCTTGAGCTCCGTATCCTCTACCTTGTCGATATCCAAAAGCTCAGGAGTATTTGCGATAAAGCCCGTGTCGCACATGCCGGCCGCAAAGGTCGGGTGATTGAGCACATTGAGCATAAATGCGATATTTGTCTTGACACCCTTTATTCTTGTTTCGCTGAGTGCGCGAACTGCCTTTCTTCTCGTGTCCTCGAAGGTTCTGCCAAAGGCCGTGACCTTCACGAGGAGGCTGTCGTAGAACGGAGAAACCTCGGAGCCCTGGAAGCTATTTCCGCCGTCCAGTCTTATGCCGAAGCCGCCAGGTGATCTGTAGCTTTCGATTATGCCTGTATCAGGCATGAAGTTGTTTGCGGGATCCTCTGTAGTGATTCTGCACTGGATAGCGTGGCCGTTTACTCTGATCGCGTCCTGGTTTGGAATGCCTATGGCCTTTGAATTCAGCGAATAGCCCTGTGCTACCAGAATCTGCGCCTGCACGATATCCACGCCTGTAACCATTTCAGATACGGTATGCTCTACCTGGATTCTCGGATTCATCTCGATGAAATAGTGATGACCTGACTTGTCCACAAGGAATTCTACCGTACCCGCGCTTCTGTAATTTACAGCCTGCGCGATTTTTATGGCGTCATTGCAGATATTCTGTCTCTGCTCCTCTGTCAGGCAAAGAGCCGGTGTAAATTCGATAACCTTCTGATGCCTTCTCTGAATGGAACAGTCTCTTTCGAATAAGTGGACGATATTGCCGCACTTGTCTCCCAGGATCTGCACTTCTATGTGCTTAGGATTTTCGAGATATTTTTCGATAAATATGTCGTCTATGCCGAAGGCCTTTGCAGCCTCTGATCTGGCACTTCTGAACTGCGGAAGGAGCTCTTCCTTTGTGCGGACGATTCTCATACCTCTTCCGCCGCCGCCCGCGGCAGCCTTGAGCATGATAGGATAGCCGCAGAATTCCGCGAATTCTACCGCTTCTTCCTCTGTCTTTATGGCCTTGTCGACGCCCGGTATAGTCGGCACGCCTACGGAGTTTGCGACTATTTTGGACTTGATCTTGTCACCGAGTCTGTCCATCATATCCGATGTAGGTCCGATGAATTCTATGCCCTCATTTTCGCAGGCCTTTGCGAATTCTACATTTTCTGCAAGAAAACCATATCCCGGATGTATAGCGTCTACACCCTTTGCTTTCGCAAGCTTTATGATCTCATCTATGCCCAGGTACGCTCCTACAGGAGTCTTGCCCTTGCCTATCTGATAAGATTCATCTGCCTTGCTTCGGAATAAAGTGTTCTTGTCCTCTTCAGAGTATATAGCTACTGTTCTGATGCCCAGCTCGCTGCAAGCTCTGAAGATTCTGATCGCGATTTCTCCCCTATTCGCAACCAGGACTCTCTTAAACTTTTTAATTTCCATCTTCTTCCTTCTCCAAAACATTAAATATTTATTTTATGTTTTTTCCCCTTCCGAATTCGATTTAGAGTCAAAAACAATATTACGCTCTATTTTAGCACAAAAGTGCGCTTTGGGCAATATTCATTATCTATCTCTTTAGTTTTTTTGCCATTTTGACATTATACATGCTCTCATCCGCACTGGCTATAAGCTCCTGCATAGTAGCAGCCTGCAGCGGATATTCCGCATATCCTATGCTGACCTCTACGGAACATAGCAAATTCATCTTTTTCGTCTTTTCCCAGATGGATTCCTGTATGTCTGTTTTTATAAAGTCTATGTCTTCATCCTTCCCGATGTTCTTGATAAATACAAACTCATCGCCGCCATAGCGTGAGCAAAAGCCCTTTGTCTGCAGTGCCAGATCATCAAGAGCCGCCGCCACCGCTTTGAGCACTCTATCGCCCTCAGCGTGACCGTGGACGTCATTGACCTGTTTGAAACCATCTACATCCATAAAGTAAAAAGCAAGCCTCTCTTCCCTTCTCAGCTCGCTCATCCTCGCTTCAAGATGCCTATAAAGGCTTCTCCTATTGTGTATGCCCGTGAGAGGATCCGCCGAGATAAGCAAATCGAGAAAGTTTATATATGAAATTACGAAGGACACCGTGATACCAAGTGTGATGAGCGGTGCGTCCTGAAAAAAGATCTGTACAAAAAGGCATACTATAGGCGGCACTCCAAAGGTAGCTATGGCGATAAGCTCCTCTTTGTATAGCGGATTGTCTTTTTTGAAGGCCCATATAAAATTGTTCAGGCAAGCCACGGCTATATATCCATAAGCCAGCGTCGGCTGCAAATAGAAGAGCGGACCTCTGTGATATACCATATTTTCATCAAAATAGAAGATGCAGCCGTTGAACATCGATACAATCAAAATGACAAAAAGCAGCGCGAGAGGCAATGCGAAAATTATCATGGTCCTCTTACTTTCTATCTTCTCTCTCTTTGCCATATTTTCGGAATACAAAAACCAGCAATATGTAGAAATGCCAAAGCACATAAAGTACATGAAATTTATGAAAAGATGCACGGATACCGGTACTTCAAAAATACCCGCCGTAGATGTCTTCCAGAAAAAATCAAAGAAATTTGCTGCCGCTGCAAAAGACGCGGAAAAAACAAAAAACCTTGTGTTTTGAGTTTTATTACCGATCGCTGCCTTGCGCGCTATAAAAAGCAGTATCACAATGCTGAAAACATTTATCTCCGCATATAAAACCGTCGTCATTCATTACCCCCCCCGCACCATTTTTTTACCAAATGCATGCGTTATTCTTTTTATAAATATCAGGTGGAGCTCATACCCATAAGCCCTATACTTTTAGCATCCTCTTATCACTATAGTATCTATCTTCATTGCCACCGGCATCAAATGTACAAATTTGAACATCTTCGTCGACACACACCTATTAGGTATTTTGCCATAGTTCCGTATAAAAGTCAATCCCTCATTAGTGATTTTTGCTATGTGTCTTGACACATGCCGTGATATATGCGTGGAAATTATATTGGCGTGTTTGTCGTGTTTTCTGTGAATTTCATGTTTTGTAACATTTTTCGGCAACAAAGTGCTTGAAAAATACATGTTTTTAGGGTAGAATTGTTGTATATATTGATAAGCTGATAAAAAGCGGCTGGATGCGAAGGGATGTGGATGATATTCTTTTAAACTATTGGACAAACGCCTTTTTTATGATGGTTTTCTTGGTAGTGCTTTTGATGCGCTCAGCGCAGGGCATAAAGCAGCCTTCGAGCCGAAAGAGAACTTGCGTACTCATAGCTATGACCATATTTTATGTTCTGATGGACGCTGTATTCATTACATGTCACATAACAGCAAATAAGACAATATGGGCATACGTTGTATTTGTATTTTATGTCGCTTATACACTTCTTCCATTTGCATGGCACCAATTCGTAAGAAATTTTGTAGGCGCAAGTCCTGCCATGTACAAGATGGAATTTATACCTATTGTGGTTTTGATCGTACTCGTGCTTCTCACACCGTTTACCGGAGTGCTTTGGTCCTTTGACGCAGACGGCATGTATGTAAGAGGTCCGCTCTTTACATTTTATACATACCTCAATTATTTCTACTATGTAGAGCCTTTGATATACGCGCTCGTTATAGTTCTCAGAGGTAAAAAGAAAGAAGAACCGTATCTTCCGCATTCGGTATGCATATCGCTTGTGCCTATCGTAGGCGCCATAGTCAATAACTTCATCATACCGATATATGAGATTTATCCGTTCCAGCCGTTCTGCTCTGTGGTAATTGCGCTTTTGGCTTACTTCTTCATGGCATCCACGGAGACTGACGCACTGCAGGTAAAGCATCAGGAAGAGATTCAGAATGCTCTCACTCAGGCACAGGATGCTACAGCGCAGGCTCTCGAGGCAAGCCAGGTAAAATCTGATTTTCTCTCAAATATGAGCCATGACATCCGTACTCCTATGAATGCCATCATAAATCTCACACAGCTTGCGCAGAAAGAAAATGACATAAATGTCATACATCAATATCTGGATAAAATAAGCATCTCGAGCAAATTTCTCCTCGGCCTCATAAATGACATACTCGACATGAGCAAAATTGAGAGCGGTGAGCTTACACTGAATAAGGATACTCT
>CAVHIG010000068.1:0-6729 GCA_963636105.1 Anaerovoracaceae bacterium
CCGCTATAATAACAGTATACTGAATAATAGTTCAGTGAAATTTCTTTCAGAAACATTAAAAGGAGAAAGCGATTATGTTTGTCGGACGTCAAAGGGAGCTTCGTACCCTTACATCGGAACTATCAAATTGGAAGAAAAAGACCGCTATTCTGGTTTACGGAAAACGCAGAGTCGGAAAATCCACACTGATCAAGGAGGCAGCAAAGTCGTTTGACGGTGTTGTCATAAACCATTTGTGTGTTACGAGTACCTTTGAGGGAAACTTGGAGCTGATGTACAAAAACATTTCAGATGGGCTCTCACTCCCCAATATCAAGTTCGATTCCCTGTTTTCAATGATGAATTATCTGAAAACATTGGACAAGAAAATCCTTCTCATTATCGACGAGTACCCGTATCTGAAGCAGACCAAAAAGAAAAACGAAGTAGATTCCTATATGCAGGCTGTGGTTGATCAGCTTCCCGAAAATGTCAAGCTGATATTGTGCGGATCATATATCACGATCATGAAAGAGCTACTTGCAGAAGATAATCCGCTGTTCGGCAGATTTTCACTGATTCAGCATATCCACGATTTCGATTATTATGAAGCCGCGCAATTTTATCCGAACCTGCCTGTAAGGGAAAAGGTCGCTTTTTATGGTGTGTTCGGCGGGTGTCCTTATGTGCTCGAAAATCTTGATGCCGATAAGACGCTCAAGGAGAATATCACTACCCTGCTCCTGCCGGAGACGGGGCTGATTCGCTCTCATATTGAGAACATCATGCTTAGAGAGATTCAGAAGACATTCGACGTAAGAATCCTTGAGGCACTTGGCAACGGGAAGAAAAAGTACACAGAAATCAGAGACAGGATCGGTGGCGATGAAACCGGGCTTCTGGATAAACAGCTGAAAATACTGCTGGATATGGAAACGATCCAAAAGACGGAGCCGATCAACCGAAGGAATGATAAAAAGAAGCAATTTTATGAGATTACAGATAACCTGATGCGCTTCTACTTCTCATTTGTTTTTGGAGCGACAGGCACTATTGCAAGAATTGGCGAGGAGCAGTTTTACGGTAGAAATATTGAAAATGCCCTTGAACAATTTATCAGTCGGCGATTTGAGGGACTGACGATGCAATATTTTCACAGGATGGCTATCATGGGAAAATACGAAGATATAGAGGACTTTGGCAGCTATTGGTATGACGACCCTGCTACAAAAACAAACGGGGAATTTGACTGCGTGATCAAGCGTACAGGCGAGTTGTATGATTTCTATGAATGCAAATATTTTGCCAGACCGATGACGCTAGCGGAATGCGGACAGGAAAGGGAACAGCTGAAGCACACGCAGGGAATTGATGTTTCAAGGATCGGATTTGTCTGCACCGGAGGATTTGACTTTACGGATAAGCATGAGTTCGTATTAGTTGATGGGGATTGCTTGTATCAGGATTTTGATACTGCCGCCCAGCCAAAGGTCGATGCGCGTGTTGAGGCAACTAATTGTCTACATTGAGCCGCGGAAACGGCGCAGGCCGGTAATGACTTTGATGCGCCCGTTATCCTTTTTCCGGATCAGCTGATCCAGATATTGTTTTCTGGCATACTGCATTATCTTTTCCTCCGTGATTTTTTTGCGGATTCCGCATTATTTTCACAGATAGTATGCCACAAAATCATAAAAAAATCAATATTTGTATCTGATTTTTTTGCGATGTAGCTCGTCGGTACCTTAGACACCCTGGCTGTTGACGCAAGCCGCAGCCCAGCTTCTTCCAACGGAAACTCTACGAACCACACCTTTCACAAAAACAGCGGCTCGGATGAGTCGCTGTTTTTTGCATATTTTCAGTCTTAGTATAGGTTTTCAAGCTTATCACAAGCCCGCCTGAAAACTTCAGGATATTTTTACCTTATTTGCCTTCATATGCTCTGTAGAGGAAGGTTACAATCTGTCCTCTTGTGCAATCGTCATCAGGACTGAACTTATCAGCTGAAGTTCCTGTCGTGATTCCATTAGCCTTAGCCCAAGCAACTGCGCTTGCATAGTAGCTGTCAGCCGCAACATCCGTGAACTCAGATGTTGGATCTGCACTAGCCTTCAATGCACGCGCGAGGAAGGCTACAGCCTGTGCTCTTGTGCAGGTAGCATTAGGGCTGAACTCGTCAGCTGAGGTTCCTGTCGTGATTCCATTTTCTACTGCCCATGCGACTGCATTAGCATAGTAGCTATTTGCGGAAACGTCGGAGAAGCTCTTTTCAGTCGTCGCTGCAGGGCTTCCGGCAGCTCTCCAGAGGAATGTAACGATCTCTGCTCTTGAGCACTTGCCATTTGGAGCAAAATGAGTATCATCTACGCCATTAGTGATATCCTTTTCAACCGCCCAAAGAACCGGGTTATAGAAGAAATCACTTGAATTTACATCTACGAAGCCTGTTGCGACCGGAGTATCCTCCTCAGGGACTACTTCTTCCTCAACAACTGCGTTGCTACCGCCGTTTCTTGAGCTTGGACGTGAGTACTTGAAGCTATACTGATATGGAGAAGCTGTTCCAGTAATAGTAAGCTTTGTATTCTTTCCAGCCGATATACTGTCTTTATTAAATGTTACGTCTGTTGTATCAACTTCAACATTAAACACAACAGTTCTGCTTACTGTAGCGGTCTGATTGGAGGCATTGGCTACGATTTTGATAGTACCGCCGTTTTCAACCGCGTCTACGGCTGCCTGGAGATCTACATAGCCTGTCTCGCCGATCTTCGCAACGGAAGGATTTGTGGCTGTGACTACAAATTCACTGAAGCCGTTCGGATTTGTGAAGGTAGCGAAATAAGCTTCATTTTCTCCTTCTCCCGTCTTTGTAACAGTTGCTGTATATACATAGACTTTTCCATTGTCCTTCTGATGCTTGATATATATATCGCTTTCAGTACTTGTCACAAAGCCGCCTGGAAGCGCAAATGTGATAGTTACAGGAGTTGTAACCTCTACTTCCTTCGCTTCGCCGATCTGTACCGCGTTTTGAGTTTTGCCTGAGTCTGCGGTCGCATCTGCCTTGGTTACGATACCATCTGCTGTAGATGCCGTCGAAGCTATCTCCTTAACCATAGGCTTGATGTCCAGAGTCAGCTCTTTCACTGTAGCAGAGCCGCCCTCAGCTGCAGCTTCAACCTTTGCGTCTGCAACCGTGATATCGAGATATGGCTGTACGTATACTGTTACAGTAGCTCCTTCAGCTACCTTTACTTCTGCAGTTTTCAGAGCCTCAGTCGCGCTTGTGATCTCTTCGGCTTCGATCTTAACTGCCTCATTTCCGCCAACCGAATCGAGACCCTTTACAGTAACGGCATTATTAGCCTTAATGGTTGCAGCAGCGTTTTCCATGGCAGTTTTCTGCTCATTCGTTTTACCTTCTGTATTTCCGGTTTTTGCCTCTGCTCCCGCAGGCGCAACCTTTACAGCAGTATTCACATCACCTACAGCGTATGGATACTGTGCCTTTGTCTTGGAATCAGTATTCGCAACGCTTACCTTGCCGCTTTCCAGATAAGCTGCCGGATCCGCGGAGAATACACCGCCTATGAGCTTCAGCGTGCCGATGCTGGCAGCTTCCGTTCCAGCTGTAACTGCAGTTGGTCCTGTAAAACTTCCGCTCTTTGTCTCAAATACCGCATTTTCCTCTCCGCTAAGTGTCAGGAGTCCTTCGCCCTCTAAGGTAAATACTTTAGCGGCATCTCCTTCGATCTTGGCTGTGATCTTGTGGCCGTTGAGGTCGATTGTAACAGCCTTGCTTACGCTTGCAGGAAGTGTCGCATCCTTCAAAAGCTTGACTGTGCCGTTCTCAGCAGCCTTTGTAATAGCAGTATTCAGATCAGTGTATCTTGCTGTACCTACAGAAGCTACCTGATTGAAGTTTTCCATTTCATGATCTTTCTCAAGACCTGTATTATTTTCGAAGATCACATCAGCCTGCTTGTCATAGGTTAAAGAGCCAGCAGTTATATCATCAATTGAATATCCCCAGGTTGTATCCTTGTAAGTGCAATTCTTAATTGTGATGCTTTCTTTGTCTTCATTTTCAGTAGTTCTTGGATTTGCATACACGCCTGTATACATATTCTCAAATGTGCAGCCGTCCAGTGTGATGTCGAAAGTAGAATTAAATCCAAGCGCTGCAACATAACCACTTCCGGTCGTGCTAGCAGCAAACTTTGTATTATTTACAGTCAAGCTGCCTTCCAGCAAACCCTCAGAATTTAAATCTCCTGTATGATTGAACGCCGTATGCTGGATAGTAATGCTCTTGCCGTTTCCGTTTATTGTAATATTCTTGCCATTTACATCGACTCCGCTGTATTCGCTGAGCGTAATATCGTTCAGAAGCTCTATAGTAGTTGCTTCTTCACCTGTATTCGCTGCTACTGCCTCCGCAAGAGTCTTATATCTTGCCGTACCTACAGAAGCTACCTGAGCAGGGAATATTTCCAACTGTGCTGCCGCTGTGATACCAGTATTATTTGTGAATGTCACATCAGCCTGCTTGTCATAAGTTAAAGAGCCAGCAGTTATATCATCAATTGAATATCCCCAGGTTGTATCCTTGTAAGTGCAATTCTTAATTGTGATGCTTTCTTTGTCTTCATTTTCAGTAGTTCTTGGATTTGCATACACGCCTGTATACATATTCTCAAATGTGCAGCCGTCCAGTGTGATGTCGAAAGTAGAATTAAATCCAAGCGCTGCAACATAACCACTTCCGGTCGTGCTAGCAGCAAACTTTGTATTATTTACAGTCAAGCTGCCTTCCAGCAAACCCTCAGAATTTAAATCTCCTGTATGATTGAACGCCGTATGCTGGATAGTAATGCTCTTGCCGTTTCCGTTTATTGTAATATCCTTGCCATTTACATCAACACCATTTCCGTCAAGTGTAATATCTGACAAAAGCTCTATAGTAGCTTCAGCATTATCTCCACTTACAGCATTTACAGCAGCTTCTAATGTACTATACTCTGTATCACCACTCTTAGCTACATTTGTGCTTGTCTCAGGTGTGCCTGTACCATTTCCTTCCACAGATTTAGCTACAGGGACTACACCGGCACCATCTCCTGTTTCAGTGGTTACATAAGCAAAAGCCATTGTCGGTATAAAGCTTACTACCATAAGAAAAGTCAAGATAATGGATAATATCTTCCTATTCATATAATTTCCTCCTTTTACAACTTGAACCTTTATAAGTCCATTACAGCTTTATTACACGTCCACACCTCCCCTTTTTAAAATTAAAGCCGTAATCTAACTGCATTTTACCATACCCCCCCCCGAGGTTTCAAGTCAAAATATTGGATTTTCAACGTTTTTTCAATGTTTTTCAATGTTTTTCCGCTACTATTGATATTTTAAGTAAAGCTTTGTAAATAATGTAAGTCTCTACAGAAGCCTTTTGAAATGAAGCCTCGGCTCTTTTGTGAGCAAAAGAAAAAAAATTGACTTTATGGAATTTATATATTAAGATGGATGCAAATAGCAATCAAAACATTTAAATAGAAATACTATGCAATATTTGGAATCGCCCGCTGCTTTGACCCGCGCCCCGACCGGCCTTTCGGCTGAGGAGATAACAGCGCTGTAGTGCTGGCGACGTTTGTGACATGGTAAATAACACGGCCCTGCCGCCCTCCTTTACGGAGGCTCGGCAGGGCCGTGTTTTAATTGCTTTAGTCTCGCAATGCAAAACTAATTTTCAGAGTTTTCCGCGACAGGATATGTCCCGTCAGGCAGGATACTTGTGTCGCCATTTGCAACCCATTTTTCGCTTTCGTTCGTTACAAGTGTCCAGCCGCTTGCATCATCAAACGTAACGCTGAAGCCGCTTACGCCTGTAACCTTTGCGATATCAGGACCATCCACATCGTATTTAAGCGGTGTCGTTACAGTCATGTCGGCAAAGCTTACAGTCGCATCGCTCTGCGCATTTGCCATACGGATAAATCTTCCTTTCATGTTCACAAGTGCATTTCCTGTGAACGTAAATGTTCCGCGATTTTCCTTGTTTGAAAGCTGAATCTGGTTATCTGTGCAATTAGTAAATGTATTGTCAGTAACCGCAAAGCCGGTCAATACCGCAGAACTGTTGTTCCAGTGAATCGGCTGATAGTAATTGCTCATCTCACAATCTGTAATCCTTATATTGTTGTATCCCTTTGTACCGCTTTCAGCACCGCAGAAGCCATTGTCATTTGATCCGCTTCCTGCGCTGAAGAAATGTACATATTGATTATCTGTATCGCCACTGCCCGAGCAATTGCTTACCGTAAAGCCGTTTACAAGCAAGGAAGAGCCTTTTACCTGGCTACCTGTGTTGTCTCTCAGAAGAATAGAGTTCTGCTTGTTACTGTCAAAAGTAATGCCGTCGATTGTGATATTTTTCAAAGAAAGATAGCTTATAAAGCCACTGTTTTCACGTCCCATCGCTACCTGATTCGAAGCAGGTGCACTGCTGCACCAGAAAAGTCCGGCCTCGACTACGACTCCATTGCAAGCAACATCCGCATTTTCAGCCGCTTTTATGGTCACATTTTCAAACTCGCGATAGTAAGCCGGATAAGATCCTTTGTCAAGATCCCATTCTTCCTTTCTCTCGCTGGAAAGCAAGCTCTGACGCAGGTATAAAGTATCGTAATCTCCCTCGGTCAGCACAAGTGTCTTACTATCGATCGAGCCGTATTTGCC
>CAVHIG010000069.1:0-6710 GCA_963636105.1 Anaerovoracaceae bacterium
CTGCAGACAGCTACCGCCCCAAATCTTCCTTACAACAAATAATTTGATAAAGTATATATATAAAAAAACCTCACTTCTGCCGCAAGACAAAAGTAAGGTTTTTTTCAACACAAAGATATCTAATATCTACTTACTCTTTTTAAGGACAGAATATCAGTTTCAATTTTTCTTTATTAAGAAGTAGCACGACTAGAATAATGCTAATAATGACGCTCATCATTTCTGATATTCCTTCCTTTCCTCGTAAATCTGTGTCTCACATTGTATCCTTCAGGCTGCCTTTAATGGGCCGGTCCAATGGGTACTCTGATGTCCTTTTATGGAGCCTCCAAGTGAGCACACCTTATACTACCGCGTGTGGCATAGAATGTCAAGTGATTTTTTGTGTTTTTTCACAAATTTTATCGTATTTTATGGTGTCAGAACACAAATAATTTTCTGAATTTACTGAAGCTTTAAAGAAAAAATTTAATTATTACATATGATAATGCGCACGGCGGCATCGATTTTGGTATCGTCGAAAGCGAAATAAAGATCAAGCTTCCACTGGTAGCGTGCCGCGTGTAGCTGTTCAAGCCTTGATATTTCAATGGACAAATGCGGCTTTTTGGTGTAAAATGTCAAAAAAGAAGACGATATATGGGGAAAGGAAGGGAGACAGAAATGAAGAAAATAATTACGATTGGACGAGAATTTGGCAGTGGTGGACGTGAGCTTGGCAGAAGACTTGCCGAAAGGCTTGGCATTGCTTATTACGACCAGGAGATTATAGGCGAAATCGCCAGGAGGACTGAGCTGTCTACGGAATATATACAAAATATAATGGAAAGCAGGCCTATTATGCCATTTCCAATTCAGATAAGGCACAGCTTCTACAGTGTGCCAAATCCTATGTTTCAGCAGAGCATTTCGATATATGCGGAGCAGCATAAGCTTATAAGGGAGCTTGCGGAGAAGTCGGACTGCGTGATTGTAGGACGCTGCGCAGACTTTATTTTGAAGGACAAGGATCCATTTAGAATTTTTGTCTATGCTGATATGGGCAGCAAGGTAGCGCGCTGCATGTCGCGCAAGCCTGAAGGCGAGGATCTTAATGAGCCACAGATGAAGAAGAAGATCACGGAGCTCGATAAGGGCAGAGCAAAGTATTATGAGTTCTTCAGCGAGAAAAAATGGGGCGCAAGTGAGAATTATGACCTGATGGTAAATACCTCCGGCAAGGATATAAAGAAGCTTGCGGATGCGCTGTGCGAATTTTTGGAGACTGTGTATAGGTAAAAGCCGGCAAATGCGCCGACCGTATAATTTTGCAGAGGCACGGAAGCTTTTCGCCGAGGCGAAAAGCTTCCTACTTTTATTATGGTTTTACTACGACCATCGCGACATCGTGCGTCCCGCAGTGAAAGCAAAATCCCTATCTCTCTGACATAGGCACATACTTCCTCGGCTCCTGTACGGATTTGTACGCCGGTCTTATCAGACGCTTGCCGGAGATGAGCTCTTCAAGTCTATGCGCGCACCAGCCCGAAAGCCTTGCCATCGCAAAGAGCGGCGTAGCTACCTCGTTTGGAATATTCAAAGCCGAGTACACAAAGCCGGAGTATAGATCTACGTTTGCCGGCATCGGCTTTTTGATACCCGTCACCTCGTAGAATAGCTCAGGACCACGCTTTTCGATAAAGTCGCAAAGCATAAAGTCATCTTCCAAATGCTTCTCCTTTGCGAGCTTTTGTGCCATAGCCTTCAATGTGACCGCACGAGGATCAGATACCGTATATATCGCGTGGCCAAGTCCGTAGATAAGCCCGCTGCCGTCATTTGCCTGCTTTTTGAGAACCTTTATAAGATATTCCTCTACCTGTTTTTCATTTGTGATATCCGCGACATTTGCCTTGAGGTCGCGCATCATATTTATAACAGCGATGTTTGCGCCGCCGTGACGCGGACCCTTGAGCGAGCCTATAGCCGCGGCTATTGTCGAATATGTGTCCGTTCCCGACGAGGACAGCAGGTGCGTTGTGAAGGATGAGTTATTTCCTCCGCCGTGCTCTGAGTGCAATATAAGCGACAGATCCAGAAGCCTTGCCTCCAAATCAGTGAATTCCCCATTTGGCCTTATCATATGCAATATGTTTTGAGCCGTGCCATAATCCGCACTCGGATAATGGAGATACAGGCTCGTATTGTCATAGTACATGCTCTTCACCTGATATGCGTAGCAAATCATTGCCGGAAAATATCCGATGAGCTCTATAGACTGTCTGACTACATTTTCAACAGAGATATCGTCTGCCTGCGGATCATATGAATAGAGACCCAATACGTTTCTGGCCAATCTGTTCATCACATTTGGCGACGGATTCAGCATCAGGCTTCGCGCAAATGCCGCCGGAAGCTCACGCTTTGAGGCGAGCAACGCGCAAAACTCATCAAGCTCCTTCCGCGTAGGAAGCTCGCCGAAAAGCAAAAGATATGTGGATTCCTCAAAGCCGAAGCGTTCTTCCTTTATGCAATTTTTTACAAGCTCCTCTATATCATAGCCACGGTAGTACAGCTTACCCGGAATGGGTATTTTTTCATTCTTGTCACTTACCTTGTAGCCGACTACATCACCAACTCTCGTCAAGCCCACAAGCACGCCCGTACCGTTTGCGTTTCGAAGTCCTCTTTTTACATCATATTTTGTGTACAACTCATTATTGATTATGTCGTGATCCGGCAGCTCATTTGCCAGTCTCCGCGCATATTCACGGATATCAGGTACATGCACGCTGTGGCCGTTTACAAGCACCTCTTCCCTTACATTACGTCTCCCCATAGACATTATCCTCTTCTCTTATATAAGTTTTTCGTCATTAAATGTACATCTTACCCTTATAACAACTCGCTTAAAAGCGACTACAGCTCCTCTATAACCTTCCGGGCAAACGTCTGCGCCTTGTCGCCCTTTCCGTCACCGCTCATATTGAGCGCAGCCGCCGCCTTATCAAGCGCCGCCGACAGCTTCTCCGCCTTCTCCGCAAAGCCGATATGTCTCAGCATCATCACAGCCGCCCTCATCAGACTCTCCGGATTTGCGTAATCTCCTATGCCGTCCGCTATCATACGCGGCGCACTGCCGTGAATAGCCTCAAACATAGCATAGCTTCCGCCGATATTTGCGCTGCCTGCCGTGCCGACTCCGCCCTGAATCTGCGCCGCCTCATCCGTAATGATATCGCCGTAGAGGTTCGGCAAAATAAAGACATTGAAATTGCTTCTGATGTCCTCATTTACAAGATTTGCTGCCGCGATGTCCACATACCAGTCGTCCGTCTTAATCTCCGGATATTCCTTCGCCACCTCGTAGCAGATGTCCTGAAACTTTCCATCGGTAGCAGATGTCCTGAAACTTTCCATCGGTTTTCTTCATGATGTTTGCCTTCGTGATTATGGACACGTTGAGATTGCCGTTTGCCTTCGCGTATTCAAAGGCTGCGCGCGCGATTCGCCTTGTGCCCTCGTTTGTAGTCACCTTGAAGTCGATGGCCATTTCGCTCTCAGCGGAAACTGCGCCATTTTTGGCGGAAACTGCGCCGTTTCCCGCGCCCGCAAGGTATGCGCACGCGTCGCTCCCGTCCGCCGCAATTTCCACACCGCGACTTCCGAGCACATACTCACCCTCGGTATTTTCTCTGTAGAAGACCCAATTTATGTTCTTTTCCGGGATGGACACCGGCCTTACATTCGCGAAAAGATCGAGCTCGCGGCGCAGGGTAACATTTGCGCTTTCAAGCTTTATGCCGCTCTTTTTGTCAGGCGTGGTGGTCGGGCCCTTCAAAAGGATATTGCACTTTTTAATCTCAGCCAGCACATCCTGCGGCACCGCCTCGTTTTTTGCTATACGGTTTTCAAGGGTGAGTCCCTCTATATCTCTGAGCTCGATTTTGCCGGATGCAAGCTCGTCCTTCAAAAGCTCTGCAAGCACTTTTCTTGTGCAGCCCATGATGATTGGGCCGATGCCGTCGCCGTCCGCAAGTCCTATCACTATTTTATCAAGCTTTGTAAAATCTGTAAAGGCCGGAGCCGTCTTCATCGCAATAGCCCGCGCCAGCTGCTCCTCCACAAGTTTTTTAAAATCCTCTATATATTTTTCCAATTTATCTTCTCCTAATCGTCCTAATCGTCATTTCCTTATCGTCATTTCCTTGCTCAAATTTTAAAAAAATGTATTTTTGCGTAGTTCCAAGGACAAAAATACATTTTTTTGCCTTGTTTTTCCCTTTTATTTCTGTTTTTCGCCTTTGTTGACGCAAAAAAATGTAACTCTCGACGTCTTTTTCGCATATGATACATTTTTTTAAATGCAAAAATGTATCATACCATGTTTCTTCAGTCAAAAATACATTTTTGCGGTTTAGCACCCAAAACAAGCTTGGAATCAGTAATGAGGTTGCTTTTCGGCCTCCGGCCGAAAAGCTTCCTTTCACTATACGCAGCGAGACCTAAGCTGCCTACATCCAATCTTCAGTACGCAGTGAGGCCTAAGCTGCCCTCGGGACCATGTGTAAGTCGGTTCGGTCCCGAGGGTAGGTGTAGGCCGAACCCCCATGTGTAAGTCGGTTCGGTCCCGAGGGTAGGTGTAGGCCGAGCCACTAGCAGCTCTTCAGATAATTTATCTTTCCGCCGTGCAAAATCATCTCCTTCTCAAGCTCGGAGAAATTGCCGGAGGTCTTGATTTCACAGCCGCACTCGCACTTCACGATGATAGGATCGCCCTTCTCCACCTGCTCGCGCGCGTTCTCAATCGTCAGCACCGCGCCCAGCTTCAGCTTGTCATAATCTGCCGGATCCTCAAATACAAGCGGCATGATTCCGCTGTTTATCAAATTTGACCTGTGTATACGCGCAAACGACTTCGCTATGACGAATTTTACGCCCAAATACAGCGGTGCCAATGCCGCATGCTCACGGCTGCTTCCCTGTCCATAATTTTCACCGCCGACAATTACGCAGCTGCCTGCTTCCTTGCAGCGACTCGCAAAATCCTTATCAAGCTTCTCAAAGCAATAATTCGCAAGATGAGGCACGTTCGAACGATATGGCAAAAGCCTTGAATCCGAAGGCATGATGTCGTCGGTCGTGATGTTATTGCCGCCGCAAAGCGTAACCTTCGCCGTTACCGCATCCGCAAGCGCCGTATTTCTCGGGAACGGCTTGATATTCGGACCCATCTCCACCGGAGTATCCTCGCCCGCCGGAGGAATGAGGAAATTTACGCTCGGAACAAAGTCCACCGGCTCTACAGGAGCAAGCTCTATGCCGCTCTTTCTGCCGTCGGTGAGCACGCCCTTTATTGCGGAAACTGCGGCGGTTTCAGGGCTTACGAGGTAGATCTGCGCGTCGTTTGTGCCGCTTCTGCCCTTGAAATTTCTATTGAAGGTACGCAGGGATATCGCGCCCGACTTCGGGGACTGACCCATACCGATACATGGTCCGCAGGCATTTTCTATGATTCTCGCGCCGGCTCTTATCATGTCGGCAAGCGCTCCATTTTCTGCAAGCATTGCCAATATTTTGGATGAACCCGGAGAGATTACAAGGCTTACATCCGGATGCACCTTTCGACCCTTGAGAATCTGCGCTACCTTCATGAGGTCCGCATATGAGGAATTTGTGCAGCTTCCGATGGCTACCTGGTCGATTTTGATCTCGCCGATATTTTCGACGCTGTCTACATTGTCAGGGCTGTGCGGCATAGCAGCAAGCGGCGGAATGGTCGAAAGATCCACGATGAGCTCCTCGTCATATACCGCGTCCGCGTCGGCAGAAAGCTCTACAAAGTCGCATTCTCTACCCTGCTGCGCAAGGTAAGCCCTTGTGTTTTCGTCGCTTGGGAATACGGAAGTCGTAGCGCCGAGCTCCGCACCCATGTTTGTGATAGTCGCTCTGTCTGTTACGGAAAGTGTCTTTACACCCTCGCCCGTATATTCTATGATTTTACCTACGCCGCCCTTTACAGTGAGCTTCTTCAATACGTAGAGAATGATGTCCTTTGCGCTGGACCATACAGGCAGCTCGCCCACAAGCTCAACCTTCACTACCTTTGGTACAGTCAGGCTGTATGTGCCCTTCGCTATGGCAACGGCGACGTCCAGTCCGCCCGCGCCGATCGCGATCATGCCCAGACCTCCTCCTGTAGGAGTATGGCTGTCAGAGCCGAGGAGGGTCTTGCCCGGAATTCCGTAGTTTTCAAGATGAAGCTGGTGGCAGATGCCGTTGCCCGGCTTGCTGAAGAGTACGCCGTGTCTTGCGGCTACGCTCTTTATGAAGGCGTGATCGTCCGCGTTTTCAAAGCCGGTCTGAAGCGTGTTGTGGTCGATGTAAGCTACTGACAGCTCTGTCTTTTTCTGTCCCGCATCCATGGCCTCAAGCTGCAGATATACCATCGTGCCCGTGGAATCCTGTGTAAGCGTCTGGTCAATCTTGATCTTGATCTCTTCTCCCAGAACCAGATTTCCTTCAATTAAATGCTTTTCCAATATTTTGTAAGCAAGTGTCTTTCCCATTTTTTTCTCCTTTTGTTTATATTTGCATTTAAAATTTTATTCTTATTTTTATTTTATTTTGCGAGAGCCGGTACCTGTCGTTTTTCCCTCTGCAGCTCCGCTCTCTTTTCTGCAGGCTCGGCGGGATTGCGCAGATTCTCGGCCGGATTTCTCAGATCCTCG
>CAVHIG010000070.1:0-6421 GCA_963636105.1 Anaerovoracaceae bacterium
TCGGACAAATCGACTGCGAATATGCCGTTGCTCTGGTGTCCGCTGTACATCTCTCTGGCATAGTTCACCACCAGTTGATTGCCATTTATGGCAATGTCGCAGTTTCCCGCGTCAAAAGGCGTTTTTGTATAAAAACTCGATCCATAATAATCGGCCAGGCCTTCACTGCCATTGCCGCCGACGGAATCGACAAGCTTGCCGTCAGAGGTATATTTGCAGACGTAAATGGTATCCTGAGTGACGTCATCGCCGTCATTGTTATCGCCCCAGACCAGATAGAGATACCCGCTGCTATCGCAAACGGCACCGCCAAAGCTGTCATAGGGGTTGGAAATGGATATCCGGTCTACAACTTTGCCGTACTCGGTGCGGGAAACCGTGACCAGACCGTCTTCCTCCGTGGCAAAGCAGAAGCGGCCCTGCTCGTCGATAAACTGCGAGGCGTTGGAAACACCGGCCCAGTTACTGTATCTTCCCACAGAGTACACCCAGTGGGATTGGCTCAGCGGAAGTTCCATCATGACAGGCGCTGACGAAGATGTATCAGCCGCCATCGCCGTTACCGCCGTCACCGGAAGTAATGATGAGACCATCACAAAGCTGAGTAGAATGTTAAGCAATCTTTTTTTCATAAGCAAGCCTCCAATACACAATAAAAAGACCGACAGAACGCAATGCGTCCATCAACGGTCAATGGATCACCATGTCGATCAGTTTCAGTGTACCAGATTTCGGGCGTTTGCACAAGACAAAAAACTCTCTTGCAAGTAGACGCCTAAACCTTGAAAAAGCCAATCAGTCCGTCGCCGCTTTTTTCGGTTGCTCGCGGTGAATTTAAAGTAGTGATGAAAAATGATTTGTTTGCGACTACAGAGCCGCTTAGAGATTCTCTCAAAAATCTATGTTTGCAGGATTCCGAAATTCATGATATAACATCCGCCTTGAAATTTTGAGAAGCGGACCTCACTGTATTTGGCAAGATTGTGGGCGGCGGATATGCTCCTGCCGGTGCAGTTGGTGGCAAAAAAGAAATCATGAGTATGCTGGCGGCAGGTATCAGTGCAGATTATGAAAAAAAGATAAAACATCGGTCGAAAAAGCTTCGGCCGATGTTCTTAAATTGTAGAGGCTTGCATTGGATGTGACACTCACCAGACTGCGGAAACGGCGAGGGGTGTCGCGCAGGATGAGGTTTGCTATGTAGTCGAGGCGGAGACCTATGGAAACGGCCTAAAATCCGACATGAATCTTTTTAATAAAAACGTACAGAAATACGGGAAGGTGTATATTTTGTTTTCGTA
Organism: Anaerovoracaceae bacterium; assembly: GCA_963636105.1. GTDB lineage: Bacteria > Bacillota > Clostridia > Peptostreptococcales > Anaerovoracaceae > CAVHIG01. Next base: position 1,302 of record CAVHIG010000070.1, read on the forward strand.
CCCGATGTTGTTTGCGGACAGCTTGAATCCATACTCGACATCAGGGTATTTGCTCGATTCGATCAGTGTTTTCAGTGATTTTGCCCTTCCGTCGCGAGCTTTTACCTCTACCGGAATCAGATTTTCGGATGAACGAATGAAAAAGTCCATTTCAAGTGTCGCGTCGCTACGTTTGTAGTAATAAAGTCCGTATCCCTGTTTTGCAAGGGCTTCTCCGACCATATTCTCGTAGAGAGCACCCTTGTAGACTCCTAAATTTTTGTTCGCTCGCAGGTCATCCTGTGACTCTTCGTCGAGCATAGAGATGAGCAGACCTGTATCGGCAAAATATAATTTGAAAACATCCGGATCAAAATTGCCTCTTAAAGGAAGTTCGGGAAATTCCAGGCAGTGACACATGTTTACCATGCCGGCATCTAAAAGCCATTCCACGCAGCCGCGATAGTCCCGGAATCTTGCTCCGGAAGCGACTTTTGAAATCTGGAATTTTTTGTTTTCCTTGGCAAGCTGCGGAGCGATTCGATTGAAGACGTTCAGAATTCTGGTCTGGTCAACCCTAAGCGCGTATTTTCGGATGTCTTCCTTGTAGTCTGAGATAAGCTGTCTCTGAATCTGGAGTGAATTTTCAAAAGTTCCTCTTTCTATATAGGAAACGACGACAGCGGGCATTCCGCCCAGAATGTCAAAATCAAGGAAGAGCTTGTGGTATACCTGCATTTCCAAATCTGAGAAGGGCTTTAACTCACGCATGTGGGAAAGTAAGTCCGCTGTCTTCTCTTCACCGTATCCTTTTGCCCACAAAAATTCCTCGAAATCCATCGAATGCATTTCATAATCCGTCTTATAGCCTACGCTGTTGCTTTCGATTTTTTTGTAGTTTAGGCCGAGCATGGAGCCGCTGCAAATGACATCGTATCTCCCGTCTATTGCAAAAAATTTAAGTGCCGTCGCTATTTGCGGAAACTCCGTGATTTCATCGAAAAAGATCAGGGTCTGCCCGGGTATAAGCTCAATCGACGGATTTATGAGGCTGAGGTTTTTCGTGATAGCATCCACTTTATAGCCGTCCGTGATAATTCCTTTATATTTTTCATCCCTTACAAAATTTATTTCGATAATGCTTTTGTAATTCTGCTTCGCAAAATGCAGTATGGATTCGGTCTTTCCGACCTGACGGCTGCCTTTTATTATAAGCGGCTTTTTCTCAGAATCCTTTATCCAATTATTCAAGAAAGAATCCACCTTTCGCCTCAAGTACATATGTCCATACCCCCTAAACCTTGATTTATAGCCATTATACACATTTTTAGAGCGAAAATCAAGTGAATTTGCACAAAAACAGAGCGAACTTTCGACGATTCTGCACAAAACCTGAGGGAATATTTCTGCACAAAGCGCTTTGATAGAGGCGAAAACGGCTATGGTATATTTCACTGCGAGGGTGATGAGGCGGTGCCTATGGAACCATAGAAAGCAAAGAGGCTGTGAAAAAAGATGGTCCTAAAAAGAAGGGCCTTGAATCAGAAATTCGTACACTCGCATCTGCAAAAAAATGTCGTCTGCCGGGCGACCTTTTTTTTATCCATATGTTCTATACTGAGTTTACAAAAGGGAAATTACTTACTGCAAAGAAGTCACTCACAGCAGGGCGGCTTCTCCGGGAAAAGCGATGCTCAGAAGCAAAACGGGAGGTACAGAACATGAAAAAAGGATTGACGGAAATCGTATACATTTTGGACAGAAGCGGCTCAATGTCCGGCCTGGAAGAGGATACCATCGGCGGATTCAATTCCATGATGGAGAAGCAGAAAAAGACCGGCGAAGAGGCATATGTGTCCACCATTCTCTTTGACGACAAGGCGGAAGTTCTCCACGACAGAGTGTCTATTCAAAAAGTCGGGAAGATGAATGACAGGCAGTACTATGTGAGAGGCTGCACGGCTCTTCTGGACGCCGTAGGAGGCGCGATTCACCATATCGGAAACGTCCACAAATATGCCCGAGACGAGGAGCGTCCGGAGAAAACCATTTTCGTGATCACGACCGATGGCATGGAAAATGCGAGCCGCGAATATTCCTACAGCAAAGTAAAAAGAATGATTGAGCATGAGCGGGAAAAATACGGCTGGGAATTTATATTTATCGGAGCAAATATCGATGCGGCCGCGGAGGCGGAGCGTTTCGGAATCCGAAGGGAGCGTGCCGTAAACTATATGCACGACAGCATCGGTACCGAAATCCTATATGGAGGCATAAGCAACGCGGTCTGCAGCGCTATGCGGGCGCCTTCCAAGCATGCGATGGAGGCTGATTTGAACAACTGTGCCTGGGATGCCGTTATCCGTGATGATTTTGATAAAAGAAGTAAGCGCTAATCCACTAAAGCACTAATCTGCCGAAACTCTCTTATCCAAAAGGCAAGGACATGCAGCTCCTTGCCTTTTTATATATTGCCGCGGAAACGGCGGAGGCTCCGGGCGAGCGGGGCTCTTGCGCCTAGAGGAAGGTACGCCCTTTCGGGTTCAAGTCCCCTCTTCTTATGCGCATCAATTAGAAAAAGGGCACTGCTGTCGAGTGCCCTTTTTCTAATGGTGCGCGATGAGGGACTGTACGCCTGCGATGGCAGGCGCCGTCCTTGCCTCCCTATGCGGTCGGCTGCGGACCACTCGCTACAAAAGGCTCCAGCGGAGCCTTTTGCTAAACGCTCGTGCCCTTTCGGGTTCAAGTCCCCTCTTCTTATGCGCATCAATTAGAAAAAGGGCACTGCTGTCGAGTGCCCTTTTTCTAATGGTGCGCGATGAGGGACTGTACGCCTGCGATGGCAGGCGCCGTCCTTGCCTCCCTATGCGGTCGGCTGCGGACCACTCGCTACAAAAGGCTCCAGCGGAGCCTTTTGCTAAACGCTCGTGCCCTTTCGGGTTCAAGTCCCCTCTTCTTATGCGCATCAATTAGAAAAAGGGCACTGCTGTCGAGTGCCCTTTTTCTAATGGTGCGCGATGAGGGACTTGAACCCCCACGGTCGCCCGCTAGATCCTAAGTCTAGTGCGTCTGCCAATTCCGCCAATCGCGCTTGTTTGGTTTTGGGCTGCGGTTTTAGAAATGCCGGTTTTTGATGGCATTCTTGCGCAACACAAATATTATATCTGAAATTTGGGCGCTTGTAAATAGCTATTTTTTAAATTTTTTTGTATGGACATGGATGGCGCGCGGTTTTATAATTGTGTATTGGATAGTGATTGATAGAGATTTTAGAGACGAGAAAGGTTGGTTTTTGTATGGCAAAGTTTCCGAAAAAGTTGAATGAATGTAAGTGTATAGGTCTTGTGGCTACGAGCAGCGCTATAAGTGAGAAACGGCTTGCGGCTTGCATAGATTTGCTTGAAAATCAGGGCTATAGGCTCAAGGTTTCAGATAATATTACGCAAAATAAGGGCGGATACATGGCAGGCGAGGAGAGCAGACGCGCTATGTGGCTGAATAAGATGTTTGCGGATCCTGAGGTGGACGCGATTTTCTGCGTGCGTGGCGGCGATGGTTCAAACCGCATGATTATGGACGTGGATTTGGATGTGGTGCGCAAAAATCCTAAGATTTTCGTTGGATATAGCGATGTGACATCCCTTTTGAATACATTTGTGGAAAAATGCGGTCTTGTGACTTTCCATGGCCCGATGGTGTCTTCAAATATGCTGGATATGTATGATGATGAGACCAGAATTTCCTTCGAGAGCGCACTAAACGCCGAAAACGAATATCTCTACGCGGAACCGGCGCAGTTTCCGCTTGTCGTGATGCAGGAGGGCTGCGGACTTGCGAAGGCGCCGCTTGCGGGCGGAAATCTCGAGCTGATGGCTACGTCGATAGGGACGCCTTATGAGATCGACACGGATGGGAAGATTCTCTTTATAGAGGAGGTGCACGGGCACATCGGGAATTTGGATCGCACGGTGTATCAGCTGCGTAATGCGGGCAAATTTGACCATGTGAAGGGCGTGCTGCTCGGGCAGTTTACGGATATGAGGATAGACATGCCGGATTATACGCCGGAGGATGTGGTGCTTGAGGCGCTTTTGAGCTCGGGCAGGCCGGATGCCGCGGCTGTGCCGGTGATGAGGAATGTGCAGTCCGGTCATGGCCAGCCGATGCTGACTTTGCCGATAGGCGCGGTTTGTGAGATGAATACGAAGTCTCGGAGCATAAGGTTTGAAGTGGAGAGGTAGACAAGCTGCACATCGGCAGGAGTCTCGGCAAGCGTATTTGCGCCGCTTAAAAATCTCAGCAAATTCCTTATTACTATGGCGATGGCGGCGATAGGGCTTGGAAGCAATATCGTAAAGCTTGTAAGGAGCGGAGGCAAGCCGCTTCTGATGGGTGCATGCTGCTGGACAGGCATAGCTGCGGTGAGCCTGCTCATGCAGAGATTGCTGGGGATATGATTTATAAAAGTATAGTTTCATGAAAGAAGGACCTAAGGCGTGTGACGTAGCAGAGCAAGCCATAGGTTCTTTTTGAATTTCTAAAACATGTAAAGGTATCGTGAAATCACATTTTTTAAAAAATCACGATATCTTTTGGTTGTAAAATCCTCCATTTTAGAGCTCTTTCACCTAAAAAACGGACGAAAGTATCGCGAAAATCGAATTTTTAAGTTTTCACGATACCTTTTTATTGCAAATGGTATCGTGAAATCCGAAAACTGGATAAATCACGATACTTTTGCTGAAAATTCTTTATCAAAGCCCTGAAATTTATGTCCGTAAGGGCCAAAAGGTACCGCAAAATTTGAAAATCAACTAAATCACGATACCTTTTCTCTTTAAATCCATATCGTGTGGTCGGAACAGTAACTTATTAATAATTAGTATAGGGCTATTCCAAATATTAAGTTGACAGAAGGCAGAGATAATTGTATAATTGTATACAAAGATACAATCCTGGTACTGATATAAGTTTAGCGCTGTTATAGATTTAGCGCAGTTATAGGTTTGGTGCTGTTATAGGTTTGGTGCGGTTATAGGTTTGACGCTGGTATATGTCGGTAAAAGAAAACGTTGATTTGAGATTTTGGATTTATGGATTTATGGATTTATGGATTTGTAGATTTGTAGATTTATAGAAGA
>CAVHIG010000071.1:0-5878 GCA_963636105.1 Anaerovoracaceae bacterium
CAGCCCCACAAAACTGAAGCTACTCCAACCGTTGCCGCGCCACAAGCTCGGCGAAGGAGCCGTTCTTTGCAAGGAGCTCCTCATAGGTGCCGCTTTCAACAATCTCGCCACCATCGAGCACCAATATGCGGTCGCAATGCTTTATAGTCGACAGCCTGTGCGCAATAATGAGCCTTGTGCACTTCATCGCATCCAGCGCCTCCGAGACCTTATGCTGCGTCTTGTTGTCGAGCGCGCTCGTCGCCTCGTCAAAAAGCAAAATTCGAGGCTTTGCCGCTATAGCTCGCGCGATTATGATACGCTGCTTCTGCCCGCCCGAAATGCTGCCCTGCCCCTCGGAAATAATCGTATGCATCCCCATAGGCATGGACCTGATATCGTCCGCGATCCCCGCCGTTTCCGCAGCCTCCCAGGCCTCCTCAAGAGAAAGACCCGGCGAGGAAATCGCGATATTTTCGTAAATGCTGCCGTGAAGCAGCTCAGAATTTTGCATCACAGTACCTATGCGGCGGCGCAGCGACGGCTGGTCAAGACCCGACAGATTCCGCCCGTCATAGTACACCGCGCCCTTCTCCGGCCGCTCAAAACCGAGCAGCAGCCTGATAATCGTGGACTTGCCGCAACCGCTTTTGCCCACCACAGCCACATACTCGCCCGGCCGCACCCGAAACGACAAATCCTTGAGCACATAGGGCTGCTCGTCATTGTAACGAAATGACACTTTTTCCAGCTCCACAGCGCCCGAAAGACGCGTCACAATCTCCCTGCCGTACGTCCGCTCCGGCTCGGCCTTCAAAATCGGCTCGCACATATCCAAAATCGGCTTTACGCACGCAGCCTGAGGCGCAACATTCACAAGCACCGTAAATGAGCCCATCAAAAGCCCGTAGGACGTATTGAAGGCGATATACGAAGACGCCGAAATCCCGTTTTTCGCGGCGATATAATAGAGCGCAATCGTTGAAATAAGCGTAATCGCGGTCGTTATCACGGTATTCAGCTTTATAATCGCATGCGGCTCGTACTTCAGCTCAAAGGTCTCAGCGTGCATGTCGAGCCACTTCGCAAAGACGCGCTTCTCCGCGCCCGCAAGCTTGATTTTCTGAATTCCGCTTATAAAAGCATAGCTCGCTCCGGATTCCCTGGCCTCCTGCAGGAGGAGTTCGCGGTCTTCGCGGGTTTTTATCGCGGCGGAAACGGCGGAAACTCCCGCGCTCACCAGTACCACGAGCGCCACGGTTGCCGCGAGTGCCGGCGTAAATTTCAAAATTTGTAAAACGTAAATAAGCGATGTGACTGCGGCGAGCACGGATGTCATCACAACTCCCAGCAAAATCACGCAAAGCTCATCGAGGGATGACATGCGGCTGCAAAGGTCGCCCGGATTATATTTTCTGAAAAATTCCGCCGGAAGCGACAGCGTCCTCATCATCATCGCAGAGCGCACCGAAAGCGAGGTCTTTGTGAGCATCCTGAGCTTCGCAAAATCCCGCACTGTCTCCATAATATGAGACGCAAAAAGCACGCAGCATACGCACACCGCGGCGCCCGCAAGTGCCGTCCCCGCGCCGCTCTCGATTACAGGACCTGTAAGAGCCTCCGCCATTCTCGGCAGGATAAGACCCAAAAAGCTCACCATGCACAGCGCAATCACAAGCTGCACACAATCGCCCACGCTCACACATTGCTTCATATATAACAATAGATCGCCGATTCCAAGCTTCTTCGTCGGAAGCGGCCTGTAAAAGCAAACGGCTTCCGACTCGAGCTGCGCAGCCGTCCTTTTATTCAGCTTTACACGAGCTCCGCTTTCGGGATCCGTATAATAATAGCCATGCATGCTGCCCGGAAGCAACGCCACAGGCACCTTGCTTTCCGTTGTAAAAGCGATGAGCGGCCCAAACGAATCCTTGTACCACTCACCCGTAAGCTTTACGGGACGGCTCATAATGCCATGCGGCGCGAGGCAATAATCCATCTGCTCCTCCGCGTTTTCTATCGTGTCCGGAATCTCGCAAGGCATATAATGGTAAAATTTCAAGATTTCGTCAATAGCCTTCTTCGTGATGATGCGCTTGCTTTTCAGCATCTGGCCCGTGTGCTTCCCAAGCACCGCACCGGCCATACGAAGGAAGGCCGCATCCAAAAGCTCCTGATCCGCCCTTCTGCGCTCTTCAATTTGATTTTCAAACCATCCCATCGGCCCTCTCCTCGCTATTCCGCACTTTTCCGCGCAATTCCGCGCTTTTCCGCGCCATCCTGCGCTATTCCTCTGCCACAAGCTCCGCATATATCCTGCCAAGGCGCATGAGCTCCTCATGCGTCCCGCGCTCTGCCACCTTGCCATCCTGCAGCACAACGATTTCATCACAGTCCCGCACAGTAGAAAGCCTGTGCGCAATCGCGACGCAGGTGATTCCTCTATCGCTTATCGCCTTTACGACCGCGTTTTCCGTCTTTGCGTCCAGCGCGCTTGTGGCCTCGTCCAGAATCACAATAGTCGGATCCTGCGCCAGGGCTCTCGCGATTTCTATCCTCTGTCGCTGTCCGCCCGAAAGATTTCTGCCGCCGCCCACAAGCTTGTGGCGGTAAGCGCCCTGAAGCGCCATTATGTCCGCGTGTATCTGCGCGTCCTTTGCCGCGAGTATCACCTCAAAGTCCTTGATCGAATCGTCCCAAAACTTGATGTTATTTTCTATCGTATCGTCAAATAGTATTATATCCTGGTCCACAACTGCGATCGAGCCCGTCATCACCGCCCTCGGATAGGCCTCGCGCGGCTTTCCGTCGAAAAGGATTTCTCCGCGCTGCGGGCTGTACTGTCCCGACAAAAGCTTTGCGATTGTTGATTTTCCGCAGCCCGAGGCGCCTACTATGGCTATTCTCTTGCCGGGCTCTATGTGCAGCGAAAATCCGTCCAGAAGCGGCCTGTCGAAGCGCGAATACCCGAAGCTTACGTCCCTGAGCTCAATTTCGCCCCTGAGCTTGGCAATTTCCGCGCCTGCGGTCCCTGCGCCTGCTGTCTCTGCGCCTGCGGTCTCTGCGTCTGCGGAAACGGCGGGGTCGTCCCGGTATTCCATTACGTCCTCTACGCGCTCTATTTTCGTGACCAGCTCCTGCACGGTCTGGCCGGTCTCTATGACAGTCTTTGCGGGCGAAAGAAACGACGTCAAAAATCCCTGAAACATAACTATGCTGCCGAGGGTGAATTTTCCCTGCATTATGAGCCATACGCCCGCTATCAGCACTATGTAATTTACAAGCTCCGCAAAAAATACCGGAAGCATGCCGAGCCTGTAATCATTTTTATTTATCTTTACCTCCATCGCGTTTGCGGAGGCCTGCAGACCTGCCCACTTTGCAAAGAAGCCGTTCTCCGCACCACTCGCCTTTAGCGTCTCCACCATGCTTATGCCGGTAAGCGCCGTTGCCGCAAGCCTGCCCTCATCACGCATCTGCACTCGCGTAAATCCGATACGGCGCGCCGAAACGATTTTTGCCGTAATCACGTTCAAAAGCACGGCAATGAGGCCGAGCACCGTAAGTGTTATATTTTGCTTCAGCATGAGGATCAGGTAGAAAACCGCCATGAAGGTGTTCAGCACAAGCGGAGTCACGACATTTACGAGCGTGTCGGCAATCTCCGCGTTTAGGCGCATTCTGGACTGAATGTCGCCCGCAAGCCTTTGCGTAAAGAATTCCATCGGCAGATGCAGCACCTTCCACATGTATTTCGAGTCGTCTATCGCTGCCATCTTGCTGTTGATTTTCAGGGAATATACCGCCTGGCCCCAGGCCGTCACAAGCTGCAGCGCCGCAAGCACGGCAAGTATCAGGACAAAGATATATAGACCGCTTCGGCCCGTGTCTCCCAGGAAAACGTCCATGAAGATGCGCGAGGTCACGGAATTTACTATTCCGAAGAGGTAGCTGAGCGCGCTTGTAAGCAGCACAAATACAGCGGCAGCCCCCAGCCCCGCAAATCTTTTTTGCATATAGCAGAATGAACTGCGCCTTTTTCCGCTCGGCTCAAAGTCCGCGCTCGGCGCCATGAAGAGCACCACTCCGGTGAAGGAATTGTCAAATTCCTGAAGGCTCAGCTTTCGCTCGCCGAGGGCCGGGTCGTTTATGTACGCGTAGCCGCCGCGAAAGCCGCAAAGTACCACAAAATGGTTCATATTCCAGTGTATGATACATGGAAACTGCCCGGTCTCGCGCAGCTTTTGGGGGCTCATCGTAAAGGCCTTTACCTCGAGGCCGTAGCTCTGCGCTGCCAGATAGATGTTTTTTGCCTTTGAGCCGTCCCTTGTGACGCCGCAATCCACGCGCAGCTGCTCGAGAGTGACCCACTTTCCATAATATGCCATGAGCATGGAAAGCGAAGCCGGGCCGCATTCCAGCGACTCAAGCTGCATCACCACCGGCACCTTCGCCACGCCCTTTCGGAGCGGCTGTCGTATGTTTTTGTTGTTTTTGGTTTTGTATGTATTCATATCGGTTAAATTAGCTGTCGGCTATCGACTGTTTGCTCTTGGAAACTTTAATTGCAAATCTTTCAAACGGTAGTGAGGCCTAAGCTGCCCTCGGAACCATGTGTAAGTCGTTTGGTTCCGAGAGCAGGTGTAGGCCGAACCTATAAGCTTTCAAACAGAAATTCTATAGGATGCACCTCGTCGGTTACAAGACTCGCTTCGTAGGTTCCGTTTGGCAGCGCCACACTCGCCACTCCTATAGTACGTCCGTAATCATCGGACTTCACCAGGGCTATAGTCGACTTCTGCCCCAGCACGTCCAGGCTCAAACCCTTTTCTATGCTGTCCGAATCATCCGCAACCACCTGAGCTGTGCCATCATGCACTATAACCCATGCCGGCTCCGTAATAGTGAGAGTGCCTACAGAAGACCATGCGACAAGTCCTATCAAAACAAAAAGCACCGCAAAGAGCACTATCCATATACCGGGAGTCGTGACCCGAAGATATTCCTCGAGCTGCTCCGGCGTGCTCACCTTGTCCACTACCTCTTTCCTGAATAAAGGCTGCTCATTTTCTGGCGTATTCATCGCAAAAAATCTCCTTCCCCAAGCTTCCGGATCTGTGCACAGCTCCCGTTGATATCCGGCATTGCCCTGCACATACTTATTTTTATTCTATAACAGCTGCGGCGGCTTTGTCAAATAAAAAAGCCGCCCACATTTTCTGTGAGCGTTATCATCAAAATATTGATTTCAGATGCAAAATGCCGCATAGAGCGGAACGATTTTTTTGTTGTCCTCAAAGCCAAAGTTTTTGGCAGAAAGCTTGATAGCATAGGCGGGCTTATAAGTGTCCATATAGACCTTTAAGCTCTTGGCTTTGGTGTTGTCGGCAGACTTGACCGCAATGGGAATGAGCTGACCTTCGCGCTGGATTATAAAATCAATTTCAGCTCCACGCTCGGATTCCCAGTAGTAAGTGCGGTAGCTGTTGATAGAGAGCTGCACATTGACATAGTTCTCTGCCATGCCGCCCTTGAAGTCATTGATTTCTTCGACCATATAGAGAATATCATTGGCGGCCAAATCCTTTTTTGCGCAAAGCAAACCCAAGTCAGAGACATAAATCTTGAACGCATCAATATCACGGTAGTTTTCAAGCGGCTTTTTGATTTGCTCGACCTTATACACCTGTGACACGATACCGGACAGACAAAGCCATTCGATCGCATTTTCAAATTCGGAAGCCCTTCCGCCCTTCTTAATCAGCTTATATTGAAAACGGGTATTCTTCTTTGAAAGCTGGACGGTAATGTTGTCATAAGCAAGTCTGGTTTTCTTGATTTCATTCAAGTTGTTATACTTGCTCATATCATTGAGATAGCTTGCAAGTATCGTATCCTG
>CAVHIG010000072.1:0-4839 GCA_963636105.1 Anaerovoracaceae bacterium
GGCGAGATGAGCTTAGCTGTCTCCTGCGAGGAACACCAGGCCAAAGACAGCTTTAACCCCCAAATCTTCAAAGGTAGTTTGAAAATGTATACTTTTAGAAAATAAAAGAGGCTACCATATACAGGCGCCTCTCTTTTTTACAATTTTTTTTGCTTACTTATTTACGGCGTCCTTAAGAGCCTTGCCTGCCTTGAATACAGGAGCTGTGGATGCTGCGATTGCAATCATCTCCTCAGGCTTTCTTGGATTTCTTCCCTGTCTTGCTTTTCTCTGTCTGGTCTCAAATGTACCAAATCCGATAAGCTGAACTTTTTCGCCCTTTACCAGTGCTTCTTCTACGCTTGCAACAAATGCGTTTACTGCAAGTTCTGCATCTTTCTTTGTCAAACCTGTCTTCTCTGCTACACTAGCAACTAAATCTGCTTTATTCATGTAAAACCCTCCTTAAAAATAATTGCCGACCACTCTGCTATATATTTTTACATTTTTAAAGCTGTTTGTCAACACTTTTTAATACTTTCTTGCCAAAAAAAACCAAATAAAACGTTGAATTTTAGCGAAAAATGACTACTTTACGAACTTCTTTGCTATCTTGGCAAGTTTCTTTCCTTTAGGAAGCATTTCGAGCTCATTGACAGTGATAGATTTCGTCGCAAATATCATCACGGCATATACCAAAACAGCCAAAAGAATAGCCACTATGCACGAAAGAGCATTGCCTAAAAAGCCGTACAGAAGCTTATAGGAGCCCCACGCCGTTGCCGCCATGACAAGCACCGCTACCATCGGCTTTACAAGTGTAAGATGCCAATTCACCTTTGTACCGGTATATTTTTTGACTGCCGCCAGATTTAAGATGGAGGCAATGGCATATGCCGCTACGGTTCCGAGGGCAGCGCCCTTTACGTTTATAAATTCTATTCCCGTCGCAAAATATGTGATAAATACCTTTGCAAGCGCGCCTATAGCGAGATTCCTTACCGGTATCATCTGTTTTCCTATGCCCTGAAGAACTCCCGTGAGAGTCTGCACCAGCGACAAGAAGAGCACACCAAAGGCCATTACCACAAGACAAGGAGCAGCGCTTATAGCACTTTCTCTCTGAAGCGGATAAAGGAGCAAAAGTATAGGCTGGGCAAGCACCATGAGTCCAAAGGCGCAAGGGAAGCCTATGATTACGGCGAAGCGAAGGCCGAGGCGCACATTATCCTGAAGGAATCTGCTGTCACTCTGCCCGTAGGCTCCCGCTATAGCCGGCACCATACTGATAGCAAGCGATTGCGTGAGTACCTGTGGAAAATTTATAAGAGGGCTTGCAAAGCCTGAAAGCTGACCGTAGAGGGACTTTGCCGCGGCATAATCCCAGCCTGTGGCTGTGAGCCTTCTCACTACAAGACCTACATCTATGAAGTTCATTATAGGCATTATGGCAGAGCCTATCGTAATAGGTACAGCTATAATGAATATCTTTTTGAGTATCTCCTTGCTTGATTCGCCTGCCTGATCCGAAGTCTTTTCGATATCAGAGCGCAAGGATTTTTTGTGCAGCGCATATATGATCATAACCGTGATGAGACCTGCTATAGCGCCCGCGGTCGCGCCAAATGCCGCGCCCGCCGCCGCCTGCTGCTTGCCTACCTTCACAAGTACAAAGCTCAGCGAAAGGCCGAGAGCCACTCTGAAAAACTGCTCTACAATCTGTGATGTCGCAGTCGGTCCCATGTTTTGCTGCCCTTGAAAATAACCCCTGTAAGCGGCCATCATCGGACAGAAAAGCAGCGCCGGAGCTATAGCCATCATCGCATACCGTGCACCCGGCATCTGTATCATATCGCAAATCACACCCGCGCCGAAAAAGCAGATACCGGCCGAAACTATGCCTATACCGGCCAGAAGTACAAATGATATTCTAAATACACGATAGGCTTCATGATGCTTGCCTTCGGCCACTCGCACAGATACCATTCTCGAAATAGCCGTAGGTATACCGGCCGTAGCCACCATCAAAAACATTACATATATGGGATATGCTGCCTGATAGTAGGCCATACCCTCATCGCCTATGAGATTCCCCAGCGGTATTCGAAATACAGCACCCATAGCCTTTATGATCACTCCGGCGATTCCTAAGATCACCGCCCCCTGCACAAAAGATTTTCTTGCCATTATTGTAACTCTCCCAATATTTTTTCCGTAGCCTCGCGAAGCTCGAAAATTGTTTTTTCTATGTCGATGGTCTTAAATTCACCATTCTCGTAAAGCACCTTGCCATCGGCCATGGTCATGAGCACATTGCTCGGATCCGCGGAATATACGACATTTGTCCTGATATCGTGGATAGGCTGCATATTTGCTCTATCTATGTCCAAAACGATTATATCAGCCTTATTTCCGACTGCAAGTCTACCGCAATTTTTTCTGTTTTGCGACATCGCACCGCTATATGTACCCGCCCTTAGAATTTCGACCGGAGAAATTGCCACAGGATCCCCCGTCTTTATCTTTGCCGCAAGAGCCGTAAGCTTCATCTCCTCGAAATAGTTCAGGCTGTTGTTGCTGCTGACGCTATCCGTACCGATGGTGAGATTTATACCGCTTTTCAGCATCTTGCACACATCCGCGATACCGCTTGCAAGCTTCATATTGCTTGCGGGGCAGGTAGCGACCGTAACCTTTTTCTCAGCCAAAAGGCTATAGTCCTCATCCTCAAGCCATACACAATGCGCAGCTGTTGTCCTCTGGTCAAAAAGCCCAAGATCATAAAAATATCTCGCCGGCGTCTTGCCATGGCGTCCCTTGCACTCCTCATGCTCTGATTTCGTCTCCGAAAGGTGCACATGGACTCCTACCGAAAGCTCCCGCGCGCACTCGGCTACCGCCGTTACCGTAGCCGGATTTGAAGTATACTCCGCATGTATGCAGGCCTCTGCTATCAGTCTTCCCATGGACGTTCCGTCGTAATCTCGTATAAACTGCGCCATTTCGATGAAGCGCTCGCTCTTGCGCGGATCCGTAGGCTCAAAATGCACGATACCTCTTGAAATATTCATCTTTGCGCCGGATTCATTCACCGCTCTGGCCATATCCTCCGGAAAATAGTACATGTCAGTAGAGGAAACTATGCCGCTTGCGAGCGATTCCGCAATCGCGAGGAGAGTGCCATAGTATACGGCATTGCCATCGAGCTTGTCCTCAAATGGGAAAATCCTGTCATTCAGCCATTCCTGAAGGCAGAGACCCTCGCCGTATCCACGCATAAGAGTCATCGCGGAGTGCGTATGAGTATTGTAAAAGGCGCTCATGAGCAGCTTGCCTTTGCCGTCGTAAATGGTACTGTCCTTGATATAGTCGTACAGATCCTTCGGGCTCTCCTCACCGATATAGTCGATTTTATCGCCCTTAATCCCGACATACATATTTTCCTTTACATTCAGGTCTTCATCCAAGATTGTTATATTTTTAAAAAGCATATCATTCCTCCATATTGTGTGCTGTAGCCGAGCCCCTACCTGTAAGTATTTCACTCACGCAGCGAGGCGTATGCTCTCTGCAGGGCCATGTGTAAGTCAATTCGGCCCTGCGGAGAGCTGTAGCCGAGCCTCTATTTTTTGAGTTTATCTGCCAATTCCTTTATATAGTGCGGTATATCTATCTGCTGCGGACAGACAGCCTTGCAAGCCCCGCAAGCTATACAATCCCAAGGCTTTTTGCCCTTTTCCACACCACCTATAGCCATACTTGTATACCACGCAAGACCTGCCGGATTGAAGGTAATCTGGTTGTAGTGCTTTATCATATAAGGGATATCTATGCCCTTTGGACAATATGTCGTGCAATAGCGACACGATGTGCAAGGTACATTCTGCGTCATTTTTGCAGCCTTCTCAAAGAGAGCTTCTTTTTCACTCTCAGAAAGCGGCTTCTCAGTCTCAAATGTATTTATATTATCCTTAATCTGTTCCATGGAGGACATGCCCGAAAGAATCGTCATTATGCCCGGTACAGACTGTAAAAAGCGGAAGCATTTCTCCGCGCTGCCTGCCGGCTCTACAAGAGTTCCGCCGCGCAACGGTTCCATTACGATGATAGGAATTTTTTTCTCGTTTAAAATGCGTACCTTTTCCTTTGCATCCTGAAAATCCCAGTCAAGCCAATTGAGCTGAATCTGGCAAAATTCAACTACATCACAATAATTTTCCAAAAAACGCTTGAAGCAGTCTATCGAGCTGTGACAAGAAAAGCCCAGATGCTTTATTCTTCCGGCATTGCGCTGCTCCACCAGATATTCCTTTACGCCATATTCAGGATTGAGATAGTAGTCGATATTGTATTCGCATACATTGTGGAAAAGATAAAAATCAAAGTAGGAGACCTGAAGCTTTTCGAGCTGCTTCTCAAAAATCTCCTTTACCTTTGGAAAGTTGTCTCTGTCATATCCCGGAAATTTCGTTGTGAGATTGAAGCTTTCTCTCGGATAGCGAGCAAGCGCCTTTCCTGTCACGATTTCCGAATTTCCGTCATGATAGCCCCAGGCCGTGTCGAAGTAATTTACGCCATGCTTATAGGCATAATCAAACATTTCAAGGCTTTGAGCTTCATCGATTTTGCTATTTTCACCATCAAGTACAGGAAGCCGCATGGTTCCCATACCAAGCTGAGATATTTTCTTTCCCTTAAATTCCGTATATATCATTTTTTACCTCCTGTCGCATCATTTTATAAGTATACTTTCTAAAAACGGCGCACCAAAAAGGTGCGCCGCATAATTTTCTTTAGCCTCTAATCTGTGCCAAAACTACTCAATGATCTCAGTAACAACGCCGGATCCTACTGTTCTGC
>CAVHIG010000073.1:0-4733 GCA_963636105.1 Anaerovoracaceae bacterium
CGGTGGAAGGTGAAGACTGGCACATTGTGGATATTTCAGACAACAGTGCGCTGAGCGTTTCGCCGACTTTGTTCCCTGCTAATGTTACCTCTACTGACGCCACCGTGACCTACGGGACAAAGACAACCACAGTCACACTGTATCAGGCGCAGTACGGCCTCAGTGCGGTCAGTGCTTACGGCGAGGTGGTCTTCAAAAGCAATAATCAAGAAGTTTCTGAGGTTGCGAAAAACACCGATGTCACCGTGAGCATCTCGCCGGACGAAGGGTATGCGGTGAAGAGTGCGAAGATTGGTGATGATGAACAGACCTTATTAGACGGGGAGAACGGCGTAAAGACCTTTACCCACATTGTCACAGGCGACACCACAGTGATCGTCACCTACGAGGGCGTGAAGTCTGCGGTGACTGTCGCATCTGCCGAGCACGGGAATGTGTCCACATCTGCGAGCGGCTTGGTCGAGGCGGGCAAGACCGTCACCGTGACGGCTACCCCTAGCGAAAATTATGTGATCAATGAGATTACCGTGGAGGGGACAAATGCGCCGCAGACAGAGATCCCGCTGAATGGAAACAGCTTCGTTATGCCTGCGTTCCCTGTGACGGTGAGCGCAACATTTGTGCAGATCAGCGAAAATACGGTCGATCTGAACCAGCTGCTTAGCAGCGGTACTACAGAAAGCACTGCAGGTGGCTCAAATCGCACACTGCCCTCCGGCGACTACTACCTGAGCGGTAATTTGACGCTGGATGGCAGCGGCAACGGTTTGAAGATCGCCCCAGGCGCGTATGTCAAAATTTACCTCAACGGCTATACGCTGAACGCAACCGGTCAGGCTGCCCTTGACGGAACAGACGGCACGGCCGGTGCAAACGGCAGCGGCAACAAAAATAAGCCATCGAAAAACACAAGTACTCAGACGCATGCCGGCGGCTATGCCGGTATCCTTCTGCCTGAAAATGCTACGCTGATCTTTGCCGGCAACGGTGCGGTTGTTGCGACCGGCGGCCAGGGCGGCAGGGGCGGCAACGGAGGCAATGGAGGCAACGGCTATGCCGAGTTTGGCGCTTTCGGTGACTCTTCGTCCGGCGGCGGCGGCGGTGCGGGCGGCACCGGCGGCGGCGGTGCCGGAGCGGGCATCGGCACGAACGGCACGGCGTCCGTTACAAGCGGTACAGCTGCGACTCCCGCAACTGCCGGTACGCTGCTTGTCTATGAGGACGCAGCGGGCAGTATCACAATGACCCTCCAAGGCGGCGGCGCAGGCAGCGCAGGCAGTGCCGGAAATGGCGGCACTGGTAAATCTGATAGCCGCGATTATCTGCTCGTTACCGATGAAGTCAGCGCCCAGGGCGGCGGCGGCGGCGGAGCAGGCGGCGGCGGCGGAGCAGGCGCAGACTACGGCTCCGGCGGCCAGGGCGGCGTTGCTGGCGTTTCCGGCACCTCCGGTAATAGCAGCAACCACAACAAAACCACCAACGCCAATGGTATTGACGGCGCAGCTGCCAAGAACGGCAAAAACGGCACAACCAAAACCCGCACCACCTACACCCTCGAAAAGCTGACAGTAGAGAGTCGCTATGCGGCACTGTATAATGATACAGCTACTGAGGGTAACGCAGCAAAATATACAGATACAGACCTTACTGCTCCTGAAGCACTTGACGTATGGGCAGTATACAAAAATAATTCCGATTTGAGTGATCTGAAATATTGGCAGCTTAAGAAGGCCAAGACAGATACGCCGGTGAATAGTGAGACAGGCACATATAAGACCTTCGCTCGCTACGATGCTACAGTAGCTACTGCTGCAGATACAAAGGCAACTATCACTGCGACCTATGTCCCTATGCAGGATGGACGTGCTGAAGGAAGCAAGCTGACTGGCAAGACAGCTACTACAGATGTACTTCTCGGCACAAAGACTGCTCTGAGCAAAAATATGGGAGCAGGCGCGACGGCTGTGACACTCGGTGATGCCGCAAAGTACAACGATGGCAAGGCTCCTTTGAATTATCAGAATGCCAAGGATACGAGCAAGAATATCTCCGGAGCAGCTTGGAAGATCGTGAACTACAAGGGTGCGGCGTATCTGTTTGCAGACGATGCTTCATCCGACCTTACATTGAAATCCACGGAGGATGTGAGCAACAAGCTGTACTCCGTCACCTACACGCCGTACAATACGTTTGCGTATGATGGCGATAGTGCGTGGAATTGGAATAATTTAAACAAAGGAACTTATGCCGAACTGAAGAATGTCCAATTCAAGAATGCCGGTCTGTACACGATCAGCGTGTACAACAACCGCTCTGATGTCGGGACGAACAGCACGGCTGCGAACCTCGTCACGACTTACTATATCGTAATACAGCAGGCTGATCTGGGCATTATGAATGCGACGGATACTGTTACAGACAATACGACCGTATACGATCACAGCTTTGACCGTACAGTTGTGGGTCAGAATGGCGATAGCGTATTGGGCGAGTATGTATTCCCAAGCAATGCGGAAGGCTCACGTGCAGACAGCTATTGCAAAAATGAGAACTGGGGAAATCTCCAGACCCTTTCGGTAAATAAGAACAACACAAGGGTCAATGACATCGAGTGGGAATTCAATATCAAGGCTACATATGATGATGGTAGCGGTACAGTTGACAATAAAGACGGCGACCGCAACCAGAACAACTACCTTGACCAAAATGATGGTCCGAATGTATCCATTGCTTCTACAGGCGCTGACGGAAGCTATACAAAGGGCGGAATAAAGATCAGCTCTGCAAACGGACTGACTGCTGCGAAAAACAGCTTCTACTCCGGTAGCAACGGCGTGCTTCTCTATGACGAAAGCGGTATAGCTGTGATAGAAAGCAATGAAAATCTGAAGGTCAATGTGAAGCACGAAAAGGATCAGAGCATTTCTGAGAACAAAGCAGGCAAAGACAGCGAAAAGACCGCATTTGCGAGCCTTGATGAGACGAGCATTCGGGATGGCAAGCTCTATGAAGGCAGTAGTGAACATGTCGACGCAACGACTACCACTATAAAATCCATATTCGCTGAGGATGTAGCTATCGGCGCGGAATTCTCCGACGGTACGGCAGGCTTCAGAGTAAATGCCGGCGATGCGGTAAGCGGAGCGGCATTTGGCGGCACACCGGTATCGAGCATCCCAGTGGAATTGAAGTATGCCGGCGGGACTGAGGACAGCTCAGCAGATAAGCTCTCAGGCGCGGACTTGCTTGCTAAGCTTGTAAGCGACTCAAAAACATACAAGGGCGACTACTATGTAGTGACAATCACTGACAAAGCTGACAAGCTTATCAAAATGTGGGACTACAACGATATAAGCACAAGCTCTACAGCAAGCAATATCGCAAGCGGAAGCGCATATGCGTTGGATGATAGAAATGCCTACGACGCACTGCAGGCGGGCACATATACAGTGACCGTACAATATGTAGGCCTGTATTATACAAACAATACCCCTACAGAGGCGCGTCAGACTTCTGCGTGGACTGGCAGCGAGTCCTTCAACTGGGTAACTGCGGAGCAGAGCTTCACACTTGAGGTTGAGCCGAGAAACGTGGCATACAAGACTTTGGAAGACATAAATAAGGTCTACGACGGCACAGATCTCATTGTAAAAGATACAATGAGCACCGAGAGCACAGGTGATGTGGAGAGCGCAAGCGGCTATATCATCGACCTGCTTGATGGCGCGGCAGCCGGAGCGCTTACTCAGTTTCTCAAGGGCCTGAACAATAATCCTTTGAATAATTGGAGCGGCGGCGAGGATGTACTCTATAACTACCTGCAGCCTACGGATGGAAAGTATGGCTCCTCATATCAGACTCATATGGCACTTGAGATAGCGGGTACATACGCAAGCAAGGACACAGGTGCATACGGTGATACAGACAAAGTTATAAATGTAAGCTCAAGCAGACTCCTTGATGCCGGCGACAATGACGATTATAACAACTATAAGCTCATTTCGGTAAGCAATCAGTCTTTGAAGGGCAAGATCTACACGGCTCAGATGTATGTGACACACAATATGACTGGCAGTGTAACAATACGTGATTATACTCCGATGAGAGACATGCTGAACCTGCATGTAAAGGCATATATGCCTGTGACAAACGGCGAGCGCGGCATGGCTTATGCTACTGAGGGTGATAATAAGGGCTACCTCACGGGCACGGTAGAATTTAAGAAGATCGAGCTTGTCGCAAAGGATGATCTCAGCAACAATATCGACAATACAGAAAATATAGCTATCACAGGTAATGAAAAATATCCTGCAAATAATGCTACGGGTTATGATTACGACGCAAGCTATGAGCTTATAAAGGACAGCCACAGCGAGTCTCTGATAAAGGTAGGCGAGACAGGCACAGGCTTTGCAATCGATGAGGCTACCGGCGAGGTGACAAGCGTTGCTGATAAGACAAGCAACCAAAAGGACCCTAAGAGCTTCCCGAAAATCACTTTGAACCTCAAGGATTTTGGAAATTACGTCCTGGTAAAGCAGAGCGAGGATAATTCCGCATATCCGACGGATACCTTTGGCGCGTGTGAAGAAACGACTGCAAACGGACCTCGCGCCACTACCGCAAACGGACCAGACGGGCGTACCGCATACCCTGTAGCGAGGGGCGTAAGTGTAAATACAAGCGATGTGGACAGCAATACGCTGACGCACACATTGCGCTACAAGATTGTC
>CAVHIG010000074.1:0-4405 GCA_963636105.1 Anaerovoracaceae bacterium
AAACAAAGCAATCTCAAAAATCACATATTACAGCAAAAAGCTTTTGATCCTCGTCGTAAGCGTATTTGTGCTGTCCGTGCTTGTCTTTTGCATGTCCAGGCTCGCGCCGGGAGATCCGCTTGTATCGTATTATGGCGATAGGACAGAAAAAATGTCGCAGGAAGAGCGCGAGCAGACCATGGAGCGCCTGGGCCTAAACGATTCGCTGTATGTGCAATACGAGCGCTGGATACAAAATGCCCTCAAGGGTGATTTTGGCATTTCTTACAAATATAAGCAGGATGTCACGGAGGTTATAGGAAGCCGCATCGCCAATACCGTCATTCTCGGCGGTATAGGCTTTGTACTCTCATTTGGGCTGGCGCTTTTGCTCGGACTTCTGTGCGCCTGGCATGAGGAACGTCTGATAGACCGCGTCATTTGCAAAGTAGGCACAATTACAAGCTGCATACCTGAATTTTGGGCTTCGCTCATCCTCATACTGCTTTTCTCCGTAACGTGGAAGCTCCTCCCGAGCAGCGGCGCCTACTGCGTCGGACAGGCCGGCGACGTTTCCGACCGCCTGCAGCACCTCATACTGCCACTAAGCGTCATAGTGCTGAGCCATCTTTGGTATTACGCCTACATGATCAGAAATAAAATCTTAGAGGAGACTCGCGCCGACTACGTCCTTCTCGGGAAATCCAAAGGCCAGTCAAAGGCGAAAATCATGCTTTGCCATTGCCTGCGAAACATTATGCCCTCATACATCAGCCTTATGGCCATCTCCGTGCCGCACATACTCGGCGGCACATACATCGTGGAGACGGTATTTTCCTACCCGGGCATCGGCACGCTGACCTTCGAAAGCGCAAAATACCACGATTACAACATGCTCATGCTGCTCTGTCTCATAACCGGCTTTGTCGTAATTCTCTTCAACATCCTTGGGCAGGTTTTGAGCGAAAAAATAGATCCGCGCATGGCTATCGCCGGCGAGGGCATAGCGGATGCAAGGAAGGAGGCGCATTCATATGAGTAGATTATCTCCTAAAAATGCAGAAGCTGCAGTGCTTGCAGGAGCTATGACACACCCGCACGGCCACATGCCGGGGACGATGGCGCATGGACGGGAATGCCCGATGAGCGGGAAAAAGGCGAAGTTTCCGCGAGCTTATGCCATAATCCTCGCGCTCCTGGTGCTTGGCTGCCTCCTTTGCGATCTCATCATGACAAAGGATCCCGCCTACCTTGATATCGCAAATTGCAGCGTCGCGCCTTGCAGGGAATTCCTTTTCGGCACAGACAGCCTCGGACGTGACATTTTTTCCTGTATATGGCAGGGAGGGCGAGTTTCTATCTTCATAGGCTTTGCGGCAACGGCGATATCCACGCTCATAGCGGTCGTTTACGGAGGTCTCGCGGGGGTCGCGCCCAAATGGCTTGATACGCTGATGATGCGCTTTACGGATATAATCCTGAGCGTGCCGGAGCTTTTGGTGATTATATTTGTGCAGGCGATATTGGGTGAGGCGAGTGTGCTGAGCATTTCTGTGGTGATAGGCGTGACGAGCTGGGCAGGAATTTCCAAAATTGTCAGGACTGAAGTAAGGCAATTGAGAAATAGCGAGTATGTGCTGCTTTCGAAATGCATGGGCGGCGGATTTTTCTACACGCTGAGAAGGCATCTTGCGCCGAATTTTGTATCGTCCATTATGTTTATGGTGGTGATGAATATAAGGGGCGCGATTGCGTCTGAATCGACGCTCAGCTTTATGGGCATAGGCCTTCCGATTGAGACTATCTCCTGGGGCAGTATGCTGTCACTTGCGGACAAGGCATTTTTGACGGGTGCCTGGTGGATAATTGTGATTCCCGGAGCCTTCCTTGTGGTGCTACTCCTCTGCATCACCGAGCTTGGAAATTACCTGCGCAAAAGCATAAATAAAAAAGAGAGCAATATGTAGCAGCTTAAGAAACTATAAGCGGCAAAATAGCAAAGACACAAATACTATGATTTACGGGTGTGCAGAGCCCCAAAAATATCCGTACGAAGAAAAGCTATTCGCTGCCGAAAGTTCGCCTTATCGTGAACTTCCACAAAAAACGTCTCGATATGGGACGTTTTTTTGCGCCTTTTTCGCGGCTTTTCTTGACTTGTTTTTTTACTTTTGTTATATTTTATATTGAAGGGGCGCGTTGACACATTATGGCGCGTTGTCACGTTATTTGTCGCGTTATATTGAAAAGGCACCTTGCCAAGGTATAAAAGGATTTTACCCGGAGAAGTCTTGCACGAAATAGAGAAAGGGGTTGCTATAGGTGAATAGCTGGTCACTTGCAGGTGAATATTTGGCACTTATCTTATTAGCCATTATTGCACTTTTTTTCTATGACGCAAACCCTTTACGCAGCTCCGCAAACAGGAGGCGGCTTTACTGGTGTGGCCTTTTTCTGTCAGCTATGTCCACCATCCTCAATATAGTATGCGTAAATTTTCTCGAAAGCGAAAAAGCCTATCCGGGAAAGCTCTTATTGGTACTCAATACCGCATATTTCTTTGTAGTCTGCATAATGACACTTGTCATAGGATATTATATATTTACCCGCGTACTTGAATTTGTCTACAATAGTCATTGCCTGCGCAACGGACGCATTTTCCATGTCTCTATGGCGATAGGATATTCGCTTTTGTTGCTTTTGAATATGCATGGCGGCTTTATCTTTTACTTCAACGCGGCCGGTGAATATTGCCGCGGCGCGCTGCACATACTGTCATACATACCGCCGGTATGCGAGGTATGCATTGTATTGCTGTGCTATATCAGAAACAGAAAGAGCGTCAGTGAGGTTACGCAAAAGCTCTTCTTTGCGACTGCAACAGTAGCTGTTTTTCTGATGCTTTTCCAATTTTTCTATCCGAATGAGCAGCTAAACGGCATGATTTGCGCGACCGTAAATCTCATAGTTTTCATGTGCTACAACGGCGGACGTGTGGACAGAGACAACCTCACCGGGCTTGAAAATCGCCGTTACCTCATGACGGAGCTTCGCTATCGCACAAAGGCAAGGCAGAATTATCAGTTGATTCTGGTAAAGCTCACCACACTTTCGCGTATAAATAAGAGCTATGGCGAAAACGGCGGAAATGCCCTCCTTTTCCAGGTGAGCTCGTCTCTGCGCAAGCTCATGGCAGAAGGAAGCAAGGGAGGACAGGATGAGGGTCGCATTTTCAGATACGGCGGCGCCACATTTGCGATACTGTTTCAAGACACGGATCCGCTCCTCTGCACCACGCGCCTTATGAGCATTGCAAAGCTGATGCGAGGCCGTTTCATCCTTGGCGACAGCGAGATAACACTTCCTTTTTCAGAGGTAGAGCTGCGATATAGCGGGCAAAATTGGTCGCTCGAAGAAGTGAGAGGATATCTAAACGATGCAATGGTGCTCTCGGAAAAAGAAGGTACAGATTTGATTCCTTTTGACAAGTCACTTTTGGCGCAACGTCTGCGTCGGCATGCAGTTTTGGATTCACTTCGCTCAGCTATCGCGGAAAATCGGCTTGAAGTATGGTATCAGCCGATCTACTATCGCGAGTCGGGAAAATTCGAATCAGCGGAAGCACTCATTCGTATGTTTGACGAAAGAGGAAATTCCATACCTCCAAGCGAATTTATACCTGTCGCGGAGGACTCAGGCCTCATAGACGATGTGACGACCTTTGTGCTTGAAAACGTATGCCGCCTTATCAAAAGCGAAACCGTACCGGAGCTTCGGGCGATCAGCGTAAATGTTCCTATACAGCAGGTCGAGGATCTTGAGTTTAGGGAATCCCTGTGCAGGATTATCAAAAGATATGATGTAAGCCCGGAAAGGATCAGAATAGAAATCACAGAGCGTGACGTCGAGAAAAACGGTCACGCAGCCCTTGAGACGATGCAGGAGCTCAAGAAGGCCGGCTATCGCCTGCTGCTGGACGACTTTGGCATAGGATATTCAAACCTTGCTCGCGTAATGTCCATGCCGCTGGATATCATAAAAATCGATAGAAGCCTTGTGCTCTTTGAAGAAAACGAGAGCAGTGCGGAGCTCATAAGCAAGTACTTTGTACCGCTCTTCCATTCAATGGGTCGCAGTGTAGTTGCAGAGGGTATAGAGACTGCGGAAACGGCGGAGCGTTTGCTTGCCTGCGGAGTCGACAGCATCCAGGGCTACTACTACGCGCGCCCGATGTCTGAGGAAAGATTGATAAAGTGGTATCAAAACAGCAGGCTGTGAGAGCTGTGTCAAAAGAAAAAACTTTGCGTAGTGAAAAATCGGCCAGCTTTGCCGGTGCACTTATCACCTTTCTATCGCGAGCTTGGCATGGCGCTTCGACAGGGTGAGGAAAAATCACCTGCCTTGAGCCGTTTCATCGACTGCGTAA
>CAVHIG010000075.1:0-3979 GCA_963636105.1 Anaerovoracaceae bacterium
TTCGGTCCCGAAGGTAGGTGTAGGCCGAGCCTCCAAAGACAGGTGTAGCCCCAAATCTTCAAGGTCATGTGAGTTTGTAAAAGTATAGTTTTGCATATTCACACAATTCCAAAAAAGCGCTCCGCATTTTCGCAGGTGATACGCGCAAGCTCCTCAAATTCCATGCCCTTTATCTCTGCCACGCGGCGGGCTGTATATTCCACATAAGGCGGCATATTCTGCTTCCCGCGCATAGGAACCGGCGCAAGATATGGGCTGTCTGTCTCCACGAGCAGAAATTCCACCGGGATTTCCTCCACGACAGCTACAGTCTTCCTGTTGTTTTTGTACGTCACAGGTCCTGCCACTGAAAGCGTCGCCCCGAGCTTTATATATTGCCTGGCAAGCTCTGCGCTTCCCGAAAAGCAGTGTAGCAGCACCCTCGCATCCGGAAGCAAATCGGACTCCCTAGCCAAGCCTCCGCTATGTTCGCAGGCTCCGGGCGCTCCGCCACCCGTGCGCATTACGGAAATTGAACTTCCGGCTTTGCTATGTTCGCAGACTCCGGGCGCAGGTGAATCAGCATTTGCCCGCACCGCGCAAGCGCCGCGCGGGCCCGGTCTTTTAGGGAACCAGCTCTGTCTCTCCTTTGAAAACGCGCCTTCCTCGCGCAATATATCCATAACCTCCTGATCGGCCTCCCTTGCATGGATGACAATCGGCATCTTCAGCTCATTTGCCAGTCTTATCTGCTTTCTAAACCAATCCCTTTGCACATCCCTGTCCGAAAGGTCGTAGTGAAAGTCGAGTCCAATCTCACCAATGGCCTTCACCTTGGGTTTCCTCGCGAGAGCCTTTATCATGGCGAGCTGCGTATCATCCATACCCTTTGCATCGTGCGGATGGCAGCCCACAACCGCATAGCACCAAGGATATTGTTCAGCGTGCATAACAGCCATTTGCGAGCTTACAAGCTCAAAGCCTACGTCATTTACATATTTTAGGAGGCCCTCATCTACGGCCTTTTGTGTATTTGCGATAAATTCCGCCCTTTCCTCGTCCGTAAAATCCTCATTATTCAAATGAGCATGAGAATCGTAAAGCATATTTTGTTCCTTTCATATATGTTAGCGATTGGCGATTAGCTGCTGGCGCTTGGCGATTAGCTGCTAAGCGCCAACTGCTTTAAAAAAGCGGGATGTCTCCACCCCGCCCTTTATCTTCTTGCCTCTATCGCAATCGCAACGCGTCTTTCGAAAAGCCCCGCTCATCGCAAAGGCCCGCGCAGTTTCCGCGACAAAATCTAAAATTATGATACTACGCAGCCGTCCGGTGCATCAGTCGTAACCACTTCGTAGCGCTCGCCGCTGTCCGCAAACATCAGCATGCCCTTGGACTCCATACCGCGGAGATTTCTCGGCTTGAGATTTGCCACAACGATGACATTCCTTCCGACAAGCTCCTCCGGCTTGTAATAAGCTGCCACGCCTGAGATTATCTGTCTTGTCTCTGTGCCCATCTTCACCTTGAATACCAGGAGTTTGTCCGCCTTAGGATGCTTTTCTGCTGACAGAATCTTGCCGACTCTGAAATCGATCTTGTCGAAATCCTCAAATTCTATCGCCGGCTTGAGCTCAAGCGGAATATTTTCCGGCTCCTTTGGCGCATTCATCGCATACAGCTCCTCAAGCTCCTTTTCGATGTCAAGTCTCGGGAAGAGAGCCGCGCCCTTCTTCACCTGCTCACCCTGAAGCACGTCAAATTTGTATGCGTCCTCCCATTCAGGATCCGCGTACCAGATGCCCAGCTGCTTTCTGATTTCCTTTGCTGTCGTATGCATAAACGGCCAAATCAGGACGGAGACTATTCTCAGTGTCTCAGCGAGGTTGTGCATTACGGTGTCGAGTCTGTCCTTGTTTGCCTCATCCTTTGCAAGTACCCATGGAGAATTTTCGTCGATGTATTTATTTGCACGCCTTACGACTATCCAGATTTCTTCGAGAGCCATATTGAAGGCGAATTTGTCCATATATGCAGATACCTTGTCTGCTGCGCTTGTCGCTATCATCTTGAGATCGATGTCTGTAGCCAAAGCTTCAGGATCTGCATGGCACTGGTCTGTACCACAGTCTCCGTTGCATCCGCACTGAGCGGCAGGGATTACACCTCCGCAATATTTTTCAATCATGGAAACTGTCCTGGATACGAGGTTTCCGAGGTCGTTTGCAAGGTCGTAGTTTATGCGCTTGAGCATGAGCTCATTTGTAAATATTCCGTCCTGACCGAAGGTATATTCTCTCAAAAGGAAGTATTTGAGGGCATCTATGCCATATCTCTCAATCAATTTTACCGGATCTATTACATCCGAGCCCTTCGCAGCCTTGGATTTTGATACCTTCTCGCCTCCAAGAAGCAGCCAGCCGTGACCGAGTACCTTCTTCGGGAGCGGAAGCTTTGCGCTCATCAGCATTGCCGGCCAAATGATGGTATGGAATCTTACGATTTCCTTTCCTACCAGATGAACATCCGCAGGCCAATACTTATCGAAAAGTGCCGGATCATCCGGATAACCAAGTGTAGTGATATAGTTTGAAAGCGCGTCAAGCCATACATATATTACATGCTTTTCGTCGATAGGCACAGGAATTCCCCAGTCAAAAGTAGATCTTGAGATACACAGATCATCAAGTCCCTGTCTTACAAACGAAAGCATTTCGTTTCTTCTGGATTCAGGCTGCAAGAATTCTTTATTCTCTGTAAAGAGCTTCTCGAGAGCATCCTGATACTTTGAAAGTCTGAAGAAATATGCTTCTTCCTTTGCAGGCTTTACCGGTCTTCCGCAATCCGGACAGCAGCCGTTTACAAGCTGGCTTTCAGTCCAGAAAGACTCACATGGTGTGCAATAAAGACCCTCATACTCGCCCTTATAAATGTCACCGTTTTCATATATCTTCATGAAAAGCTTCTGTACTCTGTCTATATGGCGCGGCTCAGTAGTTCTGATGAAATCATCATAGGAGATCTCCATTGTCTTCCAGAGCTCCTTTATGCCGGCAACTACCTTATCTACGTATGCCTGCGGAGTTACTCCCGCCTTCTCTGCATACTCCTGAATCTTCTGGCCATGCTCATCTGTACCCGTCTGGAAACGCACGTCGTAGCCCTGCAATCTCTTAAAACGCGCCATAGCATCTGCCATTACCGTACAATATGTGTGTCCGATGTGCAGATTCGAACTTGGATAATAAATAGGCGTGGTGATGTAATATTTCCCTTTTTCGTTGCTCATTCTATCCTTCCTTCCTTTTCGATCATACCATTTCTTTTCGTAAGATTTAATTTCCTCAATCATATCATTTTCAATGATTCAATCCGTCCAAATCATATTTTTTCGTAGGATTCAATCATGTCCTGCATGATGTGCCTTACAATCGTCGAGCGGCTGATGACACCCACGAGCTTGCCGTTTTCAATAACCGGGAGTTTTTTTATTCTCTTCTTTGCTAAAAGCTCCGCAGCCTCGTCCACGTATTGGTCTGCATCTATGGTAACGGCGCGAGGTGTCGCGAGTTCCATCACGTTCATGTCCATCAGGGAGATCAGCTTCTGCTCGAATGAGACTTCATCGTAGATTACCGATGTATGGTCCAAGAAATTCAAGAGAATAGGCTTCTTACGGGAAATATATCCCATTACATCTCCATCGCTTATAAAGCCTACTACCTTCATATTGTCATCCACAACAGGCACGCCGCTGACCTTCTTTACAGCCAGATACTTAAGCACTGTCTCTACAGTCTCTGTGGATTTGCAAATATATACATCCTTATCCATTATATCTCTTACTTTCAAGTCCATTCTTTATTCCCTCCCTTTCGTATCTAAATTACTTACAATAGCATCGTCTCCACCCTGCCGAAGACCAATTCCTGCCAAAGACAGCAGCCTACATATGCCATTACTTTTATCTAGTACTATCTTTTAATTTTATTACAAAACA
>CAVHIG010000076.1:0-3880 GCA_963636105.1 Anaerovoracaceae bacterium
TCCTGGAAAATCTGCTGTGAGCAAAAGGGCGCATGGCAGATTATACCATAAGCCTCGCGGCTATGGTATAATGTCCGCATAGAAAAGTTTGAAAATGCGGACATTATGATTTTATTTGCCGCGCCATATATTTGCTCCTGGAAAATCTGCTGTGAGCAAAAGGGCGCATGGCAGATTATACCATAAGCCTCGCGGCTATGGTATAATGTCCGCATAGAAAAGTTTGAAAATGCGGACATTATGATTTTATTTGCCGCGCCATATATTTGCTCCTGGAAAATCTGCTGTGAGCAAAAGGGCGCATGGCAGATTATACCATAAGCCTTACGGCTATGGTATAATGATATTGACCATTATCTTTGTTTCGGCTATTATTTAAGGGAATAAATGAAGCGCAAGGGATTGATTATCCGAAACTTGATACAAGTAATAATGCAGATAGAATAGAATTCTAGAAAGAGGAAAGCAATGGTAAATATAGGAAATGACTGGGACGAGGTGCTCGCGGGCGAGTTTGACAAGGAGTATTACAGGAAACTGCGAGAGTTTCTGCTAAGCGAGTACAGGAGCCGCGAGATATATCCGTCTATGTATGATATTTTCAATGCCTTGAAATATACGCCGTATGCCGGGGTAAAGGCAGTGATACTCGGGCAGGATCCGTATCATGAGCCGGGGCAGGCGCACGGTTTGTGCTTTTCAGTACAAAAGGGCATACAAAAGCCGCCATCACTTGTAAATATATTCAAGGAAATGGAAGCGGATCTCGGCATAAAGCCGCCGGCGCACGGCTGCCTGACTGATTGGGCAGGGCAGGGCGTCTTGCTTTTGAATACCGTGCTGACTGTAAGGCGGGGACAGGCAAATTCCCACAAGGGCAAGGGCTGGGAAATATTTACGGACAGGGTGATTGAGCTTTTGAATATGCGTGAAAAGCCGATGGTATTTATACTGTGGGGCG
Organism: Anaerovoracaceae bacterium; assembly: GCA_963636105.1. GTDB lineage: Bacteria > Bacillota > Clostridia > Peptostreptococcales > Anaerovoracaceae > CAVHIG01. The sequence continues at coordinate 962 of CAVHIG010000076.1, forward strand.
CAAATGCAAAGGCAAAGAGGGCGCTTATCACAAATCCGGCGCATCTTATCCTGACTGGCGCGCATCCTTCGCCGCTTTCGGCATACAATGGCTTTTGGGGCGGCAGATATTTTTCGCGCACAAATGAATTTTTGGTAAAAAACAGATTCGAACCCATAAAATGGGAAATTAGCGATACTATTTAAAAATTCAAGTAGTGGGCTGCAGCCGCGGACAAGCCCAGATAGCCTTCGGAAGCTTAGATGAGGCCGATTTTAAATCGAGCTTGGGAGTGAACTGCCAGCCGCGGACAAGGGCGGTCTGTAATAAGGAGATTACAAAATATGCAAACAAATCCAAAAATAGAAAAAGTCACCAAACAATCGACTGACCTGCACCCAAATATCAGCCGAGAATCAGCCAAACAAACGCGGCGGTGCGCGAAGGCTACAGCGTTTCTCAGAAAATCCATAGCGGTTTCAATGCTGGCATTTGTACTTCTGGCAGTGACCCTTTTTGCAGGCTTGCCATGTGCAACAAGTGGGGATCTGCGAGCTTCCGGCATTGCGGGGAATTCATATCTGCCAGCCGGCTTGCTTACGACATATGCCTCAGAATCCGGCGAAGGCGAAGCGTTTACGACTCAGTATTTCAATACGGACATCAAGGTGAATTCCGACAACTCGGTAAACGTGACCGAGGTCATAGCTGTGACATTTTCCGAGCCGCGCCACGGCCTCTATCGCTACATTCCAATCGAGGGCACAGCCTACAGCGAGTACAATGGTGAGACGGTCAGCCAGGACATTCATATGAAGATCGATCAGATAAATGTCGTTTCAAACCTTGCTGGTGTGGCGGATTTCGAATACAATACCGAGACGGACAGCAACGGCAATGACAACGTCGTTATTCAAATAGGCGATGATGCCAGCTACGTGGAAGGCGAGCAGGTCTACATCATCAGCTACCGCGCGCGTATTTACGATGACGGTCTGGAAGAATATGACAGTTTTTACTGGAACGCGCTCCCGCATAGCTGGCCCACCGCGATCGAGCAGGGCAGCGTGCGAATCACCATGCCCGCGCAGTTTCCGCTTCAAGACGAGGCAGAATTTTTAGCCGGGACCTACGGCAGTACGGATACCACTTCTATGAAGTTTGCGGAAACTTCGAAGGCCGACGGTACGGTGGAGTTTTACGGCGAGTTTGAGGATTTTGCAGAGGGCGAGGGCATCACATTTCGGGCGGTCCTGCCGGAGGGCTATTTTTCTGGCGAGCTGAACAATAACTGGGCGCTTTTCGCGATGATTGCGGCAATGGCGGCGGCGCTTCTTTTGAGCTTTGTGCTTTGGCTGCTGCTCGGCAGGGATCCGAAGGTGGTGCAGACGGTGGAATTTTCCCCGCCTGAGGGTATCGGACCGGAGGAGCTGGGCTACATCGTGGACGGCGAGGTGGATAAGGCGGATCTGGTGTCGCTATTTGTGTATTTTGCATACAAGGGCTATCTTTCGATCAGGGAGATAAAGCCTGAGAAGAGCGGGGGATTTTTGGAAAAGCTCGGCTTTGGGGGCGCCAAGAAGTCCGATTTTGAGTTTGAGAAGCTGTGCGAGATACCGGGGACGGCTCCGCTGTATGAGCGCACGTTCTTTGACGGGATTTTCAAGGCCGGAGACAAGGTGCTGCTCAGTGAGCTTTCGGGGGACTTCGGGCTGGCGTATGCGAAGGCGATGGAAGAGCTCGAGCGCAGTTTCCGCGATGACAAGACAAGGCGTATTTTTACGAAGAGTTCCTTGCTTGCGCAGGCGATTTGCTCGCTCATAATGATGGTGCCGATGTGGGCGCTGGCACTTTTTGGATTTATATGGAAAAATTCGGCGCCAATGCTTGCGATTCTGCTTACATCGCTCCTGCTTTTGCCGGGCGGCTTGATGTCGATGCACGCTTTTGCGAAGAAGTACAGCCTTTCGAAGGCCGAGTACAGGAAAAAGCGCGTGACAGGCGGGGTGTTGATAGGCCTCGCGCTTGTAATTTCAGGCGTGGCGGGTGCGCTCATATTGGCCTCTGCGGTGGGAAAAGCGGCGTCGGTTTTGGCGGTGGCGGCGGTGATTTGCTCACTTGTCAGCTACAAATTTGCGATGCTTATGACAAAGCGTACAAAGTACGGCGCAAGGATGCTCGGGAAAATTCTGGGCTTCCGCGAGTTTTTAAGGCTTGCGGAGAGGGAGAAGATTGAAAAGCTTGCGGCGGCGGATCCGGCGTATTTCTATGCGGTGCTGCCTTATGCCTATGTGCTCGGGTTGTCAGACAAGTGGATAAAGAGCTTTGAAAATATTGATGTGACACCGCCTTCATGGTATTCTACTGGCAGAGATGACATTTTATTCAATATCTGTATGCTAAGTAGTATGATGAATGCCTGCAGGACTGCGGCCGGCAATGCTGTGGAAGCCAGTCACAATATTTCAAATGGTGAGGGTGTTTCTTCTGGCGGAAACGGCGATAGCTTCTCGGGTGGCGGCGGTTTTTCGGGCGGCGGCTTCGGAGGTGGAAGCGGCGGATCGTGCTAAGCCGGGCTCTGGGGCAAAAGGGCGCATGGCGGATTATATCATAAGTTCCTCTTTTGTTTTTTAAGAACTTATGATATAACATCCGCTTGGAAATCCGGATAAGCGGATGTTATGGGGGATTTAACTCGCCGCGCCAGATATTTGCCCTTTGCTAGTCTGAGATGGGCAAAAGGGCGCATGGCGGATTATATCATAAGTTCCTCTTTTGTTTTTTAAGAACTTATGATATAACATCCGCTTGGAAATCCGGATAAGCGGATGTTATGGGGGATTTAACTCGCCGCGCCAGATATTTGCCCTTTGCTAGTCTGAGATGGGCAAAAGGGCGCATGGCGGATTATATCATAAGTTCCTCTTTTGTTTTTTAAGA
>CAVHIG010000077.1:0-1010 GCA_963636105.1 Anaerovoracaceae bacterium
ACCAATTTGCAAGTAATTCAAATCATAGTAAATGACATTGAAAGATTTCCTGTTATAGTCAATATAAAGAAAACTAAATTTACGAGCTGCCTTTCTTTTGATAAAATAATCACAAGAAGAAATCAGAAAAGGCGCTTTAGTTTGAAATTTCTTAAGATTCCGTCATTATTCCGGTGCTGAATTGCCAAATGTGCACAAGGCAATTTCCATGAAAAGGAGAACAATCATGTCAAAAGAAAAAACTTTGCGTAGTGAAAAACCGGCCAGCTTTGCCGGTGCACTTATCACCTTTATATTATGCGTGGCTACTATAATGGGAGGTATCGTAGGCTTTGGACTGGATGCCCAGACAGCGCTTGTAGGTGCAATCATCGTGATGATGGTTTTTGGTGTATGTTTTCTGCATATAAAATTTCAGGATCTTGTACAAGCTATGGTACGATCACTGAATGATTCATTAGAATGTATTCTTATTCTGCTGGTAATCGGCATGCTGATAGCATCCTGGATGGCCTGCGGTACAGTACCTTACATCATCTACCTCGGACTTGGACTTTTGAATCCTGCGTGGTACCTGCCATTTATCGTAATCATGTGCTCACTGCTTTCTAGTGTAACAGGTTCTTCCTGGACCACAATCGGTACAATCGGCGTAGCTTTCATCGGTATCTCAATGGGTATGGGGCTTCCGGTTCCGGTAACTGCCGGTGCAATCGTCTGCGGAGCATACTTCGGAGACAAGTGCTCCCCAGTATCTGACATCGTAGTATTTAATTCCGGTATTACAAAGCAAAACGTATACAGACACGCAAAGAACGTACTCTATACAACAGTACCTGCTTTGATCGTCACAATCATAATATTCACAGTTATCGGTCTTCGCTATTCAAATATTGCTATGGATCAGTCGGGAATTGACCTCATCAGAAACGGTCTTGCGGACTGCTATCACTTCAGCCCTGTTCTCTGGCTTCCGTTTATAGTACTTGTAGCAAGCATAGTGCTCAAGG
>CAVHIG010000077.1:1084-1569 GCA_963636105.1 Anaerovoracaceae bacterium
CTCTTGCTTCGCTTATGTTTGGCTGCATAGCCGGTTTGATAGTAGCTATCATCTTCCAGGGAGACGGAGTAGCAGCCGTACTCGGATTCATGTGGAATGGTTATTCTGCATCCACAGGACTTGAGAGTATCGATAAAATTCTGAATAGAGGTGGCATGACGAGCATGATGTACATTGTAGGCATTGTACTTACATCCATGTCACTTGCGGGACTCTTTGACCGCACAAATCTTCTGCTTACAATAGTTGCAAAGCTTCAGCGCCTCACTCGTACAAGAGTTGGCCTCATCATAACCACAATGGTGACCGGTATAGTTACAAGCTTTGTATGCTCGGATCCGTATATTGCAGCTCTTGTACCTGTAAAGGCTTATGAACATGAATATGAAAAGCAGGGCTTGGATGTCTGCGTGCTCTCACGTACAGTATCCGACGGAGGTATCTGCTTTGCGCCTATGGTACCTTGGGGCTCAAACGGCGTATTC
>CAVHIG010000077.1:1579-3746 GCA_963636105.1 Anaerovoracaceae bacterium
TTGCTATAATCTGCGCAGTTACCGGCATTGGAGTAAAATACGTGGAAGGTAGAAAGCCAGGCAAAAAAGAAACTGCAGAAGCAGTCGCCCCAGATCTTGCTTAGGGAAATAAATAAAAAACACAAGACAAGAAAGGAAGTTTTACAATGATACAGACACATATGAGCGATCGTGTTGCAAAGCTCAAGGAAATGCAAAATAACGTAAAGCCATGCATGAGTGCGGAGCGTGCAAAGCTCGCGACAGAGGCTATAGAGGCTCATGCATTTGAACCGCCTGTACTTCAGAAGGCATATATGCTCCATCATATTTTGAGTAATATGACGGTCTTCATTCAGGAAGGCGAGCTGATCGTAGGAAATCAGGCTGACAAGCCGCGTTGCGCTCCAGTATTCCCGGAATTCACATCTGAATGGATAGTAGATGAGATCGACGATTTTGCTACCCGTAAGAGTGATCCGCTTATGCTCTCAGAGGAAGACAAGGCTACACTGCTTGAAATTCTGCCTCGCTGGAAGGGCAAGAGCTTCGACAAGATAGTAGAGGCAGAGCTTCCGGAGGAGGTAAAGCATGCTGAGGAAAGCGGAGTTATGACTGTCGGAAACCGCGACTGCTCCACAGGTCATGTCCTGCCCGACTATTTCAATCTCCTGCCTCGCGGCCTTAATTATTACAAGGCTCAGTGCGAAAAGAAGATAGCAGAGACTGTAATCGACAGCCAAGAAAAGCAAAATCAGATAGATTTCTGGAAGGCTGTAATCATAGATATTGAGGCGGCGGGAATCTTCGCAAAGCGCCACAGTGAGCTTGCGAAGAGGCTTGCAGAGACAGAAAAGGACGAAAAGCGCAAGGCAGAGCTCCTCAAGATTGCAGATGTATGTGCGCATGTACCGCTTGAGCCTGCTCGCGACATGCATGAAGCCATCCAGTTTGTGTGGTTTATGCACGTAATTATGAATATAGAAAATAACGGTCACGGCGAATCATTGCATCGCTTCGACCAGTACATCAATCCATACTATGTAGCTGATAAGGCGGCAGGCAGAATCACAGAGGAAGAGGCTATTGAGCTTATCCAGTGCTTCTTCATCAAGATGACGGACGTTATGAAGCTGCGCGACAAGTTCTACAGCCAGTCCTTCGCCGGATATCCACTTTGGCAGAACATTATCATCGGTGGACAGACAGCGGATGGCAAGGACGCTACAAACGAGACTTCCTTCCTCTGCCTCAAGGCAAATGCCGGTGTACAGACTTCACAGCCTACTATGTCAGTGCGCTATTTCAAAGGCTTGAGCGAGGATTTGATTCAGGAAGGACTCAAGATGATACAGGCCGGTATGGCTACTCCTGCCTTCTTCAATGATGAGCTCGTAGTACCTATGGTTATGGGAAAGACAGGTTGTTCCATTGAGGAAGCCCGCAATTGGGGTATTCACGGCTGCGTACAGCCAGGTGTGGCAGGATGCTCCGACGGTCGCCCTACAGTAGGCTATGTAAATATGCTCAAGTGCGTAGAGCTTATGATGCACAACGGTGTAAATCCTGTAAACGGCGAGCAGCTCGGTCCAAAGACAGGCGAGCTTGCAGAACTTGATACGCTTGAAAAGTTGCAAAAGGCACTCTACACTCAGATAGATTACTTCATGGATTTGATGATCCGCGGCTTCAACATCGTAGGATCCTTGCATGCGGTACGTCAGCCTGTAGCCTTCACTTCGCTGCTTGTAAATGATTGTATCGAAAAGGGCAAGGCTCTTCAGTGCGGCGGCGCGCGCTACAGCGAGTCCGGAGCATTTGCGGTCAGCATCGGAAATACTGCCGACGCAATTGCCGCAATCGATACCATCGTAAATCGTGAAAAGAAGCTCACAGCGGCAGAACTCCTCGACGTGCTTCATAAGAATTTCGAGGGCAGCGAGGATATCCGCCAGATGCTACTCAAGAAGGCTCCGAAGTACGGCAATGACAATGAATATGTGGACGGCATAGCAGCAGACATCATTCGCTTCTATGGCAAGAATCTTGAAAAATATCATGATTCCCGTGGCGGTCATTTTGTAGAAGTTGTAGAATCACAGTCGATGAACGTGTCTCAGGGCAAGTGCGTGCTCGCATCGCCTGACGGACGTTTTGCATATGATCCGGTAAATGACAACTGTTCGCC
>CAVHIG010000078.1:0-2420 GCA_963636105.1 Anaerovoracaceae bacterium
AGGTAATCCTGGTCGGCGGTTCTACAAGAATTCCGGCTGTACAGGAGGCTGTAAAGAGAGTAACAGGCAAGGAGCCGTTTAAGGGCATAAATCCAGACGAGTGCGTAGCTATCGGTGCTGCTATTCAGGCCGGAGTACTTACAGGTGAGGTACATGACGTACTGCTCCTCGATGTTACACCGCTTTCACTTTCCATCGAGACTCTGGGCGGCGTAGCTACAAAGCTTATCGAGAGAAATACGACAATTCCTACAAAGAAGAGCCAGATTTTCTCGACGGCTGCTGACAATCAGACGGCAGTAGATATTCACGTAATGCAGGGCGAGAGAGAGATGGCAGCCGGAAATACTACACTCGGACGCTTCCAGCTCACAGGAATTCCGCCTGCGCCACGTGGAATCCCACAGATTGAGGTTACATTCGATATCGACGCAAATGGTATCGTAAATGTATCCGCAAAGGATATGGGTACAGGCAAGGAGCAGAGAATCACGATTACATCCTCCACAAAGCTTTCTGATGATGAGATCAAGGCAAAGGTAAAGGAAGCTGAGCAGTATGCTGAGGAAGATAAGAAGAGAAAAGAAGAGGTAGAGATCAGAAACAGAGCTGAGACTCTTGTATATGAGACAGAGAAGTCACTCAAGGAGATTGAGGGCAGCCTCTCCGAGGATGAGAAGAATTCCATCAATGCCGCAAAGGATGAGCTTTCAAAGGCTCTTGAGGGGACAAATGTAGACGAGATCAAGGACAAGACGGAAAAGCTCACTGAGCAGTTCCACACTATCTCCGCAAAGCTTTATCAGCAGGCTCAGGCTCAGCAGGCGGCTGCGGGCGGCGCAGGCGCGGGAGCCGGTGCTGCGGGTTTTGACGGCGGCACAAAGTACACAGGCGGCGCTGCAGGCGGACAGGCAGATCAGCAGACAGCTCGCCCGGACAATGTAGTAGATGCTGACTACGAGGTTGTGGACGACGATAAATAGGAGAATAGATAAATCGCACTATGAGCACTCTCGATTTTCGGGAGTGCTTGCGATGGTTATAAGAGGAAAATAAAATGGCAGAAAAACGCGATTACTATGAAGTCTTGGGACTTCAAAAGGGGGCAAGCGACGACGAGATAAAGAAGGCCTTTCGTAAGCTTGCAATGAAGTACCATCCGGACAAAAATCCGGGAGACAAGTCGGCGGAGGAAAAGTTTAAGGAGATAAACGAGGCATACAGCGTTCTTTCGGATCCGGATAAAAAGAGCAAATATGACAGATTTGGCCACGCGGGCGTGGACCCTAATGCGGGCTTTGGCGGCGCGGGCGGCGCGGGCGGCTTTGGCGGCTTCGGCGGCGCGGGCGGCTTTGAGGACATATTTGATATGTTTGGCGGCATGTTTGGCGGTGGCTATGGCGGCCGCAGAAGAAACGGCCCTATGAAGGGCAGTGACCTGCAAAAGGGTATAGTCATCACCTTTGAGGAGGCGGCCTTTGGCTGTAAAAAGCAGGTTACTTTAAATAAGTATGTACAATGCGAGTCCTGCAAGGGAAGCGGCGCTGCAGAGGGTACTTCAAAGACGACTTGTCCGAAGTGCGGTGGCAGCGGCGAGGTCAGGACGACATCCCGCACGCCTTTTGGAAACTTTCAAAGTGTGGCGCCTTGCGACAGGTGCGGCGGCAGCGGCAGCATAGTAGAAAAGCCGTGTCCGACCTGCGGCGGCAGTGGCAAGATTCGCAAGGATGTGACACTTACGGTAGATATTCCGGCGGGCGTAGACAACGAGTCTGTAATCTCCATAAAGGGTCAGGGCGAGCCTGGCACAAATGGCGGCCCTGCAGGCGATCTCTATCTTGTGATGACTGTAAAGCCGCATAAGCTCTTTAAGCGCAAGGGTCAGGATCTCTGGCTTGAGATACCTATTTCTTTTGCTCAGGCGGCACTTGGAGACGAAATCACAGTGCCTACACTCGACGGCAAGGTCAGCTACAAGGTACCTGCGGGTACGCAGCCTGATACCGTATTCAGGCTCAAGGGTAAGGGCATAAAGTCCCTGCGCGGCAATAAAAACGGCGATCTTTATGTGAAGGTTATACTCGAGGTACCGACAAAGCTTGATGGCAAGCAAAAGAAAGCTATTGAGGAGATGTCAAAGGTGGTAGGTACGGATTCGCATCAAAAGAAGCGCGGCTTCGCGGACGCAATGAGGGATTTGTTTGGAAAATAGAGGTTCGGCCTACACCTACCCTCGGAACCAAATGACTTACACATGGTTCCGAGGGCAGCTTAGGCCTCACTGCATGTGAAAAGATTGGAGCTTGTACCTCAGACAGCTAATTTCATTTCTACAACGAAAAGAGGCAGATTATGAAGAGAAAGAAAATATGCACCGGTATTTTATCACTTTTACTTGCATTCGCGTTTGCGGTGCTTCC
>CAVHIG010000078.1:2578-3682 GCA_963636105.1 Anaerovoracaceae bacterium
TTTGGCAGCGCAGTTTACGCGGAGACTGAGACGGATTCCGATTCGGGAGATATCGTAGGCGGCCTTATGAGCGGCGGAAAGGAGTATATCACTCACTGCGAGGCGGGCATACTCTACGAGGCGACGACGGATACCGTGCTCTACGAGAAAAACGCAGATGAGCAGCTTGTACCTGCGAGCATGACAAAGGTCATGACAGCGATACTCGCTCTGGAAGCGAATCCTGATATGGAGGGCAGCGTTACGGTGCCGGAAAATGCCGTATACCCCTACTATTGCAGCTGGATGAACGGCGAGCACCTCTTTGCGGGCGAGACGGTTGAGTGGAATACGCTTCTTGAGTATATGCTGGAGCTCTCGGCAAACGAGGCCGCTTCGACGATCGCATTTACGCTGTGCGATGACATACACGACTTCGTGGACATGATGAATGAAAAGGCAGAAGAGCTCGGCTGTGAAAATACAAAATTTGCCGATCCGCATGGACTTTCGAGCGCAAATAAGACGACACCGCGCGACATGGTGAAGATCTGTCAATATGCGATGACCTTTGAAAAGTTCCGTGATGCTGTAAAGGGTGTGGGCGGTGAGATACCGGCATCCGAGTACAGAAGGACACCTCTGGAATACTACAATATCAATGCTGTCATGTTCCCGGACGATCGCTATGATAGTCCATATGCACAGTATATGACCGGTGTAAAGACGGGTTCTACTCCGGCGGCAGGATATTGTTTCTCGGGCTGTATGGAAAAGGACGGTCTGGTATATTATTCCTGCGTCATGAGGGGCGATGAGGAAATGTATGACGACGAGCGCACCATTCAGGGCGATTTCAGGGACACGATAGAGCTTTATGAGTTGACAGAGGGTCTGACATATGATTCGCTGATGGCCGAGAAGGGTCCTTCGACAGCAGTTATTGTGGGCATAGTGGTTGCGGTAATTGCGGTGGCAGGAGTGGCATTTGTGCTCATCAAAAAGCGCAAGAAGGCAGCGCCGGCGGATAAGGAATAGATCGGGTTTGGGAAAGTATACTTTTTCAATAAAAAATATTGTAGAAAAGCAGCTAAAATTGCGAAATCTACAACAAATTCAAAAACG
>CAVHIG010000079.1:0-3589 GCA_963636105.1 Anaerovoracaceae bacterium
CAATATAGGGCCGCCCCGGGAGCTTTTGTAAAATATATATTTTTTTGCTATTTATTTTGCGGCTTTGTAGCCTTTACTTTGCAGCGTCTGATTTTGCGGTGTCCGATTTTGCCTCGCCCGCGCCATTCATGCTGCGATAGAGGAAGGTTACAATGTGTGCTCTTGTGCAATCATCGTCGGATCCGAAGAGTCCTCCGCCGATTCCCTTTGTCACATTGCCATCCTCTGCCCATTTTACAGCCTTCGCGTAATATGCATCGACCGCTACGTCAGTATAATCAGGGCTTCCGGACACTGCCGGGCTTTCTTGCGCGCGATACAGGAAGGCTACGCCCTGCGCTCTTGTGCAGGTGTCCTCCGGGCTGAAGGTCGTCGCGCTTGTCCCCAGTGTAATGCCGTTTTCTATAGCCCAGGCCACCGCCTTTGCGTAGTACGCGTCGCCCGGCACGTCAGCGAAGCCGTTTCCTGCGTCCTTAGGCTCAGGGCTGCCCGCTGCTCTCCAGAGGAAGGTTACAATCTGAGCTCTTGTGCAAGTCTGAGCTGGGCTGAAATGTGCCTTGTCCGTACCTGTTGTGATACCCTTTTCTACTGCCCACTCTACGGCTTTGTTGTAGAAGGTGCTTGCAGGCACATCCACAAAGACTGTAGCCGCGGTCTCGGTCGTCTCCTCGGCCAGCTCCTCAGGCGTTGTGACAAGCGTAGTCGTACTGCCGCTGCCGCTGTGTCCGCCCGCGTGCTCATCCGTTGTATAATCGGATGTGTAGTAAAGCTTGATGCTGTCGCCGTTCTTTATGTAATATGAACCGAGATATACGTCAGCAAGCTTGTTATTTACCATGTAGAGCCAGCCGCTATTTTCTGTATCGCTGTCTGTGAGGGTCACGCCGTTTGGATCCGTGATGCCCTTGATATAATCGCCAAAGCTGTCATATTTGTAGTCCGCCTTTGTGAGGGCAGTAGTAACTGCGTCCCAGGCTGTCGCATTTCTGCTGAGGCCGCTTACGGATATCGCCGATGTGGATTTGAAGCCATTTACTTTCTTTCCGTCTACGGAAACTGTCGCGCTCAGGGTTGTCGGTCTTGAATCCGGATTCGGGTCTGCGCCCTTTTCGCCCTTTACAGTCACTGTCACCGATACCGGCTGTTTGTAGAACTGCGCAAACTGCGCATAGTCTTCATTGGCCTGGAACTTCTCCCAGTATTTGCCAAATGTGCTATCGGTGAATACACTGTCGATAGTCACTTCTGTGTCGTATTCCGGAGTCGTAACAAACAAAGTCTCGCATTCGATAACGCTGTTGTAGTCGCTTCTGAATTCTCTCCATGGCTGACTGTTCATTGAGTCATAGCCCGGAAGGTCATCCACGTCGATGCCGCCGAATGTAATATTTACCGTGCCGCGGACATACTCTACGCTGCCATCCTCGTCTTTGAGGATTTCCTCAAAGGTCTTGAGATTGCTTATGACATTATTTTTGTCCGTATTCTCACCCTTGATTCCGTTCCAGTATACGTCTTCTGTCGTGACTGTCTTCATCCAAGCCGCCGCAGCGTCTATCTCAGCTTGGGTCAAAGGCTGCACCGTCATTTCAAAGGTGTTTTGTGCAAGCACATTCTTTGTCCTGCGATCTGTAATCGTAACCGTATATTCTACCGTAGCAGGATCCTCTCCCGGAAGCGGACGATAGATCACAGCATGGTAGCCCATGAATTCAAGCACGTCCGTATCGCCGCTTGTCATCGTAACCTTCTGATTGTAGCTGTCTGACATGATACCATTATCTTCCAGAATTGAAGGTCTCGGCAGCTGCAGATCAGCCGTGATTTCATTCATATTGACAGTCTGTTCTTTGTCGACAAAGTCTCTGATGAGGCTCGGATACTTCTCAACGAGAGCCGCCTTCATATCTGCCTTTTCAGCCTCCGTGCCCTCTGCAATCGTCATATCGAAGAACTTGAATGCCTCCGCAGGCTCCGTCGCCGTTCCCTGTGAGGTCATCTCCGATACTGTGTAGTCGTCCCAGAAATTGAATGTCGCGGTTGCTCTCAGACTGATGTCCTCGTCGTTGGAAGGCTGTCCTTCGTCTGCCTTTGGCGGTCTCTGAAGGATTGCGGATGTTGTACCGTCGTCTTCTGTCTCAAAATAAATGTAGTTATAATCGTCATCGCCTACTGTAGACCAGGAAATCTTGGCATATGAGTACTTCGAAAGCGATGTAGGCACAGTCAGGTTCTGGCTGATTGAACCGTCAACCCTTGTGTGCTTCCAGCCGTCTACGCTTGTAGTCTCATCCGTATCTGTGGATGTATTGGTATTATCGCCCTTTATGGAATCCCATGTCACATCCTTGAGTGCTTTTTCGAGCATCTCTTCCACATAGAATACGTCCCAGCCGATATGCACATGAATTGTTACTTCCTTCGTAACGCCTTCAAGGCTCAGCTTGAATGTTACATTGTTGTAAATCGCCGATGTCGTGCTGAAGCCGGCTGTACCCTTGTAGTAGCTATTTATTTTGCCGTCTGCTGCGAGGTATTCAACTCCGTCGTTTGGCAAATCCTTTGTTCCGATGGAAACAAGCTCGACCTTGATTCCTTCATCGCAGTATTCCTCGGTATCGTAGCCCTGTCTGTCAAGGTATTGAACCATCGCATCGGTGATATTTTCGTGGCCATACATCTGCATCGGCTGGATGTATGTATTTGATTTTTCAATCTGATCTGCGATAGCATCAAGTGTCTCTGCTGCAATACCGCCAGGTGATGTAACGAGGATTTTGTAAGCCTTGCTCTTCGTTACGTTGTTGTTCTTTACTGTCGCGGTCAGGGTAATCGTCTGATTATCGCCATCTGTTGGTCGGCTAACCGTCGCAGTTGTTTGTGAATCGGACGCAGCCGCTGTGCCAACTGCGATGATGTCAGATTTATCGCTTGTCCACGTAATCGTGCTGCCGTTTTCGCCCTTTACCGGCAAATAGATTGCCGTGCAATCCTCCGGCAGGCGATATACGCTGTCGCTGTTCGGACTGATTATGCCGTCTTCTTCTATGTCAATGCCAAAGCCCGCATAAATATCCTCCCAGCCGTAATTCTGATAATCTTCTTTTTCATAGAAAAATTCTTTCCAGAACTCCAGTGCTTTCTCCTCTGTTGTAATGCCCTCTGCGATTCCGTCATCTGTCTTATAATAGTCGTGGTAAACGCTCTTTTTTGCGTCGATCGAGTCAAGCAAAGTCTTGTCTTTGATTGTGATGGCATTCATATCTGCCGAAGCATTCTGCTCAAACTCAGGAACGTCCGGCTCGCTGCCACCCTGCCATGTCAAAAGCGGATATCCGCCGTTTACGCTGTCTGTATCCTGGTTGAAGGCAGTACCGAGTCCGTATGCAAAGAGCGCCGTCTTCATATCAGCCGCAGTGTGGCCAGTAGTGCCTGCTGTGCCAGCTGCTTTGTCATCCGCAATCGCCACCTCGCAAATGTCTGTGAGGTAATGGACGTTCTTTACAATGCCGGCTTCAGTCCCATAGTATGTAGATGCTTCTTCAACTTTTCCTGCTACAGCTCCGATACCGGTCGTTGGGCCAGTAAC
>CAVHIG010000080.1:0-3571 GCA_963636105.1 Anaerovoracaceae bacterium
TGGAAATTTATGCAACCAGCATCGATTACAATCCAGATGCTGAAGCATCGATACTATTTTTCAAACAGGTGCAGAATAAGATGCATTGGGCAGCACATAAGCATACTGCAGCAGAAATTGTATTTCAGAGAGCAGATGCTGAGAAAGATAATATGGGACTGACTTCGTGGGAAGGGAAACAGATAAAACGCAGGGATGTCGAGGTGGCAAAAAACTATCTCCAACAGGATGAACTCGATGCGCTGAATAAGATTGTATCAGCATATTTGGATATCGCCGAAGTCCGTGCATTGGCTCATGAGCCGATGTATATGAAGGATTGGCTGGAAACCATCGATGATTATCTGAAGATGACTAGAAGAGATATTCTGACAACCAAAGGACGTATAACACATAAGCAGGCGATTGATAAAGCACATCAGGAATATGAGAAGTACAAAAAGAAACAGGAAGAACAGCTTTCAGCGGTGGAACAGCATTTTCTTGAGAGCGTCAAAGAACTGGAAACGCTGAAATGATATGATATTTGTACAGAGGAGATGGATTTATTGAAGCGACGAAAAAAAGAAAAATAAAAAAATCCGCAAAAACTGTTGACAACCACCCTACGGGGTGGTAAATTTATATTGTAAGTTAGCACTCAGGCATGATGAGTGCTAACAAAGGAGGAAGAAAGATGGACTTAAACGAAAGGAAATTGCGAATATTGCAGGCTATCATTAGCGACTTTATTCACTCCGCAGAGCCTGTCGGGTCCAGAACTCTTTCCAAGAAGTATGACATGGGCATAAGCCCGGCTACGATTCGAAATGAGATGTCAGACCTTGAGGAGATGGGATTTTTGACACACCCCCACACATCAGCGGGACGTGTGCCGTCGGACAAGGCATACAGGCTGTATGTAAATAACTTCATGAAAAAATACGAGCTTCCTGAGGAAGAGCGCAAATTCATAGAAGAAAAGCTCACATCGGATGTGATTGAGCTCGACAAGACCATACAGCACGCGGCTCACATAATTTCGGAGCTGACAAACCTCACAGCCTTTGCAATCACACCAAAGACAGACGAGGACAAAATAAAATACATAAATATCCTTCCTGTGGACGAAAGCACCGTAATCCTGATGATTGCGGCCGAAAGCGGCAAGATTTCAAACAATGCCATAAAGCTCAAGGTAGGATATACCGAGGAAGCCCTCCAGATTCTGGCAAAAAATATGACCTATTGCTACCGGGGCAAGACCTTGAGCGAGGCCATAAAGCTGGACATCATCCAAAGCTTCCAGACCGACATCGAGGCCATGAGCCGCCTTGCCGAAAATATCATGCCAAACTTCATGCACACCCTCGAAAGCATGCTCAATGTAAATCTCTACATGGACGGAGTCGCAAATATCTTCTCCATCCCGGAATACAGCGACATGGACAGAGCCAGAAGCTTCCTTGAAATGATCACTCAAAAGGACAGCCTGCGCGAGGTGCTCGTAAACCGCGAAAACGGCATGATCATCACCATAGGCGGTGAAAACGACGATGACATGATGCGCGATTGCAGCCTCATCACCGCGACCTACCACATAGACGGCAAGCTCGTAGGTAAAATCGGCGTCATCGGCCCGACGAGAATGAAATACGACGAGGTGACATCCGTCATCGACTTTGTCACCAAAAACTTAAGCAATACATTTAAGCTCACAGGAGGACAGGAAAAAGATGGAGAATGAAAGGGTCGAAAAGGCCATGGATGAAGAGCTCCGCGGAAACGGCGAAGGCTGCGGAAACGGCGAGAGCTCCTGCGACGACGCAGTTGACGCAAAGCCCGGGGAATGCGGCGAGGCCGAAAAAAATGATGCAGCAGCGGATGAGAAGCCAGAGCAGGCCGGAGCGGCAGATAAAAATGCAGAGGATGAGGATCTCAATACGAAATATCTCAGACTCATGGCAGACTTCCAAAACTACAAGAGACGTACAGAAAAGGAAAAAAGCGACATTTATGCATACGCAAATGAGAAGCTCATAGGCGAATTGCTTAATGTAATAGATAATTTTGACAGGGCACTTGCTCAGACAGAAAATGCAAATGACAGCTTTGTAAGCGGCATGAGCATGATTTTTAAGCAGCTTTCCGAGGTGCTTACAAAGGCAGGCCTTGAGGAAATTGAGGCATTGGGACTGGAATTTGATCCAAACTTCCACAATGCGGTGATGACTGAGGATACGGACGCTTATGAGAGCGGTCAGGTGTCAGCGGTGCTTCAAAAGGGGTATATGTTAAATAAAAAGGTCGTAAGACCGAGCATGGTGAAGGTAGCAAATTAAAAGCGTCCTTCATAAAATAATAAGGATCGGAGCTTTGAAAAGCCTGGAGGAGCTTATAGTAATGCTTGTAAAGACAGGCTATGGGCTGGGGTAAAAGCGAAGGTTCTGAAAAAAGTACACAATTGAATAGTGAATAGAAAGGAGACTCGCCTGTATTATTTTTGGAAATAGCAAAGGAGAGCGCAAATCGCAAAATGCCGCGAAGGCACAAAAACTGCGAAAAACGCGGAGCCTGCGCCGTTTCCGCAATAAAAATAGGCGAAAAAAGGAAAATGGGAAAAGTAATAGGAATCGATTTAGGTACGACAAATAGCTGCGTAGCAGTACTCGAAGGCGGCGATCCTGTAGTAATCGCAAACGCGGAAGGAAACAGAACTACACCATCTGTAGTCGGCTTTGCAAAGAATGGTGAAAGACTTGTAGGTGAGACTGCAAAGAGACAGGCCATCACAAATCCTGACAGAACAATCGCATCTATAAAGAGATATATGGGTACTGACCATACGGTAGAGATCGACGGCAGAAAGTACACACCGCAGGACATCTCCGCTATGATACTCGGAAAGCTCAAGGCTGACGCGGAGAGCTATCTCGGAGAAAAGGTTACGGAGGCTGTAATTACAGTACCTGCATACTTTACAGACAGCCAGAAGCAGGCTACAAAGGACGCAGGCAAGATCGCGGGACTCGATGTAAAGAGAATCATAAATGAGCCTACTGCTGCATCACTTGCATATGGACTTGAAAAGGATGAATCCTCACACAAGATTTTGGTATACGACCTGGGCGGCGGTACATTCGATGTATCCATACTTGAGCTGGGTGAAGGCGTATTTGAGGTACTTGCTACAAATGGCGATACAAAGCTTGGCGGCGATGACTTCGATGAGGTTGTGCTCAATTTCATAGCTGACAGCTTCGCAAAGGAAAATGGCATCGACCTTCGTAAGGACAAGATGGCGCTCCAGAGATTGAAGGAGGCTGCTGAGAAGGCAAAGAAGGAGCTTTCGTCCTCACAGACTACAAATATCAATCTGCCGTTTATCACGGTAAATCAGGACGGCCCGCTGCATCTCAATATGGATATCACAAGAGCAAAGTTTGATCAGCTGACTTCAAACCTCGTAGAGAGGACTATAGGACCTATGCAGAAGGCTATGGCAGACGCGGGCGTTACAAATGCTGATATCGCAAAGGTAATCCTGGTCGGCGGTTCTACAAGAATCCCGGCTGTACAGGAGGCTGTAAAG
>CAVHIG010000081.1:0-2282 GCA_963636105.1 Anaerovoracaceae bacterium
GTATATGATAATGGCAGGTCAGGCTGATGTAATAGTAGCCGGCGGTGTAGAATTCATGTCTTCCAAAGGTCCCGGACCATCCCCGGATTGTATGAATAAATGGCTGCTTGAAAATTATCCCGGTGCTTACGTGCCGATGGGTATCACAGCAGAAAATGTCGCAAAAAAATATGGCATCACACGTGAGGAAATGGATGCCATGGCTGTGGCGAGCCACAGAAAGGCTTACGCGGCACAGCAGGACGGCGGCCTGAATGAGGCCATAATCCCGATAAAGGTGAACACGCCTGAAGGCGAAAAGACAGTAAGCCTTGACGAGGGTATTCGTCCGGGCACCTCCATGGAAGCCTGTGCAAAGCTCAAGACTTGTTTTGTCCCGGAAGATAAGGGCGGCTGTGTGACAGCGGCTACTTCCTCGCAGACAAGCGACGGCGCATCTTTTGTTGTATTGATGAGCAGGGAGAAGGCAGCGTCCCTTGGAATAAAGCCTATAGCAAAATTCATATCATTTGCGGTAGCGGGAGTGCCTGCGGATCTTATGGGAATAGGACCTATCTATGCGGTACCGAAGGCCATGAAGCTTGCTGAAATGAGAATAGACGATATGGATGTGATAGAGCTAAATGAAGCTTTTGCTTCGCAGGCCATTGAATGCATGAGGGAGCTGAAACTGCCAAAGGACAAGGTAAATCCTTGGGGCGGCGCGATGGCGCTGGGTCATCCTATGGGCGCGACGGGCGGTTTCCTTTTAAGTAAAGCACTGGACTACCTAAGACTAAACGGCGGTCGTTACGCGCTGGTGACTATGTGCATCGGCGGCGGTATGGTAAAATGGCAAAGGAGATAAAAATTTTAGCTGAAGCTTCCGGAAGGCATGTGCATCTGTGCGAGAAGGATCTCAAGGCACTTTTCGGAGAGGATGCCGAGCTTCAACCTAAAAAGCTTTTGGGTGACGGCGGCGGCGGATTTGTGACACAGTACAAAGTGACAGTTGTAGGAAAAGACGGGAAAGAGACAAAGTGCACGGTTCTCGGGCCGCTCAGAAAAGAAACTCAGGTAGAGATGTCATATACGGAAGCTCGCGCTGTAGGCCTTATTCCCCCTCTCGGAGAAAGCGGAAAGCTGGCAGGCACCGCTCCGGTGTCGCTAAAGGGTGACGATGGTAGCGTGGAGCTTGAAAGAGGTCTCTTTGTAGTGTATAAGCACGTACACGTGTGCACAAAGGACGCAAAAGAGCTTGGAATAAAGGACGGCGACAGGGTTTGCCTGAGAGTGGAAGGCCCAAGGCCGATGATTTTTAAAGATGCAATCGCTCATGTACCTCCTGAATTTGTACCGATGACACTTTCGGCATTTCACGTGGATTACGACGAGTGGAATGCGGCGGCGCTGTTTATGGATCCGTACGTATATATGAGCAAAAGCGAAGAGTAGAAAAGAATAGAGGGGAAAAAGATGGATCGGATAAAATTAAAAATAGAGGGGATAGATGTCGAGACCACGGAAGGGAAAACCGTGCTTGAAGCAGCCCTCGAAGCAGGGATATACATTCCGCACCTGTGTTCTCATCCATGCCTCCCTGTGCAGAGTTCCTGCAAATTATGCGTGGTAAAGACCGGTGCAGAGGACGATCCGGTATGTGCCTGCAATACCCCGGCAAAGGATGGCATGGCAGTTACCGTAAATGACGAAGAACTCAATCATATAAGGCGTCTTGCGGTGGAACTCATGCTTGCCGGTCATCCGAAAGACTGCATGGGCTGCAGATCATACACAAACTGTGAGCTTCAGTCACTGCTTCAGTATCTGGGTGTGACACATGCAAGAATGCACACCGTGCACAGATATACAAACCGTATCAATATAGAAAATCCTATAATCGACAGAGAACTGGAGCGCTGCGTACAGTGCGGCAGATGTGTCAGGGTTTGCGAAAAGGTACGCGGTGTAGGCATCCTAAAATACAGAAACAAAGACGGTGAGGTCTATATCGGGACTGAGAACGATCTGCCGCTTACGGAGGCTGATTGCCGTTTCTGCTCAGCCTGCGTAGAGATTTGCCCGACAGGCGCGCTTCAGGACAAACGCGGCATATTCAAAGAAGAACTTCCGCGGGCAGAAAGACTTGTTCCTTGTAAGGCGGAATGTCCGGCGCATATAGATATACCGGCGTATGTGCGGGCGATTGCAGAAGGCAGGCCGTCAGATGCGGTAGCGATAATAAGGGAAAAGGTACCTTTTCCTACAGTCTTGGGATACATATGCAATCACCTGTGTGAGGG
>CAVHIG010000081.1:2292-3426 GCA_963636105.1 Anaerovoracaceae bacterium
GCAGTGCACTCAATTCACCGATCGGAATACGCAATTTGAAGCGGTTTGCAGTAGAAAATGACAAAGAACGCCTGTGGGAAGGCAAGGGCTTTCAAAAGGCCAGAAGCGGCAAGAGCGTGGCCATAGTGGGAGCGGGACCGTGTGGGCTCACAGCGGCGTATTATCTGAATAAATTGGGTCATGATGTGACCGTCTATGATAAAAGACCTCAGGCAGGAGGTCCTATGACAAGCGGAATCCCGTCTTACAGAATGCCTCCGGAAAAGGTGGCAGAGGAAGTAAAATACATTCTTGACAGCGGCATACAGACGCAGTTCAACCAGGAGATAAAGGATGTGGCATCTCTCAAGGAAAAGTACGACGCGGTGCTTATATCCGTAGGTGTCTCGAAGGGCAAGAAGCTTCCTATACCGGGCAACGACAGCGAAGGCGTCTACACCGCTATCGATGTGCTTGTCGATGTGAGGGAAGGAAAAGATATTACTTATCTCGGAAAGTCGGTATGTGTCATAGGCAGCGGCTCTGTGGGTTATGATTGCGCAAGGACGCTTCTGCGCCGGGGTATTTCGGTAAAGCTTGCCTGTCTCGAAAAGGCAGACAAAATGCTTGCTGATGCGGAAGATCAGACAGAAGGCGCAGAAGAGGGCATAGAGCTCTATACGGGCAGATCCTTTGAAGAAGTGGAAACTGCGGGGGGTCACGTGAGCGGCCTCAGGGTGCACTCGGTTCTGGAGTCTACGTATGACAGAGCTACAGGCCGTGTCACCGAGATTGCGGAGGAAGGTAGCCAAATGGTAATTCCATGTGACAGCGTGATATTTGCAACAGGGCAGTACACCGGCCTGGGAGATTTTGAAAACTTCGGCATAGAGCTGAATCAGAGAGGCTATCCTGTGGATCCCGCTACGGGACAGAGCGGCTTTCTGACAAGCATGGACGGCGTATTTGCGGCAGGCGATGCTATTACGGGAATAAGCTTTGTAATAAAGGCAATCGCCTCGGCAAGGAATGTAATTCCTTTGATAGACAGATACCTAGGCGGTGACGGCTGCATAGATGAGACTCTTGTGGAGAGAAGAGCGGATCCTGAAATAGGAAAAATTGAAGACTTTGCAAAGCTTGAGCGCATAGAAC
>CAVHIG010000082.1:0-3324 GCA_963636105.1 Anaerovoracaceae bacterium
GTGTAAACCCCACCCGGAGCAAGACCAAAGAGGATGAAAGGTGGCTGCCCGTCACCTCCGGGAGGTAGGTCGCTTGAGCGTATTAGCAATAATGCGTCGAGATAGATGATTGCCAAATACAGAACCCGGCTTATAGACCTGCCCAAATTCTTTTTTTAATTTTTGTATATGGGAAAGGAGCTGCAAATGGAATTCAAAAGTGATATTCAGATTGCGCAGGAAAATGTGCCTCTGCGCATAGAAGAAATTGCAGAAGCCGCCGGTGTCGATGAAAAATATCTTGAGCTTTATGGCAAATATAAAGCAAAGGTGAATTACAACATCTTAAAAGATAAAAAAGACGCAAAAGACGGCAAGCTGATTTTGGTTACGGCGATTTCGCCAACTCCTGCAGGCGAAGGCAAGACTACTACCACGGTAGGACTTGCTGATGGACTCAAGCTTATAAATAAAAACGTACTTGTGGCACTCAGAGAGCCCTCCCTTGGGCCGGTATTCGGTGTGAAGGGCGGCGCTGCAGGCGGAGGCTATGCACAGGTAGTGCCTATGGAGGATATAAACCTGCATTTTACCGGCGATATGCATGCGATAGGTGCCGCAAACAATCTCATCGCCGCTATGCTCGACAATCATATTCAGCAAGGAAATGCCCTTGGCATCGATCCGAGAAAGATTACCTGGACAAGATGCGTGGACATGAATGACAGACAGCTCAGATTCCTTGTAGACGGCCTTGGCGGCAAGGCAAATGGCACGCCGAGAGAGGACAGCTTCCAAATCACGGTAGCCAGCGAGATTATGGCGATTCTCTGTCTTGCAAGCGACATTATGGATCTTAAGGAAAGAGTCGCAAGAATAGTAGTGGGATATACCTACGATGATAAACCGGTCACAGTACGAGAGCTCAACGCACAAGGCGCTGTTGCAGCACTCTTGAAAGACGCGCTCAAGCCGAATCTCGTACAGACTCTCGAGCACACTCCGGCATTTGTACACGGCGGACCTTTCGCAAATATCGCACACGGCTGCAATTCAGTAATGGCTACAAAAATCGCGCTCAAGCTTGCGGATTATGTGGTTACGGAAGCTGGATTTGGTGCTGATCTCGGAGCAGAAAAGTTCCTCGACATAAAATGCAGGATGGAGGGTCTAAAACCGGCTGCAGTAGTTGTTGTAGCTACGGTGAGAGCCCTCAAGCATCACGGCGGCGTGGCCAAGGCTGATCTCGGAACAGAAAATCTTACGGCGCTTGAAGCTGGACTGCCAAACCTTCTCCAGCATGTGGAGAATATCACAAAGGTATTTGGACTGCCTGCAGTAGTAGCTATAAACCGCTTCCCGACAGATACGGAAGCAGAGCTTGCTCTTGTAGCAGAAAAGTGCAGAGAGCTCGGCGTAAATGTCGCGTTGTCCGAGGTATGGGGCAAGGGCGGAAACGGCGGAATAGAGCTTGCGCGCGAGGTTGTGCGTCTTTGCGAGGAGCCGAATAATTTCAGATATTCCTATGAGCTTGATATGTCCATAGAAGAAAAGATCAAAGCGATAGCGACAAAAATTTATAGAGCAGATGACATAAATATCTTGCCCGCGGCAAGGAAGCAGCTTGAGCAGCTTGAGGCACTCGGCTTTGGAAATCTGCCTATATGCATGGCCAAGACACAATATAGCTTTTCAGATGATGCCTCGCTTTTGGGCGCGCCGAGAGGCTTTGTAATGACAATAAGAAATTTGAAGGTATCCGCAGGAGCCGGTTTTATTGTGGCTCTTACAGGAGATATAATGACAATGCCGGGTCTGCCGAAGGTGCCGGCGGCCGAAAAAATCGACGTGGATGCTGACGGAAGGATATCGGGACTCTTTTAATGCAGCAGGATTCACAGAAAAATAACAAATCAGAAAATATAATGGGGACGATGCCCATAGGAAAGCTTTTATTTACTATGTCATGGCCGGCTATTATTTCTATGACCATCAATTCACTATATAACATTGTAGACAGCATGTTTGTATCCTGGGTAAGCGAGGACGCGCTGACAGCCGTTACGCTTGCCTATCCTGTACAAATGCTTGCGATTTCAGTGTCGGTGGGCACGGGAGTGGGTATAAATTCGCTTATCGCAAGACGACTCGGCGCAAAAAGATTCGAAGATGCAAAAAAAGCCGCAAGCTGCGGATTCAGGCTGGCTTTCCTTAATTGGCTGCTCTTTTTGATATTTGGAGTTTTCTTTGTAAAGCCTTTTATGAATGCCTATGCGGATGGCGAGGCCTTCATAATGGAGGCCGGCACTTCATATTTGCAGATTACTACAATTTTGTCACTCTTTCTGATGATAGAGGTAGGCATCGAAAAGATTTTGCAGGCGCAGGGAAATATGAAGGCGCCTATGATTTGCTCGATGACAGGTGCTTTAGTAAATATAGTGCTCGACCCGATTATGATATTTGGACTTTTGGGCTTTCCTGAAATGGGCGTGCCGGGAGCTGCTCTTGCTACGGTTATAGGACAATTTGCTTCGATGTGCATAGGGCTCTTCTTCATCTTTGGAAAGAAGCAGGAGGTGTCCGTACAGATCAAGGGCTTTAAGATGGATTGGCATATTGTAAAGGAAATCTACGCTGTAGGCTTCCCGTCGATACTCATGCAGTCCATAAGTACTGTAATGAATCTTGCTTTGAATGCTGTAATAATAGGCATTTCAAAGACAGGTGTTGCGGTACTCGGTGTATATTTCAGGTTGCAATCTTTTATATTCATGCCGACATTTGGATTGAATCAAGGAGCGCTTCCTATATTTGGATATAACTATGGAGCACGCAATGGCAAAAGATTGCTTGAGGCTTTCAAAAAGGCTTGGTTCTCGGCATTCTTGATAATGCTCTTTGGTTTTATTATATTCCAGATTTTCCCGACGCAGCTTCTTGGAATATTCAATGCGTCAGAAGATATGATAGAGATTGGAAGACCGGCTCTGAGACTCATAAGTATATGCTTTATCCCGGCATCCTTTGGTATCATGTGTTCTTCGATGTTTCAGGCGACGGGACACGGCTTTTGGAGCCTGTATGCTTCGCTTATAAGGCAGCTCATCGGAGTTGTGCCTCTTGCGATATTCCTCTCAAGGATTCCGAGTCTCGGAGTGACTGGTGTATGGCTTTCATTCCCTTTGGCTGAGGTTTTGGGACTTGTATATTCGGCAGTGCTTATAAAGTATCTGTACAACAAAGAACTGAAGCAACTGAAATATGACTGCTAATGTAGTTTGTAAAAATATACTTTATCAAATTATTGTTGTAAGGAAGATTTGGGGGTGGTAGCTGGCTGCA
>CAVHIG010000083.1:0-3282 GCA_963636105.1 Anaerovoracaceae bacterium
ACTCAATTGCAAACTTCTGATAATCGTGTGGTATGAACTTCACTTGGCATCACCCCCTATCTCATCAAGTGTGTTTTGTATCTGGTCTTTTCCATCAATCACGTAGCAGGAAAATCCGAGGCTACGTAAGTCCTTCATTCGCTTTACCTGCAGCGGCCGTGGCTTTTTACCAGGAGCCTTTAGTTCTGCAAACGCGCACCTGCCATCACGCATGAGTATCAATCTGTCCGGCATGCCATCCATGCCCTGGCAGCTAAGTTTTACGCACATGCCACCGCCCTTTTTCACGGCTCGCACAAGTGCTTTTTCTATTTCTTTTTCAAGCATTTTTTCGCTTCTTCATCACTGATTTTTTTAGGTGGTGACACAGTAAGACAGGTATTTACTATACTTTTATATATAGGTTATTTTTTACTCTCTATAGAAAAGTTATGTAATATGTAGTCATACTGCGTCACCCTTAATGGCATTATTCCTCTTCGAACTCTGTTTTCAGCCGTAAACCCTTGATGTATCTGCCTTTTTTATTTCTGAAACGTTCAAACCCTAAGAACTCGATTGTTGAATAGAAGTCTGCAGAACTGCGAACATACTCACCCACCTGATTGCAATAGGCACGATATTCGTTGTAAACCTCACCTGACTTTGCTACCTCCTTGGCATCAAGCTCGCAGCGGTCCTGGAGGAATGCGCTCATCCAGTCATTGTTGTCTTTGTAATCTTTGATAGCATCCTTGACTTTTGATGGCTCCTCGACATGAAAATCATCTGCGATGACCTTTCTTGCTCCTTCAATAATCCATGAAAGAATCGCTCCGCCGGCATTCTCGAAAAGGTAATCAGCATAATTCTTGATGTCAGCTGAACCTTCAATCTTCGCATCAAACGGAATTACAATCAGTCTTCTCCAAGTTCCCTTATCAATTGCTCCGACCCTTGGCAGGTGATTTGTGTAGAGCACCAGTGTGTGCGTCGGAGTATATGAGAACGGATCCTTATACTTTTTCTCAGCGTAGATCTCATCTGTTGAGCAGAGCTGCTTTACATTGGATGTATTAAGGCGCATCCCCTCCTCAAGCTCCGCAGCAATGAGCAGGCGCTTTCCTTTTGCTTCGGCAAGCTCTGGCTTTACGTTTCGCCTGCAGCCAACGGTCAGCATATCTGCTGAGATGTTCCCACTATATGTTCCGAGGACGCGCGACACCACATTCCAGAATGTCGATTTACCATTCCGACCTTCCCCATATGCTATGATGAGCGCTTCGACATACACTTTGCCAATAGCTGCAAGACCTACGATTTTCTGAACATAGTCAATGAGCTGCTCGTCGTCCTGAAAAAATGTTGACAGGGCATCATTCCAAAGCTTCATACCGTCATTTCCTGGATCAACTGCAGTCTGCTTTGTAATGAAGTCCTCTGGGTCATGGCCATTAATTGATGACGCGCCTTTTCTAAGGTCAACTGTTCCAGACGGGCAGTTAAGCATGAACTCATTTGCATCAAGGCTATTTTGCGCCACCTCAAGCATTGGCCGGCCCTCTTTAAGAGTTGATGCGATATACTTAGAATCTCTGCGCTTGATGGCATACTTCATATATTCCTGAGCCGCTCTATACATATCAAACGTCTGCTTTTGCATCCTATTAAATGCAGACTCTGCCTTCTTTGGCCCCATAGTGGCAAGAATTTCAAATGCGCCATTTTTCTTCATCTCATCCATTGCTCTTTCTATTTCAGCCTCCGCTTCCTCAAGCTGGCGTTCGGTAAGTTCCTGCGAAATGCCTTGAGCCTTTGGCGCGGATTCCTCCCAGAAGCTTCCGTTATATACAAGGTAGTCTGTTGCAGGCGAGTATCTAAGCTTTCCGCCATACTCGCTTGCCATAACTACCGCCTGGCCAACATCAGAAAAGTCCGTGGGTTTTAATATGCTCCCCGCGTTATATACTTCTGGAGGAATATATCCTTCTTGACTTGTGACCTTTGCTGCGAACTTTCCTGCGGAATACCAAATCTTATCCAGCTCAAAATCATCAAGAGGAGGATTGCATTTTTCCGCTTCTTTCAAAAATAGCTCATGTGCCGCATCTGTATATCCGTAGCGCTTTACAAGCTTTCCGGCAATATGACTCATGGTGCTGTTACGGCTGCCTTCTGTGATTTCATCAGTCCGTGCATCAAACTCTGCGAAATCATCATTGTCGAAAAAGTCTGCAATGCTCACCTCCCCATCAAACAACTCAATGTCTGGCTCTTCTGTAGCGTAAAGAAACCTTGCCTCTCCGAGCGCGCCTTCATCAAAATATGGAAAGCACTGCTGCACTTTTCTTTTTAGGTCTGCATATGCTCTGCCATCGGCCATTTCCGGAATCTGAAAGTACACATGAAATCTTGGCCGTGCGGATTTTCCTCCTTTGGCTTTCATGTTGCTTCTGCTATAGCACGCAGCAAATGCTACGCCAGGAAATGCCCTCGCAACATCAAGCGGATGTACCCAATCACGTGGATTATCCGAGTGGTCATTATCGCAATCCATCGGCAGCACATTCGCACATTCAAAATTATCGTTGCTGCGATAATTCCCCCTAAACTTTGCGCAAACGTGATCATGCTTTATCGCTTTCTCAAACGATGCTTTATCAGTAATCAAAGCCTCGTTCGGATACAGACAGTTAGCTTGATTTCCCGCAGTGTTGGCAGTGTACAAGGTAAAATTAATCATCTCTCTTCACCTCCTCTAAGCCTTCAGTAAAATACCTGATGGGTAGGTTTTGCTTCTTGGCAATACCGATTTCATGAGCCATGCCCTCCGAGACTTTCTCTCCGAACACCCAAAGCTCATCACAGGCACCAAGCAGCACATAATTAAAGTGCATAGCGTCCGCACGCTCTGCTGGCACATCATCACTCATAAACTGCGGGAAGAGCAGATGCGGCGTCATTGGGATGTTTCGCCTCTCATAGGCAAAGCGGCTGTACTTCCTTGCACGTAAGGTATTCTGCTCGGTATCTCCCGAATAAGGAGAGCAGATATACACCATCGGCAAGTACTCGCGCGTTCTTAATCCGTCCAATTCGAATCCTCCTTTGCAAAATATATAAAATAGGCAGGAAGCATAAAGCCTCCTACCCATATACGAAGAATCCACCTTAATCGAACCCCCTGCTACTAATCTTTTTTATAAAAATCACACTCGTATCCGTCCGCTCGGAGAAGAAGTCCATCGGCCCAGGGAGGCGTTCTTCCCATCTGCTCGCAGATTGCATCAAGCGATATGTGCC
>CAVHIG010000084.1:0-3242 GCA_963636105.1 Anaerovoracaceae bacterium
GTTCAAAAGCTCCATAGTCTCAGGGGAGCGCGGATCTGCTACGCCATGCTCTATCGGCTGATATTCCATTCTCTCTCTCCAAGCGGAATCCCATACAAATGAGAGATGGTCACCGGGCTGTCTCTTTGCTAAAACTCGGCCGTTACACTCATCGCAGAAGCGTAGACCGTCCTCATTCATCGCTACATTGAACATTCCGCAAAACATGCTTCCGATATGGCAATAATTGCCGCCCTCTGCACCTATAGGACCCGGGTCAAGCTTTGCTCCCGCCCAAAGTCCCATGCGGATGCCCATGCCTTTCCAACCCATGCCTCTGACTTCCGCACCGCCGTTTACACGCTCTATCTCAGGGCAAAGATCCTTTACCATTTCCGGGTCTGCCGAGAAATCACCTGACGCAAGAAGAACCGCTTTCTTTGCAATAAATTTTATGTAATCACCGGCTCCGTTTGTTGCGGCTACACCAATCACTCTGTCACCGTCCTTGAGAAGCTGCTGCGCAGAATGCTCAAAGAAATATCTTGCTCCAAGTTTCTTTGCGACCTCTTGATTTTTCTTTACCGTATATTTCATTGTAGGGCTGTCTGCACTCTTGCTTGAACCGCCGTCTCCTCCCGGAAATACATGGGAACCGCAAAACCATCTGAATCCGTTTACAGTCTCGGGAGCATGCTTTGGCACAGGATTGAAAAATATGGTAATCTGCTCCTTTTGTTCATCGGTAAGCGGCTCTATGAACCAGTCAAAGGCTTCGCCGCCATGAAATGCGTATTCTCTTATGAGTTCAGGATTAGGTCTGTATTGATTTCGCTTCATAATCTCGCCCATAAATACCAGCGGATCGTACTGCGGCACTCCTCTCTCTCTTCCGAAAGCCGAATTTATGGCCGCTATTCTACCGCCGAGCACCCTCTGACTCTCGTCCTTCTGCTGTTCCAGAACTATTACGGAAGCACCATTTTCGGATGCGGAACGCGCCGCGGCTGTACCGCTTTGACCTGCCCCTACAATGACTATATCTGCTTCGTACACTTCCTTATATTCACTCTCCGCTATAGGTGCAAGCGGTGTGCGCCAATTTACTGCGCAGTTTTTATTCTGTTCCATATAAAACCTCCTATGTCCTACTGCTTACTGTTTGGATTACGCAGGCACTGCCCGAGGAAAAGAGCAGCTACAGCCATAATTATCATCATATAATATACCGGTATATAGCTTGCGTATTTTACTACTATGAAGCCGGCCACCGTCGAAAACGGCGCTGAAAGCAGACCTCTTTCATTCAATATACTCAGGTTTATCGCAAAATTTTTCATTCCGTAAAATTCTGCAATGAAGGCAGCATTGCTGGCTCCTACACCTCCGCCAGTTAGTCCCATGACTATCCATCCGCCTACCAGTAGAGCCGGCGAAGAGCTTTCCATTCCCAAGAGGGAAATGATTATTCCTACAAGGAAGCCACTGTTTTGCATAAGCATAACTTTCTTTCTTCCGAGTCTGTCATATATTCTTCCGGCGATAATTGCTCCGGTTCCGTTAAAAAGCATTATAAATCCGATGCCAAGGGATGAAAGAAACTTCGGTGTATTTATAGCATCCGCTACCTGGCGCGCTGTACCTCCCTGCACTACAGTGATACCAAACATAAGCGATGTCCAAAGGAAAAACATCCAAAATGACGGCATTTTTATCATCTGAAGAGGACCAAGCTCTACGCTACCGCCCGCAGGCAGCTTACGCCCGCCTTCTAACCTTCTTTCAGGGACTTCACCCGCTCGCGGCAGTCTGAGTAAAAACGAACAGACTATAAGCACCGCAAAGGACACACCGCCGATTATCTGAAAGCCAAGTCTCCAGCCTACAGCATCCACAAGATAGCTTGTCGCACTTCCCAAAATCAAAGCGCTTATGCCTGAGCCGAGCATCATAAGTCCGGACACGAAACCCACATCATTCGGAAACCACTGCGCCACACAGTTGTTCATGGCGTTCATCGTCATTCCGCAGCCGCCTGCAGCCATTATGCCGTAAGACACGTACAACAAAAGCGGCATATCCGACTGAGTCAATGAAGCTAGTATATATCCTGCCCCGTATAATATTGCGGCCAGCCTCATCGTAAAACGCACCGGCTTTCGTTTCGCAAAGTACCCGCCGAGCATAGCTCCAAAGCCCATACAGAGAGTCTTGATAGTATAATTCAGTCCGAGAGTTGTTTCATCCCAACCCAGATCATTACCTATCTGAGTTGAGAAATTTGTCCAACAATTTACCACGCTTACTATCAGATACATCATCAAAGCAATAACTAAAAATCTGTAACCTATATTATTTTCTCTTCCATCTACTTTATTTGCCATGCCTCCACCTTTCTCCAATCAAGAACTATTGGTATACTAGTCTCATGATATCATCTCAAAAGAATTTTCGTCAATAAAGTAAATTTTTTCTATTTATGCTTAAAAAGAGGCACTTCGATAATAGACTCCACCGGATAGCGTGTGATTACCTTGCAGCCATCCTTTGTAACAAGAACAGTCTCTTTTATACTGCCCGCATAGTCGGCGCCTTTCGGACCGTACCAAGTCTCAAGGGCAAGGGTCATGCCTTCTTTTAAAATCTTTCCTTCCTTCTTGTCTCCGCAGCTGAAGAAAGGTCCTTCTTCAAAATTCAGGCCGATTCCGTTGCCGTGAGCGAATCTGCGGCAATCATCCCAATCCTCGTATCCCCAAAACGCAGGTGTCTGAGGCCATGCTGCCACGATATCGCTTGTGGAAGCTCCGTCCTTTATCACTGCGAGGGCATCTTTCATAAGCTTGAGTGCCACCGCATAAGCTTCCTTCTGCTCCCTGGAAGCCTTACCTATTACAAATGTACGTCCGAGGCTTGTCTTATATCCGTTGTAGCATACATCGTCCATGTGAACTGCAATAGTCTCTGATGCCATCATGAGGCTGTCCGTGAAGTCGCAGTGCATAGGATTCATTCTCTTTCCTGAGATAATCGAAGGAGGCACTACCTCATCGCAGTTGTTGTCATATTGCACTCTCATACCGAGAGCAGTCATCATGTTTTCAGGCATTGCAGCGTGCATGTGTGTCTGTACCTCATACATTGCACTTTCCGCAATCGCCGCACTGATATTCATGCAGGCGAGCTCATCGGGGCTCTTCACCGAACGCAGTTCATAAAGCTCCTCCACCGGAACGACGACGTTTACGCCGTGCTCTGCAAACATA
>CAVHIG010000085.1:0-3012 GCA_963636105.1 Anaerovoracaceae bacterium
CACTCCGGCCAGATTCTTTATTGATTTTTCTGTTGGGTACTGAAAGAGATTGTCCCTCATTATGGTTGCCTTGACTTCCTCATCAGACAAGCCCTCTATGATGAGTTTTGCAGTAGTGCGCATCTCATAAAAGAGAAACTGTTCTCTTGTCAGCGCGCCACTATATGGCGATGATGATTTCATATCTTTATGATGACTTCCTCCCGATTTTTAGTACACAGCTTCAAAGTTAATGTATACACGAGAAATTATACCAAAATTTTGCTCACAAGTAACCAGCAATTTTCTTAATTTTTAAGCTGAAGCTGTCAGCACGATAGTAAAATGTATTTCTGCCCGATCCTTCCCGGATTATAACGCCTTCATCGGTAAGTTTCTTCAATGCCGCCAGCGCAGAAGATCTTCCTATGCTCGGACAATGAGCTACAACATCCGCACCCGTGAACTTACCAAGTTTTTCTTCGATATACTTTTTCACTATGTCGTGTTTTTACAGTGGTCAGCTTTATTGGAATCCCCTTATTTCAAGCCTTCTACGGCTCCATTATGTGTCTTTCCGTGACAGCAGGCAAATGCATTCTGTATGCTTTGTAAACGGAAAATTGTCAAAAGCCTTGATTTTTACGGCTTTGTAGCCGTTGTACTGCAGGTAATAAAGGTTTTCGACAAGGGTCTTTGGATTGCAGGATATGTATACGATCTGGTCTACGCCATAGGATATTATTTTATCCAAAGCCTTTGGATGTATGCCTACACGCGGAGGATCGAGAACTATCACATCCGGCTTTTCGCTCACAGTCTCAAGCACCTTAAATACATCACCTGCCAGGAATTCGCAATTTGAAAGGCCGTTTAGCTTTGCGTTTTCCTTCGCGGCCTCCACTGCTTCTTCTACAAGCTCAATACCTATGGCTTTTTTTGCCTTCCTTGCAAGCACCTGCGTGATCGTACCTGTGCCGCAATAGAGGTCAAAGGCTACCTTGCCCTCAAAATCATCTATCATGTCTATGGCCTGAGTATATAGATTTTCCACGGCCTCTACATTTGTTTGAAAGAAAGAAAAGGCACTTACCTTAAAATCAAGTCCCATTATCTTTTCGGTATAATAATCCCTGCCATAAAGTATTTTCAAGGTATCGCAGATTACGGCATCGGCTATGTTGTCATTTATAGTGCGCAATATTCCAACGATTTTATTATCGAGTTTTCCGTAACATGATTTCTGTAAACCAAGCAAAAATTCCGCATAAGCCTCTTCATCAAAGCTTTCCTGTGAGGAGGTCACGACATTTACAAGCAGCTCGCCGGTACGCACGCCCTTGCGGATTATCAGATTTCGCATCAAGCCCTTATGCGTCTTCTTATGATAAAAGCTATAGCCCTTGGTATTGCAAAAGTCCAGTGTAGCCCGGAGAATCTTATTGAAATCCTCATCTACAAGCTGACACTCATCCACGGTGACTATGGACATAAAACGACCCTTTTGATGCATTCCAAGGGTCATTTCACCGTCCTTCACCTGATCCCCGAAGGTATATTCCATTTTATTTCTATAACGATAAATAGACGGGCTTGCATCTATTCCCAAAAACTCGCCATAGGCTATATCTTTTTTTTCTAAGAGCGAAAGCACTTCCTTGCGCTTCATCTCCACCTGCGCCGCATACTCCATCCCCTGGTGCAGGCAGCCGCCGCAAAATTCATTATGTCTACATATCTCCATAAATATAATCCCCACATTTCTCTATACAGAAACCCACTACCTTTAGGTGGTGGGCAATTGAATTCGCACATGTTCTCAGATTTTCAGTTCTTTCTAGGACAGCTAAAATCTCCCATATTTATCATAGAATTCCTTCTTGTATTCAAGGAACCTATCCTCTTCTATAGCCTTTCTGATATTTGCCATAAGATTTATAAGGAAGTGCAGATTATGATTTGAAAGCAACATGGAAGAAAGCATCTCATCCGCCTTATAAAGATGCCTCAAATACGCCTTTGAATAATTTCTGCATGTGTAGCAATCGCACTCAGAATCCAGCGGCTCCCAATCTCTCTCGTACTTTGCATTTTTAATATTTACCCGTCCATGCGAAGTCATAGCAAGACCATGTCGCGCTATTCTTGTCGGCAGCACGCAATCACACATATCTATGCCATGCTCCACAGCCTCAAAGAGGTAATCCGGACTACCCACTCCCATGAGATATCTGGCCTTGTCCTTTGGCAGATAATCCACACAATCATCGAGCACATCTATCATAAGCTCCTTCGGCTCTCCTACCGAAAGACCGCCTACCGCATAGCCCGGAAGATCAAGCGCTACAATCTCTTCAGCGCTCTGTCTACGCAGATCCTTATACATTCCGCCCTGCATGATACCGAAAAGCGACTGCCTCTCCCAATCCTTATGATAGTCCTTGCAACGCATAAGCCATCTTGTAGTCCTTTCCATGGAAGCCTTGACATACTCTCTATCCGCAGGATAAGGCGCACATTCATCAAAGGCCATCATGATATCCGAACCCAAGGCATTTTGAATCTCTATGGACTTCTCAGGAGTGATCATATGCGCAGAGCCATCGATATGTGAGCGGAAACGTACTCCTTCCTCGCTTATCTTGCGCAGTTTCCCCAGCGAAAACACCTGAAATCCGCCGCTGTCCGTGAGTATCGCGCCGTTCCAATTCATAAATTTGTGCAAGCCACCGGCTTCCCTTATAAGCTCATGTCCCGGTCTGAGATATAGGTGGTAGGTATTTCCGAGAATAATCTTTGCGCCCATCTCCGCGACCTGCTCCGGCCTCATGGCCTTCACCGTCCCTTGCGTCCCTACAGGCATAAACACCGGGGTCTCGATGTCACCGTGAGGTGTGTGGAGGACGCCGCGTCTCGCCTTTGTACGTGTATCAGTCTTTTTTAATTCGTATGTCACTGCGTGCTTTGTCATGTAAAAAATCTCCATTCCGCCGCCTTGCATCGGCACAAATATTCAGGTAAAGCTCTCTTATC
>CAVHIG010000086.1:0-2901 GCA_963636105.1 Anaerovoracaceae bacterium
TCGGCCTACACCTACCTTCGGGACCAAATCGACTTACACATGGTCCCTCAGGCAGCTTAGGCCTCGCAGCATATTAGAAGACTTTCATGCATCTCGCCGGTTTTGGGCTGCGACTTTGTCCACACGGATTTTGCGGGGCAAAATCCGTGCCAAAGGCTCGCAGCAGCCAAAACCCTGGCTCGAATCGCTTGCTGCCTCTAGCTGCTCGTCACAAGGGTCTGCAGACAGCTAACGCCCCAAAGCTTCCTTACAACAATAATTTGGTAAAGTATGAGTTTCAATGAAAATTATTGTAGAAAAGCAGCTAAAATTGCGAAATCTACAATAAATTCAAAAACGCAAAATCTACATATTTACATTTTAGTATAATTAAGGTTGAAATTACATATAATGCATTGCATATAATTACAATTATGTAATGTTATAGGTTGTAATTTCCAGCTTGTGAGGTGCATAGACGCATCTGCTTTAAAATTTATTGTAGATTTACGTCGAAAAAGCGAAAATCTACAATAAATCCTCAAATAAGAGAAAGCAGTTGATTTGGTAAAGTATACTTTTCCAAATCAGCGCTTGGCTGTCAGTGAATCTCCCACTCCACTACATTCCAAAAGATGCCCACGCCGTGATGTCCGAGCACCTTATCCTGCGTGATACCCTCAATGCCCGAATCAGCTACATAAAACGCATCCAGATAGCATATAAAGGAAAAGGCTGGATTTTCTGCCAGAGCCACCTGGAAATTCTTGTACGCCTCCGCGCGCGCCTCACTATCCGAAGCCCGGCGCGCCTCAGTCAAATACTCATCAACCTCAGCATTTGAATATCCGGAATAATTTGCGCCCTTACCCGTACCAAACACCTTGTATGTGTGGTCATCCGCATCAAACGGACTTCCCCAGCCGATGAGATAAGCCTCCTGCGTGCTCCAATCCACCGTAGACGGCACCTCAACCGTGACATCCACGCCTACCTCCTTAAGCTGCTGAGCCGCAATTTGCGCCAAATCAAGCCGCACCTGGTCTCCCTCACCTACATTCAGCACAAAGCCGACTCTCTCGCCGTTTCTGCTATAAAAGCCATCCGCGCCAAGCACGCAGCCCGCCGCCTCTAAAATCTCCCGAGCCTTTTGCGGATTGTAATCGTAATGCTCGACGCCCTCATAATTGTACTCATTGCGCTGCAAAGGGCTATATGCCGCCTCGCCCGCGCCCAGCAGCACAGCCTCCACCATGGCCTGCTTGTCGAGAGCGTAGGAAAATGCCGGTATAAGATCCGCGTTTTTCTGCCAATACTCGTTTTGGAAATTATACAAAATGCCGCGGTAATCCGCCGTCTGCATGTCGTATATCGTGAGTCCTTCTGCGTCCGCAAAGCTCGCAGCGTCCTTTGGCGTCACCTGTGCCAGGTCAAGCTCGCCCGACTTGAGCTGCAGAGCCCTCGCAGTATCATCTGTCACAATTTTGAAGATTATCCTGTCTATATTTGCCTCTCCTAGGAAATATTCCTCATTTTTTACAAGGCTTATGGCCTGGCCGGACTCCCAGCTCTCCATTTTGTACGGCCCGGTGCCTATAGGGAAGCGGAAATATTCGTCGGTCTGCAAGTCCTTGCCGGCAAGCAAATGCTCCGGAAGCATCGCGATTGACATGTATTCCGGGAAAGCGACATTTGGCGCAGTCAGCGTAAAGGTGACGGTGTAGTCGTCCTCCACGGTGATTTCTTCTACATCCTCGTAATTCGAAGCGTTTTCGGACTCGTTTGCCGGATCCATGATGGCTTCTATCGTGAATTTTACATCGTCTGCTGTGAAGCCCTCGCCGTCATGCCATTTTACATCATCGCGCAGATGGAAGGTGTATGCGCAGGCCGCCTCGTCGTATTCCCAGCTCTCCGCGAGCCTTGGAACTACTGCGTTTTCGCCGTCGTGCGCGGTCAATCCGTCGAATATGAGCGCGTTGATTTCGCCGTGCTCATCAAGCGCTGGGTTTATCCTTGTGTAGTCTCCGCTGCCGTAAACGAGGGTGCTTTCTCCGCTTTCTGCGGAAACTGCGTCAGCGCCCGAGTCTCCGCCGTTTCCGCCGCAGCCCGTAAGGCTTGACATCGCAAGCAGAAGACAAAGTACTGCCGCCACGCGTTTTATTCGTATGCTTTCATTGAACATTTTCATATCTCCTTTGGTAGCTAAAAATTATACTTTTTTAAAACCTATACAAACAAGTACAAAAAAATAGACAAACAACAGGGTCGCTTCAGCACCCTTGCATTTGTCTATGTTTTCCTAACATTATCCTATATATTGATTTGTATTTGATTTCGTTTATGTCCGCCCGATTTTGTTTTATCACAAAACGCAGGGGCTTGTGCATCTTTAAATGGATACACGATTTAGTGATTTGCGATCCTCTTCTGAGAACCCTTACGCTTCTTCTGAAGCCATGCGCCCTTTCGCCCGCTTCAGCCTTCCAATGGGCGAATATTTGGCGCGGCGATTTCAATCACCTAAAATATCTGCAGAATCATTTATGCCAGTGCAGATATTTTACCATGGCCGCAGGCTATGGTAAAATCTGCCATGCGCCCTTTCGCCCGCTTCAGCCTTCCAATGGGCGAATATTTGGCGCGGCGATTTCAATCACCTAAAATATCTGCAGAATCATTTATGCCAGTGCAGATATTTTACCATGGCCGCAGGCTATGGTAAAATCTGCCATGCGCCCTTTCGCCCGCTTCAGCCTTCCAATGGGCGAATATTTGGCGCGGCGATTTCAATCACCTAAAATATCTGCAGAATCATTTATGCCAGTGCAGATATTTTACCATGGCCGCAGGCTATGGTAAAATCTGCCATGCGCCCTTTCGCCCGCTTCAGCCTTCCAATGGGCGAATATTTGGCGCGGC
>CAVHIG010000087.1:0-2731 GCA_963636105.1 Anaerovoracaceae bacterium
GGCCGAGCCTCCAAAGACAGCTTTAACCCCCAAATCTTCAAAGGTAGTTTGAAAATGTATAATATTTAAATATAAAAAGGAGAAAATAAGATGATAAACAAGTATTATGATTCGGATTGTAATTTTGCAATGCTTGATGGAAAGACAATAGCTATACTCGGCTTCGGAAGTCAGGGTCACGCTCATGCGATGAATTTGCAGGAGAGCGGCGCAAATGTCGTAGTAGGACTTCGTCCGGGCTCGGCACATGCCGCAAAGGCTGAGGCTGCGGGAATCAAGGTAGTAGGTATAGAAGAGGCTGCAGAGGCCGGCGATATCGTAATGATGCTGACACCTGATGAGCTGCAGTCAAAGATCTATAAGGAGCAGGTAGAAAAGCACATGAAGCCGGGCAATGTACTCGCTTTTGCACATGGTTTCAATATCCATTACAACCAGATTGTTCCACCCGCAGATGTAGATGTAATCATGATAGCTCCAAAGGGACCTGGTCATACTGTAAGAAGTCAGTACGTAGAGGGTAAGGGCGTACCTAGCCTTATCGCCGTATATCAGGACGCTTCCGGAAAGGCAAAGGACTACGCACTTGCATACGCAAGCGGAATTGGCGCAGGAAGAGCGGGCATACTCGAGACTACATTCAAGGAAGAGACAGAGACAGACCTCTTTGGTGAGCAGGCTGTACTTTGCGGCGGCGTATGCGAATTGATGAAGGCAGGCTTCGACACATTGGTAGAGGCAGGATATGAGCCTGAGATGGCATATTTTGAGTGCATCCACGAGATGAAGCTCATCGTAGACCTCATCAATGAAGGCGGCTTCGACAAGATGAGATATTCTATCTCAAATACCGCAGAGTATGGTGATTACAGAACAGGCAAGAGAATAATCACAGAGGATACAAGAAAAGAAATGAAGAAGGTACTGGAGGAGATTCAGGACGGTACATTCGCAAGCGAATTTATTCAGGAATTCAACGCAGGCGGCAAGGCGAAGTTCCTCGCTACAAGAAAGAAGGAAGCAGCACATCTGCTTTGCAAGACAGGCGCAGAGCTGAGAAAGATGATGAGCTGGCTGAAGAAGTAGAGTTGGTTTGCTCATTTACTATAAGTGCTGATGACAAAGGAGAAATGATGAAAAATAGAAGTAAGCAGGTGACAGAGGGCGTGGAAAAGGCACCCATGAGAAGTCTTTTCTATGCCATGGGATATACGGAGGAGGAGCTTGCAAAGCCGCTGATTGCGGTGGTCTCGGCACATAGTGAAATCGTGCCGGGTCATATGCACCTCGACAAAATCGCTGAGGCCGTAAAGGCAGGCGTAAGAATGGCGGGAGGTACACCTATCATGGTGCCTGCCATCGGCGTATGCGACGGAATTGCAATGGGTCATGTAGGGATGAAGTATTCGCTGGCAAGCAGGGAGCTGATCGCGGACAGTGTAGAGACCATGATAATGGCTCATGCCTTTGACGGCGCGGTGCTTGTACCGAATTGTGACAAGATTGTGCCGGGCATGGTAATGGCGGCGGCGCGTATGGACATACCGGCTGTGGTATGCTCCGGAGGCCCGATGATGTCAGGTCTTGTATGCGGCGTAGAGACAAGTCTTTCAAAGATGTTTGAGGCGGTAGGCGCGAGAAAGGCCGGCCTTATAGACGATGAGGGCCTTAAGGAATATGAGCAGAATGTCTGCCCGGGCTGCGGCTCTTGCTCTGGCATGTATACGGCAAACAGCATGAATTGCCTGTGCGAGGCTATAGGCATCGCACTCCCGGGAAACGGCACGATCCCCGCAGTTTCCGCGAAGAGAATAATGCTGGCAAAGCATGCCGGAATGGCGATTATGGACCTTGTGGAGAAGGGCATCACGGCGCGCGACATCATAAACGAAAAGTCGCTGAGAAACGCCGTTGCCTGCGACATGGCTCTCGGCTGCTCGTCAAATAGCGTATTGCATCTTTTGGCGATAGCGCACGAGGCGGGTGTGGATTTCGATTTGAATACCTTCAATGAGATAAGCAGCGTGACTCCGAACCTGTGTCATCTGGCACCGGCGGGCGGTACACATATGCATGATCTTGACAATGCGGGCGGTGTGCCTGCGGTAATGGCGCAGCTTGCTTCGAAGGGGCTTATCGATACGAGCCTGCCGACGGTGAGCGGCAAGACTGTGGCTGAGAATATCGCGGGGCGCACGATAAAGAGCACCGAGGCGATCAGGCCGATAGATGAGCCGTACAGTGAGACAGGCGGAATCGCGATACTTTGGGGCAATATCGCAAAGGACGGCTGTGTGGTAAAGAGAAGCGCGGTGGCGCCGGAGATGCTGGTACATTCCGGACCTGCGAGGGTTTTCGACAGCGAGGAGGATGCTATTGCGGCTATCTATGCGGGTGATATTCATGACGGTGAGGTCGTGGTCATCAGATATGAGGGACCGAAGGGCGGTCCGGGCATGAGAGAGATGCTGAATCCTACAAGCGCGCTTGCGGGCATGGGCCTTGATAAGACTGTTGCGCTCATTACTGACGGGCGTTTTAGCGGGGCGAGTCGTGGCGCGTCTATCGGGCATGTGAGTCCGGAGGCTGCGGACGGCGGTACGATAGGGCTTTTGAAGGAAGGGGATATCATCGATATCAATATTCCTGAGTACAGGATCGGTGCGCGCGTGTCCGATGAGGAATTTGCGGAGCGCAGGAAGGCGTATGTACAGCCGGAGCCGAAGGTAAA
>CAVHIG010000088.1:0-2623 GCA_963636105.1 Anaerovoracaceae bacterium
TGAAAAAACCTTGAAAAATAGCCACTTTTAGTCCCGAAACGCTTGCACTTATATGCAAGATAGTGTATAATATCAGTGAGTCATGCGTGAATCAAAATCAGTTTCCGGACATGGCAAACGCAAACGCAAACGCAAAACCCTGCTAAAGTCCGCAGGCTCGTGGCTCGCAATTTGATAAAGTGATATATGGCAAACCCGGCGCAAGCCGGCGACGCAAAGCTATAGGGGCTTTCAGAGCCAGCCAGCTGCCGGGGACATTACGATGTCTCTGACCTTTCCGTCGGTTTGCTGTATATTCCGGCGGTTTTTTATAGCAAAAACCGCAAGCTTTTATAGCTATCGCTGTAAATTTCTGGGGGGGGGGAGACAAAAAAGTAAATTAGCTTTCAGCTTTTCCCATAAAAGGAAGATTCCCAAGCGGAGAGCAAAGCTTCAAAGTGGTGAAAAACAGAACTCATCGAAATTATAGAAATTATTGAAGGAGGGATTAAGTGTAATGCAAAAAATGAGAAAGAAAGGACGGAGCAGGATTTTATCCGGCGTGCTCGCGATATGCATGGTAATATCGCTCATGCCGACGGTCTCGGCCGCGGCGGCAGCGGATTATACGGACGTAAGCTCCGGCGACTGGTACTACGACTCCGTGAAATACGTGTCGGAGCACAAGTATTTCGAAGGCACGGGCGACGGCGCCTTTTCGCCGAATGCTCCTATGACAAGAGCCATGTTTGTGACGGTGCTCTCGCGCCTTGAAAATGTCACGGCGGGCGACGAGGTATCGCCTTTTGACGATGTGGCCTCCGGCTCCTGGTATGCGGGCGAGGTGGCATGGGCCGTAGACAAGAAGCTCGCAAACGGCACGGGAGACGGCATGTTTTCGCCTGAAAATAGCGTCACCCGCCAGGATATGGCCGCGTTTATGTCTCGATACATTTCATATTATACGGCAAATCACGAGGTGACGCTGAAGGCCGCGGGTGCCGCGAAGAGCTTCACGGACGAGAGCAGCATCGCAGCCTATGCAAAGGATGCCGTAGCTTTGTGCACATCCTACGGACTCATAGACGGCTATCCGGACGGCAGCTTTGCCCCAAGTGATACCGCGACACGCGCGCAGGTAGCGACGGTGATCTATCGCCTGGCTTTGCTCCTTGAGGGCGGAAACGGCGAAGAGTCCGAGGCGGCTTCAGCAGGCGGCACGGGCGGAGGTCATAAAAGCAGCATAAGCGAGCAGACCGCAGCGACAGCAGCGGACTTTGAGGCCGCCGCAGAGGCAGGCAAGAAAAATGTCACGGCGACCATAGAGGATACAAACTATCTCACTGTCAATGACGATGTCACGATAGACAACGGCACGGCATCCGTTCTGACACTGAACATAGGAAAGGCAAACCTCGGCAAGCTGACAATAAATGCCCAAAATGCCAAAGAAATAAAGATCAATACGGGAAGCGAAAAGGCCGCATCCCTGTCATCACTTGTTATCAACGCGCCGTATGCATCCGTTACAAATGATGTAAAGGTCAACGGCCCTGTAGAGATACAGGCTGTATCCGCCGGCACGTTCAACAACACGGCCGAGACCGGCATCATCACGATAAGCGGTCCGGGCGCGATAAACGACACGCAGGAGACTCCTGCACAGATCGTTGTAAATACCGATAAGGACGTCATCGTAAAGGGCAATTCCGCGGCCATCAGCGTAGTGGCAGACAGCGCAAAGCTGACCGTAGCTACGGCAAAGGCACCTACGGTAGAAAGCTCCGCCGCTGAGGTAAAGCTCACCGTAAGCACAAAGGAGCCTGTCACCGTGGAAGGCACAGTAGCAAAGATAGAAGCGACTGCAAAGAAGCCGGTACTTGCGGTAAACGGCACTGTAGACAGCATAGAGGCTAAGGACGCAAGCAGCATAGAGGTGAAGGGTACAGGCTCTGTCAGCACTATGGAGACAGGAAATGCCGACGTGAAGGTCGCTGAGGACGCAAAGCTCAGCGTAGAGACCGTAAAGGCAAGCGGCGGCAAGATAGAGGCTCCCGCAAATACCATAAGCATTGTAAAAGTAGAAAAAAATGCTGATGTAGAGCTGAAAGCTCCTGTAGAGACGGTAGCTGCGGCTGAGGGCGCAAAACTGACTCTCGATAAGAATGCCAGCGTAACGACTTTGGAAGCTGAAGGCAGCCTGACGCTCAGCGGAAACGGCGAGGTTACCTCCGTCGACGTACAGAGTGAAAATGCCGAGATTTCCGTAGTGAGCAGCGATCTTACTGTTACGCAGGTAACCGCGGACGAAAGTATTGCAAATAGCGTAACTGTAAGCGGTCTGGACGAAATCAAGGTACAGACAAAGGCTGCGAAGCCTACGGGTGTAAGCTTTGAAGCGCCTGTCGCTGCGGGAGGCAGCGGAAAGCTTACCGGCGTAACAAACGCTATGGAATATAGAGCAGCAAATCAAACAGAGTGGCAGAAAGTTAATGTTGATGCATCAGGCAAAGCAATCACCGTCGGCTCAGGCACATATCTTGTGCGTGTAGCAGCTACGAATACAAGCCTTGCCAGTGAGCCTATCACAGTGACGATTCCAAAGGCTGTAGGCGTAAATAAGGCTGAGATTCAGGGCACAGCC
>CAVHIG010000089.1:0-2507 GCA_963636105.1 Anaerovoracaceae bacterium
GCTGCTCGTCACAAGGGCCTGCAGCCAGCTAACACCCCCAAATCTTCCTTGTAACAAATAATTTGATAAAGTATAGAATTCGCAAAAGGAATAGACTTTGCGCAAGTGATAAAATCTAATTCGGAAGAAAAATGAATCTAAAAATGACAGAAGAAGGATAAAATATAGTATGAACGCAATAGTAGCAGTTGATCGGAATTGGGGCATTGGCAAGGACAATGCGCTCCTCGCGCATCTGCCGGGAGATTTGAAATATTTTAAAGAAAAAACGATGGGCAAGGTGCTCATTATGGGCCGGAAAACTTTGGAATCGCTGCCGGGAGGAAAGCCGCTTCCGGGCAGGACGACGATAGTGCTTACGGGAAATCCCGCATACGAGCCGGAGGCTTTGCGCGAGTATCTTGTGCAGCCTTTGGGCGCAGAAAAAACGACGAGCCAAAACGGCGCAAAGCTTTTTATCGCGCATTCGCAGCAGGAGCTCTACACGATTCTGCTCACGCTGGAATTCACTGAGGGCATAGACCTTGAGGAGGACGTGCTTGTCGCGGGAGGCGAGAGAGTTTACGCGGACATGTACCCATATTGCGGCAAATTTTATGTAACGGCGATAGACGCGGAGTTTGAGGCTGACAAACATTTCATAAATATGGATAAAATGGAAGCTGCAGGCGAGGTAAGAAAAACCTTCGAGAGCGAGCCTATAGAGGAAAAAGGGTTGAGATACTCCTTTAGAGTATATGAAAGATAGTTTGTGCCGATGCAAGGCGGCGGAATGGAGACTTGTGCCGATGCAAGGCGGCGGAATGGAGATTTTCTTATGAGTGATAAAATAATGGGCAGGAATCCGGTGATGGAGGCGCTGCGCGCGGAGCGTGACATAGATAAGCTTGTGGTAGGCAAGGGCGCCGAGGGTTCCATCAAAAAAATCCTTGGGATGGCAAAGGACAGGGGCATTCCGATTCATTATGCGGAGAAATCCTCGCTGGACAGAATGGCGGACGGCGGTGCGCATCAGGGCGTCATAGCCTACGTGAGCGCCTATGCTTATTGCGATGTCGAGGATATCTTGGAAAACGCGAAAAAGCGCGGAGAAGATCCGTTTATAATAATTTTGGACAACCTCGAGGATCCGCACAATTTGGGCGCCATCATGCGTACCGCGGAAACGGCGGGGGTTCACGGCATCATCATACCGAAGCGTCGCTCGGTGGGTCTTACTGAGACCGTAGTCAAGGCATCTGCCGGCGCTGTAGAGTATGTGCCATGCGCAAGAGTTTCAAATATTGCGCAGACCATAGACAAGCTTAAGGAAAAGGGCGTTTGGATCTATGCCTGCGATATGGACGGACAGACTTATTGGGATTCCGACCTGAAGGGCGCGATAGCCATTGTAGTGGGCAGCGAGGGCTTTGGAATAAGCAAGCTTGTGCGTTCAAAGTGCGATTTTGTGCTTTCGATTCCGATGAAGGGCAAAATCACTTCGCTGAATGCCTCAAACGCGGCGGCGATTTTGATGTACGAGGCCGTAAAGCAGAGAGGATAGCTCACTTAGGAGCTGCGGAAACGGCGGAGAGCGCGGGCGCCGGGAGAATTTGGAGAGTGCGGAGGCTGCGAAGTTTCCGCAAAAAAAGGAGCAAAGGATGAGACAGGAAGAATGCGGCAGGGCGCGAGATTACGCAAATATACGCGATGAAGAGCTTGCCGCTCTTGCACAAGGCGGGGACAGCGATGCCGAGGAATTCTTGATACGAAAATACAAGGAAGTGGTGAAAAGCAAGGCGCACCTCTATTTTATCGCGGGCGCTGACCATGAAGATATCATGCAGGAGGGCATGATAGGCATATTCAAGGCTATCAGAGCTTATGACGGGAGCAGGGACGCGTCTTTTCACACCTTTGCCGAAATATGTATAAATAGGCAAATCCTCACAGCGATAAAGGTCGCGGCGCGCATGAAGCACGCACCGCTCAACAACTCGCTTTCCATCGACATGCCGCTGAGTGATGATTCGGATTCCGAGAAGACTCTCGGAGATACCTTGCGGGCGGCCGATTATGATGATCCTGAAAAGCTCATTATTTTCAAGGAAAATATGGATTTTATAGAAGGCAGGGGCGGAGAAATATTCAGCGAGCTGGAGCTTCGCGTTTGGAATGAATATTTGAAGGGCAGAAGCTATGCGGAGATAGCCAGGACGCTGGGAAAAAATGTCAAAACTGTAGATAATGCGATTCAAAGAACAAAAAGAAAGATAGAAGTGTATTTAAGTAGTTGACAGATGGGGATGTCATGTTGTAAAATAGACTCAAGTGTGCTGCCCTAGCTCAGTCGGTAGAGCGCATCCTTGGTAAGGATGAGGTCGGCGGTTCAATCCCGCTGGGTAGCTCCAGTTTAGTTTAAATGAGTCAGGCGTGACCTGATCCAGAAATAAAAAAATATTTGTGGAGGTAAAAAATGGCAAAACAGAAATTTGAAAGAACAAAGCCGCATATAAATATCGGTACAA
>CAVHIG010000090.1:0-2486 GCA_963636105.1 Anaerovoracaceae bacterium
CAAATCAGCTGTGAACTGAGCACATTCCTTCTGTGATGAATTTTAAATCGGGGTGCAGGGGCTCGTATTTGTCTCTGAGCTTGAGCGTGAGACCACGGTAGCCGTTTGTGTCGCCTGCTTCGCTTGGAATGTGATATATGTATTTTTTGCCGGGAAGGGCGCAGATCGTATTTGTCTGAGACGGCTTCCATACGGAGACGGAGTTGAAAAAGGATATCGGATTTTCGATTCTGTCCATCGCGAAGAAATCCGCCAAGGCACCGTAGTATTTTGGATGCATATCAGCTGTCACGATTACGGAGGTGCCACCGGCTTTTATACAGAGCGCATAGTGCTCAGGATAGTCATATGTAATATGACCGGTCTTAAGGTATGTGATTTCAAAATCAGCTATGCGAGCCTTTCCCATGCCTTCCATCGGCTCATCCATGAGCATAAATTGAGGAAAGCTTTCGAGTGAAAATGTCCGGCCTGAGAGGGGCAGCTCTTTTCCGGCAAGCTCGTTGTTTGCAGGGAGAAGTATGCTGTCGTTTGGGTGGCGTTCCATGTATTTTAAGAG
Organism: Anaerovoracaceae bacterium; assembly: GCA_963636105.1. GTDB lineage: Bacteria > Bacillota > Clostridia > Peptostreptococcales > Anaerovoracaceae > CAVHIG01. Next base: position 560 of record CAVHIG010000090.1, read on the forward strand.
CTTGTCGCCGTCATAGTGGTCAAAATGGCAGTGGGTGAAGCAGAGCCCGGCGAGGTCAGTGAAGAGGCCGTTTTTGGAGTATATGGCGTCTTCGAGGCCGGGCGGGTAGGAGTCAAACATCTGCCTGCCGTCGAAAAGCCCGTCTATCAGTATCTTTTGTGAATTGTACTCAAGAAGGAGAGCGCAATTTACAAAATAATTTATTTTCAGTTCCGGTTTATTCATTTTTTTCTGTTAATTTCTTTCTTGGAAACCTAATTTTGTTTGCGGGGGGGGTGAGCTTTTCATATTGCGGATAAGGCTCGCCGGTTGTGAGTATGTTTAGCAATGCGCATATTATACCTGTCAAATATTCATCAGATATATCATTCTTCAGATGAAATTCCGGCATGAGCTGGCGTGGCAGCACTTGGCAGACCTTATCATAGATCTTATCCATAAGCTCCTGAGTAGGTCTAAATCCACAAAATATGATATGCTTTGGATCGGTTACTGTGATGAATGTAATGACGACCTTTGTGACAAGCTCTATAAGGCTGTCATCCTGGGCACATTGCTCTATGAGCTCCTTTCTTGAGGAGACATAAGGAAGGAAATTTATCTCGCCTGAGAAATTTCCGTTGCCGCGGATAAGCTGTCTATTTACAATGAAGCCTGCACCGTATGTATGCTTCTCCGGAATATTCAGGAGCGCACAGTTTTTAAGATCCATTTCAGGATGTGAGAGGAAAAATCCTGTACTCTTGAAATGCATTTCATTATCTATAAGTACCCGTACATGATATTCGTCCTCCAAAAGCTTTTGAAGGTTTATTCCGTCAAGAGCTTCCATGTCGCAATAGAGCACTTCGCCATTGTATGCCATTCCCGGAATGCCTATGCCTATGACGTGGATGTCCGGCATGGACTCAAATTGCTTTGATATAAGTGAATTCAGATTTTCAAATGTAAGCTCGCTTGAAGGCTGCAAATATGACTCTCTTGCAAGTATATTTCCGGTGAGATTTGCTGTAGAAAGCTCTATTTGCGTAAAATCGCCATTTGCCACAAGTGATATAGCAAGGGCAAGTGAGGCATTTGAATTGTAGATATATACCTTTGAAGGCCTACCTCCCTGCGATGGCGCAAGCTCACCCTCTGTGAGATCGCCGGATTCCAAAAGCTCACGGATTATATTTCCGCATGTTGCGATGCTCAGGCCGGTGAGCTGAGCTATGTCATTTCTTGTACCCTGGCCGATCTCACGAAAGGCAGAGATTACAAGCTCTTTATTTTGCTGCTTAAGCAGCATTGTCGTTCTTATCGGTGTATTCATTTTCCTTCATTCTATCCTCCCTGATGATATTTCTTCCTTTTGCAGTATTTATTCTCTTTCCCAAACTCAATCTTTTGTGCAAATAAGCGAGACCCGCATAGAATCCCGCTTCAAGCACTTTCGACAAGTCTTATTATAAGCCAAAAATTCGCAGGTGTCAAGTGTTTTTTGCCCAAAAACGTTGAAAATTACAGAAAACGTTACTGCTCAGACCGCACGATATGCATTTAAAGTGAAAAGGTATCGTGATTTAGTTGATTTTCAAATTTTGCGATACCTTTTGACCCTTACGGACACAAATTTCAGAGCTTTGAGAGAGAATTTTCAGCAGAAGTATCGTGATTTATCCAAATTCCGAATTTCACAATACCTTTTGCAATAAAAAGGTATCGTGAAAACTTAAAAATTCGATTTTCGCGATACTTCCGCCCGTTTTTTAGGTGAAAAAGCTCCAAAATGGAGGATTTTACAACCAAAAGGTATCGTGACTTTTTTAAAAATGTGATTTCACGATACCTTTACATATTTTGGAATCAAGAAAGTGCCTCCCTGTGCACAAATTGTTCATAGTGGGCTTTGAACAGTAACCAGAAAACCAATCGACTTGCACAT
>CAVHIG010000091.1:0-2456 GCA_963636105.1 Anaerovoracaceae bacterium
GGGCCTGCAGCCAGCTACCACCCCCAAATCTTCCTTGCAATAATAATTTGTAAAACTATACATTATCAAAATCTATCATTAAAAAGATGTTTCACGTGAAACTAAATGATTCTCAGAAATAAAATTCGAAAAAGAGCCTTTATTTGTGAAGATTTTGTATTAAAATTTGCAAAACAGTAGAAAAATGCGAGCAAATAGTTTATACTGAAAAAGCAGGGGATAAAAATAAAGAGAAGGCCTGCGAAGTTTTATGAGAAAGAGATGAATATACAAAGCAAATCTCTTGAAATTTCAAGGAGGGAATGATTTGGGCAAAGCAATAGCTATATTCAACCAAAAGGGTGGAGTAGGTAAAACCACCACAAATATAAATCTTGCGGCTTGTCTTGCGAGAAAAGATAAAAAGGTGCTTGTAATAGATATAGATCCGCAGGGTAATACAACGAGTGGTCTTGGAATTGCAAAGAAAGGACTTCCGTATACAAGCTATGAGCTTTTGGTAGAAAAAAATGGAGATCCTCATAAGGCGATAATGCCTACGTGCGTAGAAAACTTGGATATAATTCCGGCAAGTGTAAATCTCGCTGGCGCGGAGATAGAGCTGGTACAGATCGAAGGCAGAGAGGCACGGCTGAAAAAGGCGATAGATAAGGTAAAGAAGGATTATGATTATATATTCATAGATTGCCCGCCTTCGCTTGGACTTTTGACTATAAATTCACTTACGGCAGTGGACAGCGTACTTATTCCGATACAGTGCGAGTTTTATGCGCTTGAGGGCGTAAGTCAGCTTATGAGCACTATAGAGCTTGTAAAGAAAAGCTTAAATCCAAAGCTTGAGATACAAGGCGTAATATTGAGCATGTTTGACGGACGTACAAATCTATCGATACAGGTAGTAGAGGAAGTAAAGAAGTACTTCAAGAGCAAGGTGTATACTACTGTGATTCCGAGAAATGTAAGACTTGCGGAGGCTCCGAGCTATGGTCTGCCTATTATAGAATATGATCCATCTTCAAAGGGTGCGGAGGCTTATACTGAATTTGCTGAAGAATTTTTGGATCTCGATATGGAGGACTAAAGCATGGCGGCGAAGAAAAACAGAGGACTGGGCAGAGGCCTTGATTCCCTTTTTAGCGGAATGGAGATAAGCATACAAGAACCGGAAGAAATAGAGGCTTTTGCATCAGGCAAAAAACAGGATAAGTCTTCCGATGAGGAGCAAAAAAACGTAGAAATTGACGAAAACAGTATTCGTTATATCGATATAAATGATATAAAGCCTAATGCGAATCAGCCAAGAAAGGATTTTAATGAAGAAAAGATATCTGAACTTGCGGATTCCATACTTGAGCATGGCATAATCCAGCCTCTTGTGCTCAGAAAAAGCGGGAAAGGATATGAAATTGTCGCCGGAGAAAGGCGCTGGAGAGCTGCTCGTAAGGCCGAGCTTAAAAAGATACCTTGCATAATCAGAGAATTGACTGATGAGCAGAATATGCTGCTGTCTATAATAGAAAACATGCAGCGAGAGGATCTTAATCCGATAGAAGAGGCAGAGGCTATACATCAGATGGTGGATACCTATGGTCTTACACAGGAACAGGTTTCAAAGAGTCTTGGAAAATCAAGACCTTATATAACAAATGCCCTGAGGCTGCTCAGATTGCCGGATGAGGTACAGCTTCTTGTTACGGAAGGACAGCTCACGGCCGGACATGCCAGAGCACTCGTTACGATAGAAGATAAGAATAAGCTTGTTTCTCTTGCGAAAAAAGCAGCCGAGGAGGGTCTATCCGTAAGGGAGATGGAGAGACTTGCAAATGAAGCCATAAGCGAAGAAAAGAAAAAGCCGAGGAAACGCTCAAAAGCAAGACCCCCCGAAGTTGCCGCAGTGGAAGAAGAGCTCAAGGACATATTGGGCACTAGGGTAAATCTAAAGCAAAGAGGCAGAAAGGGAAAGCTTGAGATAGAATATTATTCCAGAGATGAGCTTGAGAGATTGCTCGAGATGTTTAAGAGTTTGAAATGATTATAAAAAACCATATAAGCGTGTAGAAATTAAAAGGTAAAAGAAAGGAAAAAACAATGACAAAATATATCTTCTTGATTCTCCTAATTTGGAATATAATTACATTTGTTATGATGGGTATTGACAAAAGGCAGGCAGTAAAAGACGGCTGGCGTATAAGCGAGAAAACCTTGCTGTCATCCGCATTTGTAATGGGTGCAGTAGGTTCAATACTTGGAAGCATCGTCTTTCATCACAAGACACAAAAGCCAAAATTCAAAATATTGCTTCCTGTAGCACTCGTGATAAACCTCGCGATTATCATACTTCCTTTCCTTTGGAAGCATAACTTTATCTAAACAGCAGAGTGTTTCAAGAGCTTGCGCATCGCTGCTTGAGCTGACAGATGAGTGAGATAGTAAGTGAAGAGATAAGGCTGCCACAC
>CAVHIG010000092.1:0-2430 GCA_963636105.1 Anaerovoracaceae bacterium
CTACCAGACGATGAGCGCGGTGAAGGGCACAATCCGTTCGATAGAAGAGACGATTATACCGAAGATAGAAGCTTCCACAGTGGCAGCGGATAAGAAGCAGGTGCTTCCTCTCCTTGAGAGCGTCCTTGAGAGCATGAAGGCCTACCAAAAGGATCAGTCATACAATGTGGAGAAAAATGCCGAAAAGGTAAAGGCAAAATATGACAAATTCAGCAGCGCGACACAGGAGCGCGTAAAGTACTACATTGGCTTTATTTCCACACAGAACCTGAGCATACTCGGCGAAAAATTCTTTGGAATCGATATCAATGACTATATGTAGTGAGCTTGGAGCTTTGTGGTTGGGATTGGATGGGTGGTATGAGTAAGAAAAGGAAAAAACTGGTCGTTGCGCTTTGTGTGCTTGCGGTGCTGCTGGTCGCGGGCGTGCTCTTTGTGCGGCATTTCCTCTACGACGGCATCAGCGACGCGGAAAAGCAGGCCATACAGGGCGAAATCGACGGAATTACAAGCGAAATACTCGCGGAGATAAAGGATGGCACGATTGGCGGGGACCTCGGCGGCGGCTCTAGCGATGGCTCCGGCGGCGGAAACGGCGATGTTTCCGCGGAGGCTTCGGGCGCGGACGGCTCCGGCGGGAAATCCGGCGCAGGCGATGGAAATGGCTCCGGCGCAAATGGCGGCAAGGGCTCGGCTTCGGGCGATGGCAGCTCGGATGCAAATGGCAAATCGGGCGACGGCGGAAATGGCGACGTTTCCGCGAGCACTGCAAATGCCGAGGCGGAGCGTGTATATAGCAATTATTACAGCGGAATGCTGGCGCTTCAAAGCAAGGGCAACGCGATTGTGGACAACCTGCTGGCATCGGCGAAATCCGACTACCGGGCATTGAAGGCGGCGGGCGGCAGCAAGGAGGACATCGCGAGTCTGGCGTCTTCGTACAGCAGCAGGGCGGCGGCGATGGAATCCGGCATGGATTCGTCGGTGGCCACGCTTGTATCAAATATGGAAAAGGACCTCGCGGCGGCAGGCATGTCGCAAAAGGCTATAAAGGAAAAAGTAAAATATTTCAATAGCGAATACAATTCCCAAAAGGAAGCGCGCCGCCAGGCCGTGATGGCGATGGCGGAGGGAGTGCTGTAAAAGGGTGGCTTTTCGCTGGGGCGAAAACCAAAATTACAAATTTAATCAAAATTTTAAAAAAGGAAGCAAAATCGGAATGCAAAGTTTTACACAAAATGGAAAATCTGGCCCGATGGGCGAGGGAGTGGAAGAAATATCACTTGTGGAACTATTTGGAATGTTTCTCCGGCATATCAAGCTGATAGTAGGCACGGCAGTTGCGGGCGCGGTCATAGCGGCCCTCATCACAGCCTTCCTCATCACGCCGATGTATGCCTCGGAGGTGCGCCTCTACGTAAACAACGCCACAAAGGTGCAATCGGAGATAATCTCTTCCTCCGACATTGCCGCATCGAAATCCCTCGTAAGCACGTACATCGCGATGATAAAGAGCAAAACCTTTATAGACGAAGTGCTGCGGCGGACCGGCCTCGACTACAGCAAGGCACAGGTCGAGCAAATGATGAGCGCTTCGGCGGTGGACGACACGGAGGTGTTCTACGTAAGAATCGAAAACCCGGATCCTGAAGTGGCAGCCCGCATCGCAAACGCGTTTGCCGAGGTTACCACCGAAAAGATTTCAGAATATATAGAAGGAAGCTCGGTAATCATCGTCGACAAGGCCTACGCGGCGCAGAAGCCGTTTTCGCCAAACGTGATGAAAAACACATTGATAGGGCTGCTTCTCGGAGCGGTGCTCGCGGCGGCGGTGGTGTTTGTGGCAGAGCTTTTGGATACGAGAGTAAAGACGGAGGATCAGCTTGCGGAAATTGCGGATTATCCCGTAATCGGCAGGATTCCTGACCTTGCGGCGGCTATGCGTCACAATGGCAAGGACGGATACAAGTATGGCTACGGTGGGTATAGCTATGGCGGCTACGGATATGGCTACAGCTATGGAAAGTCCGGCGGGCAGAGCGGTGCCGGAAAAGCCGAAGGGCAGAGCGGTGCCGGAAGCACTGAAAACAGATAGGAAGTCTGCCAGGCAAGCCGAATTAGACTTTTGAAGAATTAAACATGCTTCGACAATGTAGCAGGAGGAAATAGATGGACTTATTTGGTATGGATGTATTTAATAAGAAGAAGCGGCTCCACGCGACCCCGGAGGAAGAGGAAGGCTTCATCCTCAGCGAAACCTCGCCGTTTATAATGCGTGAGGCATATACGACACTGCGTACAAATATACTTTTTTCGCTGCCGCAGCAGGGCTGCAAGGTCATAGCGGTCACGAGCAGCGAGCAGTCAGAGGGTAAGACGACAAACTGCCTGAATACGGCTATCTCCTTTGGAATGCTGGGGATGCGAGTG
>CAVHIG010000093.1:0-2363 GCA_963636105.1 Anaerovoracaceae bacterium
TTCAGGGTGAAAAGGGTCTGCAGGTGCTGGGAAGCATTGTAAAGACATATTTTGCAAATATGGGTGAGCATATCCAGATAAATGTTGTAGACGACGCTACACTGCGTGCGGCTCAGAAGAACCCTGAGAATTACCGCAACCTTCTTGTACGTGTAGCAGGCTACCTCGCTTACTTTGTAGAGCTGGATTCAGATGTACAGGAAGCTTTGATTGCTCGTACATCGCATCGTCCAGACTAGTATTTTAGAAGCTTTTCCTATTAAATTTATAAAGAATTTAGATCAAAATTGTCTATGGCAGAATTTGCCTTTTATGGAAGTTGTGCAGAGGCTGCCAGAGACAGATATTTCCAAAGGGAGGACAGTATATGAGCTATATAGGTGGTATCCAGCGATTTTCGACCGAGGATGGCCCCGGGATCAGAACAACTGTATTTTTAAAGGGTTGCCCGCTTACATGCCGCTGGTGCCATAATCCAGAGCTGCTCGACGGCAGATATGTGGTACTTTACCGCGAAAAAAGCTGTATACGCTGCGGTCGTTGCGTCAAAAACTGTCCAATAGGAGCGATCAGCTTTTCAGGTGAGCGCATAGAGATAGACCGTGCGCGTTGCAATGGCTGTGGCGCTTGCGTAGACGCCTGCTGTACGGAGGCGATATATACGAAGTCTGTCGAGTATACGACGGAGGGGCTCATGAAAATTCTCGAAAAGGATCGCGGCTTTTATGAGTCGTCCGGCGGTGGGATTACCCTGAGCGGCGGCGAGGTGCTTGCACACGCAGAATACGCAGTGGAGCTTGCACGCGAGATTTGCGGACGCGGCTTCAGTCTTGCGATTGAGACAAGCGGCTTTGGCGCACGTGAAGCTTTGCGTGAGCTGGCTGTGCTGAGCGATGTGGTACTTTATGATATGAAGGTAATGAATCCGGAAAAACACAGAAAGTATGTCGGTGTCCTTCCTGATCTCATTCGCGGAAACCTCGAGAGCCTCTGCGAAGAGGAGGCTCTACGCAGGAAGATAGTCATCCGCGTGCCGATGATTCATGGAATAAATGACGGCGAGGACAATATATCTGCGCTGAGGGATTACATGCTGTCTCTGGGGCTTGATACGGTAAATCTCCTGCCTTATCATAATATGGGTATAGGCAAGGCACGTGAGGCTGGGATTGAGCAGGAGGAATTTGAGACGCCTCCGGATGAGGTGCTGGAGACTGCGCGCAGGATACTGAGTGACGCAGGTCTGCATGTGACCGTTATGGGGCATGAATAGTTCGGCCTACACCTACCTTCGGGACCGAAAAGCAAGCAAGAGCTCACAGCTCACATATGTAAACGTTTAAAGAAGGCACCAAGCTACAGGGTGCCTTCTTTTGCATATACAGACTGCTACAAATTTTATCATAGCCTTGAGAAAGAAGTTCGGCTATGATAAAATATTTTGTATGGAATCACATATGCGGTTTTAATTTGTAACGGGGAGGAAGCATCAATGGATATAAAGAAATATGAAGTTTTTCTGAACGCATTGGAAAAGGGCTGCTTTGCCAAGGTATGTGAAGAGCTTGGATATACGCAGCCTGCCATAACAAGTATGATGAAAAGCATGGAACGTGAGATAGGCTTTCCTCTTTTAAAACGTAGCAATAAGGGTATACAGCTGACTCACGAGGGAAGGGAGGTGCTTCCTCTCATTCGTGAGCTTGTGAAGGTGAATAATCTTCTCAATCAGCGCTATGACATGCTGCGAGGTATAGAAACCGGACATATCCGCGTCGGTGTATTTCCTACAGTGGCCAGCGCATGGATGCCGAAGATAATATCTCGCTTTGAGAAAAAGTATCCGCATATAGAGATTGAGCTTTTGGAAGAAAACAGCATTCATCGTTTAGAGGACTGGCTGACAAACGGGTATATAGACATTGCCTTTATTTCACGCCAGCCATATCATAACTACAAGTGGATTCATCTCAAGAAGGATCCCTATTATGCAATCTTGCCACCCGAGCATCCTCTGACATCCTTTGAGCGGCTGCCGGCAGAAGAGTTTCGTGAGCAGCCTTTTTTGATGTGTCGTTCGACAGATGGACCTGATGAGGATATCACGCGCTATTTTGCCAAGCAAAACGTGCCTATAAAGACGCGATTTACCTCGAATCAGGATTATACTATCGTCTACATGGTGCGAGAAGGCCTTGGACTTGCGCTACTGCCGGAACTTATAATAAAAAATTTAAACAAGACTACTGCAGATGATGTAAATGTACGTCTTATGGATCCCCCTTTCTATCGCGAGCTTGGCATGGCACTTCGACAGGGTGAGGAAAAATCACCTGCCTTGAGCCGTTTCATCGACTGCGTAA
>CAVHIG010000094.1:0-2323 GCA_963636105.1 Anaerovoracaceae bacterium
CCGGCGTGCCATTTTGAACCGCCACTCGGTGCCGCAATACCGCGTATCTCCAATTCTCTACAAATCCCGCAAGCTGTCTTTCCATCAAGGAAAAGCCTATAGATAAGCTCCACTACCGCAGCCTGCTCCGCATTGATGGCTGGTTTTCCGTCTTCGCCTTTATCGTACCCAAGAAATCGACCATATGGAAGGTGGACTTTTCCGCTTTCAAAGCTCCGGCGCTGACCCCACGTAACATTTTCTGAAATGGAGCGGCTCTCTTCCTGAGCCAGTGAGGACATAATCGTCAGCAGCAGCTCGCCTTTGCCGTCAAAAGTGAATATGTTTTCCTTTTCGAAATATACCTCGCAGCCAACTTTCTTCAGGTTGCGGATAGTCCTCAGACTGTCTACTGTGTTGCGGGCAAAGCGGCTGACGGATTTTGTAACAATCAGGTCGATGGCTCCTGTGAGGGCCGTATCAATCATTTCTTTGAAACCCTCGCGCTTTTTTGTGTTCAGACCGCTGATACCTTCATCAGTAAATACTCCGACAAATTGCCATTCAGGGTTTGAGTAGATTAAGTTGGTGTAATATTCGGTCTGTGCCGCGAAGCTGCTGAACTGCTCGTCACTGTCGGTGGAAACGCGAGCATAAGCGGCAACGCGGCGTTTTTGCTTGCTCATTTCCGGCAAATGCGTTTTCGGGTCTATTGTTGCTGGTATCTTTGTTATTTTTGGCATGTTTTGTCTCCATTTCTCGCCAGTGCTCTCTGACGGGCTTTTTCTTTCATCTCCGGTGTCCAGCTTTCTCTGCGTGAACGGTCTTTCCAAACAATCTCTTGTTCTGTGTCGCCTGACATTCGGTAAATCAATTTGTTGCCGGGGCAAACCTGAATGCCAGATACCTTTTCGTCAAACACGGCAGCGTCAAATTCAGATAGCTCCAACATTTCTGCCGAAACCGATAGAAGTATATCTTCCGGTATCTGCTTCGATGCACAGGTACTTTTTCCGTACAGGACAAATGTCGGGCATATCCATATAGGGCCCCTTGCGTTATTTTTTCGGTGGTAGTTTTTCCCGCAAATAGCGCAGGTCAGTTTCCCGGTAAATGGATAAGCGGTTCTGTGCTCTGGTGGCTTTTTTCGGCTTGCAGCACGGCGGGCAATTTCAGCCTGAACCTTGCCGAAAGTCTCCTGATCGATAATTGCCTCATGAGTTTCTTCGGCATAGTACTTAGGCATCTCACCGTGATTGATGAGAATGCGCTTGCTTATGTGGTCCTCCCGGAAAGTTTTCTGAAGTGTAAGATTTCCTGTATAGGTGTCATTGCGGAGAATTTTCCGGATCGAGTTGTAAAGCCAATTATTACCATATCGCGTTACACGGCCCTCGGAATTGAGAATTTTGGCAATAGCTGCATATCCATGCCCAGAAAGATATAGCTCAAATATGCGCCTTACCGTTTCAGCTTCTTCCGGCTGTATGACATACTTGCCGTCTTTGTAACGGTATCCAAGAAGAGTACCGTCCCAAGGCTTGCCTTCTTCGAAATTTTTCTTGATACGCCATTTCATGTTGTCACTGACGGACTTTGATTCTTCCTGCGCATAGCTGGCAAGGATGGTCAACATCAGTTCGCCGTCGCCACTAATGGTGTGCAAATTCTGTTCTTCGAAGAAAACGTCCACCCCCAGCGCTTTGAGCTCCCGGACAGATTCCAGAAGTGTGACAGTGTTTCGGGCAAAGCGGGAAATGGACTTTGTAATCACCATATTGATATTACCGGCGCGGCAATCGGCCATCAGCCTTTGAAACTCCGGCCTGTTTCCTTTAGTACCTGTTTTTGCTTCATCGGCATAAACGCCTGCATATATCCAGTCGTTATGGGCCTGAATCAGCGTGCTGAAATAACTGACCTGTGACGAAAGCGAATGCTGCATGGCGTCCCTACCAGTGGAAACTCGGCTATATCCGGCTACACGTTTCTTACGCTCCAGCGTAGGCATTGCCTCAATTGTTGTTATTTTGGGCATGTAATCACCTCCTCGTAGTGTGGCATATTACCTCTGACTTCCTTATATAGCAAGTCAATTCCACGGTACAGATTACATGATTCAAGGCCATATTTTGCGGCAATTATCGTATCAATTTTGGCGTAGTCCGCCTGAACAATGATACCCTGCGAGAGCATCTGCCTTGCCTGCATCATGGATGACAAGTATTGCTCAAGCCGGGCTCTATATTTTTTAGTCACGAGCGGATACCTCCCGCCCAAAGCGTCCGGAAATGTAGCAGGCTTGAGAACAGTATTTTCTGTGTTGATTGCCATAGGAAGTAAA
>CAVHIG010000095.1:0-2306 GCA_963636105.1 Anaerovoracaceae bacterium
ACACCTGTTCCCATCTCGAACACAGAAGTTAAGCTCCTTAGCGCTGATGATACTTGGCGGGAAGCTGCCTGGGAAAGTAGGACGTTGCCGGTTTTTTTAAGGCCCCATGGTCAAGCGGTTAAGACATCGCCCTTTCACGGCGGTAACTCGGGTTCGATTCCCGATGGGGTCACCATAGAACGTTGGAAATTCCAACGTTCTTTTTTTATAATAAAGCAACGGGGCTATTTTCTTCTGCTCAAAAATAGAAAATAACCCCGCTCAAAATATCTTTCACCTGTGCTCTATATTTATATCTATTCCGTTCACTGAGACCCCATCCTCGACGGGAATCACAATGCACGGCCTGCCATCCACAATTTCCGCCTTGATGTGATCTATGTAATCGGGATCTATCGTGATTTTGACCTGCGGAGTAGACATCATAAACTTATTGGCTTCCATCAAATTCTCCGGATTAAATGCCTCCTGCTCGCTAAAGCTCTGGCTGCAGGCTTCGTGAAATGCCAAAATCTTCTCGCTCGAGATGCCGCTCGCCTCCAGCACATCATCCATATCATTTACGCTAATCTCCGGCATTTCCGGATCGTGACTTTCCTTGTGCACAAGCATTCTCTCGCGAATTTCGCCGTGCAGAGCCTTTACAGTATCCAGGCTGCAGTCCGCACCGAGAGACTCAGCCAGCACATCGCTAAAGACTTGCTTTTGGGATGCTGAGGCCATAGGAATTTTCTCCGTCTGAAAAACTCCCGTGATAAAGTCTTCGTGAATGTCCACAAGGTCGCGGCTATAATAGAGTGCGTTGTAAATATTTGTACTGCGATCATCGAAGGCCGGAAAGAGAAAGCCTATCTCTGGCGAGCTCAAAATGTGACCGGTCGAAGCGCTCCTGAAGCTGTGCTCATCCGCGAAATAGCGCAACGCGGATTTTGCATCCTTGACCGGGCATATGCAGCAGAGAATATAGTCAAAAACCTCGCTGCCACCCTCATCGAACACCTCATCATCGCTGCCTTTGAAAGGTATGTCATATGAGTCGGAGGCCAGCAATATCACATAGCTGTCGTCTCCGAAATTGAGCGATTCAATAATTCGATTGTAGAGAGCGCTTCGCAGTCCTTCATCGTTGAGGCGGCAACTGCGCAGGCCTTGCAGCAGGCGGTGTTCGTCGCTGTTTTCGACCTGGGCGGTGCTGAATTCTATGTCAAGTAAGTTTTTCCCTAATGAGCCGGAAAGTGTCTTTTTTAGCAATTTAAAGTAAAGCTCGGCTTCTTCCTGCTCCATGAGTCCCACAGAAAGGTCCAGGGTTGTGACGATTTCTCTTGAGGCATTGACATAGCAGCCATATATGCGGCTTATGCTATCCTTTTCCGGCGCAAGGCGCTTTTTTATTTCGCTTACTTCCTTTTTGTTCATATCTATAAAAATCTCCCGAAATGTATACTTTTTAAAATTTAGTTATAAATGCTTCAATCTGTTTTTGGCACAGCAATAATTTTACCACTAATTCGAAAAAAATTCCAGCCGCATATTCGATTTTTTGCTTGCAATTTGCCGGGCTGTGTAATATAATAATTGAGGTTATTACGGGCGTTCCTCTGGGCGCGGTACGCGTGAGGATTTTGAACCACGAACGTCTTGGGAAGGAAGGAGGAGAATAACAATGAACGTGATGGATTCAATAACACAGGAATACATGAAGAATGATATTCCGAGCTTTGGAATAGGCGACACTGTAAAAGTGCACATCAAGATTAAGGAAGGAAACAGAGAAAGAATTCAAATTTTCGAAGGTTTCGTACTTAAGAGACAGAACGGCGGCATACACGAGACATTCACAGTAAGAAGAATCGCTTCTGGCGTAGGAGTAGAGAAGACATTCCCTATTCACTCACCAAGAATCGAGAAGATCGAAGTTGTAAGACGCGGTGATGTAAGAAGAGCAAAGCTCAATTATATGCGTGAGAGAACAGGTAAGGCTGCAAAGATTAAGACTAAAGAAGACTAATATGACGCATCAGGGGACTTTCAAAAGTCCCCTATTTTTTATATTTATGATTTTTCAATAAAATTATTGTAGAAAAGCAGCTAAAATCGAAAAATCTACAATAAATTTGAAAACGGAAAATCTACATATTGACATTTCGGCATAATTATGGTTGAAATTACATATAATGTATTGTATATAATTACAATTATGTAAAGTTATAGGTCATAATTTCCGGTTTGTGAGGTATATAGACGCATCTACCTTAAAATTTATTGTAGATTTTAGCCGAAAAAGCGAAAATCTACAATAAATCCTC
>CAVHIG010000096.1:0-407 GCA_963636105.1 Anaerovoracaceae bacterium
GGATATCAGGTATGCAAGGCTATAGGTGAGCATTTTGCCGTACTCTGCGGAGAAGCTGACGCTATAATCCTGACCGGCGGCATCGCAAATTCTAAGAAGTTTACGCAACTCATAGAGTCTCGTGTAGGAAAGATGGCTCCTGTTATCGTGGCAGCGGGAGAGAGAGAAATGCTTGCGCTTGCAAGGGGCGGTCTCAGAGTGCTTGAGGGCGAAGAGTCAATGAGAAGGCTGGAATTTATTCCGGATGGGCATAAGACGATAGAGGAAGCAAAGTTGGCTTTCTTTGAGAATAGACCGGAATTGAAAGACAGTAAGACGTTTGCATTGCTCGAAATTTAAAATCTGAAACATAAAGGAATGAAGGAGAGAAAAGGAGAGCTTTGATATGAGAGAATTTGAAGCTGATT
>CAVHIG010000096.1:459-2262 GCA_963636105.1 Anaerovoracaceae bacterium
ATAGTAGGTGCGGGTGCTTCAGGTCAGGCAGCGGCCATTACGGCAGCAGAAAGGGGCGCATCCGTAGTTATTCTGGAAAAATCCACTACAACGGGAGGAGCCGCAAATATGGGAAACGGACTCGCAGCGGCAGAGTCATACATTCAGAACCAGCAGATGGAGACGCTCACAGTGCAGGAAGCCTTTGAGGATTTTATGGATTACAGCCATTGGAAGGTAAATCCAAGGCTCGTAAGGCGCTTTTGGGGATTGTCAGCCTCGACAATAGAGTGGCTTGAGGGCATGGGCGTGCGCTTTGTAGGGGCGTACAAATATTCACCGGAAGCGAAGCCTACATGGCATATTTTCAAGGTGCCGGGATCCGATAAACCGACAGAGAGAGCGGGAGCCGTGTGCCAGAAGGCTATGACGGACCGCGCAAAATCTTTGGGTGTGGAATATGTCTTCAACGTAGTTGCAAAAGAAATTATCTTCGATGAGGAAGGATATGCCTGCGGAGTGAAGGGCGTAGATGAAAACGGCGAAGAGGTAAACGCATATGGCGGTGCGGTGCTTGTAGGCACAGGCGGCTTCGTAAACTGCCCGGAAATGGCACTTCTGGTATTTGGAGATGACGGCACATCGGACGGCATGGGTCTGGGAATTCCGGGACTTACAGGTGATGGACTACGTATGTGCTGGGATGCGGGTGCCGCAAAGGCAGATCTCTATAAGAGAGGCGATTGCTTTGTCGTAGGAGTAACCGATATCTTTAAAACTATCGGCGAGACCATGCATCAGTTCAACCTCGTAGTAGACCTGGATGGAAACAGATTTATGAATGAGGAAGTGATTTCAAATGCGGATTACATCTATGAGATAGCTGCGCATCGTCCAGGACGTCAGTTCCTTATGATTATCAACGATGAAATCCTGGATTATTATAAGAAGCACGGGCTCGAATATGTGACCGTTCAGCACAACGTAAAGAGGATAGACGACTGGGATAAAGAAGTGGACATGTATAAGAGAGGTGAAATCCTTGACAATCCACTGGCATTTATGCATGAAAACGATCCGCGTCCGAAGGGCTTTTATGAGTTTGATACGCTCGATGAGCTTTGCAAGGAGCTTGGCGTAAATCAGAAGAATCTTGAAAAGACCTTGGAGAGATATAATTCCATGGCAGGCAACTTCGACCTTGATTTCTATAAGTCCGCAAAATATATGAAGCCTATAAAGGGCGGAAAATATTATGTTGCTCGCTATTGTCCGACAGGCTGCGGAGCTCTCGGCGGTGTATTGACAAACGACAATATGAATGCAATCACTCCAGAGGGCAAGGTAATCCCGGGTCTCTATTCCATGGGAACGGACGCAAACAATATGTACAGTGAGATCTATAATCATCGCTATCCGGGCTGCCTGATGGCTGTAAAATTCCTTCAGGAACAGTCGGAGGAGTAAAGCAATAAGTACGCTTCAGAAAGAATGAGGTGAGAAGTATGAAAAAATCTATAGTCGCTTTGGCAAAGGAAAAGACCACTCAGGAGAGTGTAAGCAAGGTATTTGATCTTATGGGCGGCGTTACAAATATGATTGAAAAAGGGAGCACGGTCGTGCTCAAGCCAAACGCGGGGCATGTAGCTCCACCGGAAAGTGCAGTATGCACAAGTCCCGATGTAGTGCGAGCAGTGATTCGTGAGGTAAAGAAAGCCGAACCAGCTAAGATAATCGTAGCCGAGGCTGCTGCTATAGGCTGCGATACGATGGAGTGCTTCGCGGCCAGCGGAATCAAGGCGGTTGCGGAGGAAGAGGGCGTAG
>CAVHIG010000097.1:0-2234 GCA_963636105.1 Anaerovoracaceae bacterium
AGATGTACGGAGAACTTACAAAGGAAAGATACGGCGAGCTCAGGGAGCTGGACGGAATAGATATTGGGTATGCAAGAGGTATGGCTCAAGGACGTGCCGCCGGGATTGAGATTGGTGAGAAGCGCGGAATGGCACGCGGAATTTCACAAGGAATTTCACAAGGCGCGGCACAAGAAAAACTCAAAAATGCAAAGGCTATGAAATATGCAGGGATAGCCCTTCCTATCATAAGCAACATCACCGGCCTATCTGCGGACGAAATACAAAAGCTATAGTTATTATCGACAAACGTGTATAGCATCGATAAACATGTATAATACCAATAACTCTCTTTAATCAACATATGGATGCCTATTTGGCATCCATATGTTCTTCTTAGCCTTCGTAAAAACGGCTCTATCTCCCCGCAGGCGGCTTTCTTCGTGCTCACAGCTCTGGGGCCTTCCCTGCCGCAAAAGCCCGTAATTCGTAAGTCCTCTCAGAGACTTCGTTTGATTTTGCGGAAACGGCGTCGGTGGTCTTTGCCGCTCTAATTTGGTAAAGCTGCCTTAAAAAATAAAAATCTGACCTTGCGAAAGCTCTCATGCCGCACCCCTCGGCGAGGGAGCCTCCGCAGATCAGAAATTCAGTCTTTTAAATAGCTATTTAAATTACTTTGCAATGCCCGGCCCCAAAGCCGCGCACCGCTGTCATTTTTTGTTTCAAGCAGCCGCTTCCCTTTTTTCGTCCCTTTCGGAACTCGTGAAAAGAAGCTTACTCTCCCGCCTTCCTCAGCTCGCCGCAGGAGTATGGGTGCTCCCGCTCACTTCACCTCGCCATCGGAGTATGGGTGCTCCGCCTTGGCACAGATTGGTAGACCGGATTAGCTTGCTTGCATGATAAATATGCAAACACTCAGCCGCTTGTTTTTTTAAACCTGGCAATTCCATTTCGTAATTCAATGCATTAGCTATCGATTACAAAAGTAGCTTTCTTTTGGCTCTCTGCCTTCACAAAAGCTATTGCACTGACAAATAGACCTACGCCAAGCTCAGATTTGTATTTACTGTACAGAAATCCGCCAATCACTTTTCAATCTTTCAAAAAGCCCCGAAAGGAAATACTTTATGGTGTATCCTATAGAAAACGAGTCTTATAGGATACTCAATATCTTGTATCTCAAGCCAAGAAATATTCTTTCAATAACTTATAAGATAGAATAGAAACGCAATAAACATAAATCTGTCTTTCGCAAATAGAATCTTGATTCTTGTAAACTTTTTTTACCAAGTCACATAAAAAGCATCTCGCATTTTATTTATACAATACACAAATTAAGCTTTATTTAGCTTCCCAAACAACTGTAACAGTACCATCACTTACAATGGTCACTTTCAGTATTTGGTTGGTGTGATCTACTGTTGCATTCGACTTAGCTGTAGATGTACCTCCAGTAGCATCTTGATAGGTAGTAGTGTCTACCTTACCATCAGTAGCAGTACCCTTGCCATAAGCAGTAATGTTAGTTTTAGCAGATTCAAGTGTACCTTTTGCTGCATCGTAATACAAATCCACTGATGTCTTTGCCGAATCAAATCCAAGATCCGGATCGTTAGTAAGATATCTAGTAACTGCGCAAGCCTTTGCTGCTCTCATATTTGCTACGTCTGTAGCTTCTCTTGCCTTTTCAAGCTGTGAGCTGAACACAGGAATAGATATAGCTACGAGTATAGCTATGATAGCTACTACTATGAGGAGCTCCATGAGTGTGAAGCCCTTCTTGCCGCGCTTCTTTGTGAGTATGTTCATCATTTTCGTTTTCCTCCTATTATATTTTTTCCTCATTACGTAATTTTTAGGAAGTTCTTGAGCTGTTAACCGTTCGCTGTTAGCCCTTAGTTGCTTTTCGCACTCCGGCGAAAAGCTTCATTTCACTAAGCGCTATCTGCTAAGTGGTAACTGCTCTTATAATAATCATTCTCTTCTAATTGTCAACTTACTTATAAGTGCTCTGAGCATCTTGCCTACCTCGTCAATCAATCCGAGTGCTTTTCCTGCTTCTTCCTCGGAGATATAGCCTAATCTTATACAAAGGATCAGCTGTGTCTCCAGCTCGGCATTTGAGCCGTTTGCATAGAGAGGAAGTGCTGCAATTCTTTGTCTGAGCCTCTTAGATAGCCTTCAGCTATATTGGATGGTATTGAGATAGCAGACCTGCATGTCTTTGTAGCTTTTTATCATGCTTTGTCCTATCC
>CAVHIG010000098.1:0-2180 GCA_963636105.1 Anaerovoracaceae bacterium
CGATGTAGCTCGCCGCTTCATCATACCTGCCATAAGTACCTGTCGCAGCCTTCAATGCATCTTCTGCCGATGCCCCGCTTTTTATGAGTTCCATCATTTTTCCGAAATTTATATATTCATACCCTATGATTTCACTGTTTTCATCAAGCGCAAGCTTATTTACATAGCCCTCCGTGATTTCAAGATACCTAGGACCCTTCAATACGGTACCGTAAGCCGTGCCGACCTGACTACGCAGTTCGCGCCCCAAATCCTCAAGAGCAGAGCCTACCATAAGTCCATCCTTTGAGTATGCCGTCTGTGTCCTTCCATATGCCATCGCGAGGAAAAATTCTCTCATGGCGACATTTATGGCGTCGCACACCAAATCTGTATTCAATGCCTCAAGAATCGTCTTGCCCGGAAGTATTTCCGCTGCCATCGCAGCAGACTGAGTCATCCCCGTGCAGCCCAGCACCTCAATCAATGCTTCCTCAATAATTCCATTTTTGACATTAAGCGAAAGCTTGCAGGCTCCCTGCTTGAGTCCGCAAGTCCCGACGCTGTGACTGAAGCCCGAGATATCCTTGACTTCCTTTACATAGCAGAATTTCCCTTCCTGAGGTATGGGAGCCGGCTCACCTATGTTGCAGGTACATACCCTGCATCTTCCCTTCAAATCTTCTGTGTATTCCATAAAGCCTCCTAAATCCTCCTACTTTATACCCTTGTACTGGCAAGCGTTTACCATATGGCTGGTCAAATTCTGTTGAATATTTTCCTTCACATAATCCACCGCCAGCCTATACTTATCAAAATCTATGCCTGTCTCCACTCCTTCTGAATGAAGCATATTTATTATGTCTTCGGTAGCCGCATTTCCGGCAGCTCCCGGTGCAAACGGACAGCCTCCCAGGCCTCCTACGGAGCCTTCTACAGAGGTGATGCCCGCATCAATTCCAGCTATGATATTTGCTATAGCCATACCTCTTGTGTCGTGAAGATGCAACGTCACCGGCACTCTTGGAAATTTCTCAAGCACCAGTCTTGAAAGCTGTCCAACCTGCGAAGGATGCGCCACTCCTATCGTATCGCAAAGGACTATCTCCTTTACCCCCGCATCCAATGCCGAATCTATGAGCGAAAATACCGACTCCTCCGGCACCGCCCCGAGAAACGGACAACCAAACGCCGTTGCCACATCGAGCCTCACCTCAAGCTCAGGAAGATTCTTTATAAGCACTCTGAGATTTTCAAGAGATTCCGCTACTGTCCTATTTACGTTGGCCTTGTTGTGCGCTTCGCTGGCTGAGATTACATAGGCCACGTTTTTTATACCGCACTTCAGGGCGTTTTCTGCGCCTCTCGCATTGGGTACAAGAGCCATCAGATTCAGCTCCTCCTTGTACTTTGCGGAAATTGCGGTAGCTACCTCCACGGCGTCGATCATCTGCGGAATCGCTTTCGGGTGCACAAAGGATGTGACCTCTATGGATTTTACGCCTGATGCTATGAGAAGCTCTATTTCCTTGATCTTGGTCTCTGCCGGAATGTAGGTTTTTAAATTTTGAAAGCCGTCACGCGGACCGACCTCTATAACATTTATTTTCTTCGGAAAGCTCATTAGATGACACCCTCCTCCTTGAGACTTCGGATCTCCTCCTCAGAGTATCCGAGCAGCTCATGATATACCTCAAATCTGAAGCCTGGCTTTGTTTCGCTCAATTTTATATGCGAGCCAGTAAGCTTTATTTTGCCTACTCTCGGATATTCAGCCTCGATAATCATCTCTCTGTCACCTGCGATATGCGGATCAGCTGCTACCTGTGCCACATTGTATATAGGCGCGGCCGGCACGCCTTTTTCGAGAAGTGTATCTATAATCTCCTGTGAGTTCAGCGTTTTTGTCCACTCTGTCACGATAGGCTTTACCATCTCGTGATTCTTTACTCGTGATCTGTTGTCCTTCATATCGGGATTTTCTATAAGGTCTTCACGTCCCATAAGGCCGCAGAGTATTTTCCAGAATTTGTCATTTGCGCAGGCTATTACGACACTTTCTCCATCCTTTGTAGGGAAGGTGTCATACGGGTATGTCGATTCATAGCGATTTCCTATGCGCTCCGGCAGTCTGCCTGTTAAAAGATAAATTTGATTTATTATCTGCATGCTGGATACAATAGTATCGACCAGTGCTATAT
>CAVHIG010000099.1:0-2156 GCA_963636105.1 Anaerovoracaceae bacterium
CTCCAAGGGCTATCTCTTTGAATACGCCGACAGATGCGAGGTAATCGTCGGTTCTTCAAACATCACACGCTACGCGCTTCTCAAGAATGTGGAGTGGGATGTTGCAGTGTCGACAGAAAAAGCCTCAGCTCTGTTCACCGATGCTATGTATGAATTCGAGGAGAAGTGGGCGGCTACCCATCCATTGAGCGCAGAGATTATCAATCTCTACTCGAGTAAACTCAACTTTGCTATTGAGCGCTGGGATATGGATTATGATTTGCATACGGCGAATATCAAGCCGAACTTCATGCAGCGAAAGGCTCTGAAGGAGCTGAACCGTTACCGCACCGTCGGCACATCCCGCGCACTGGTCGTTGCGGCGGCAGGCTCCGGAAAAACCTATCTTGCGGCGTTTGATGCGTTGAATTTCTCTCCAAAGCGGCTTCTTTACATCGTTCACGAGGGCTCAATCCTAAAGAAATCTCTGGAAACTTTTCAAGATGTGTTCGGGAATTCGGTCACCTATGGCATTTTCAGCGGCGAGAGCAAGGAGTTGGATGCGGATTTCGTATTTGCGACCAATATCACGACGGCAAAGTCATTGGAGCTTTTCCCGAAGGACTGGTTTGACTATATCATTGTAGACGAATGCCACCATGCCACAGCGGAGACTTATAGGAAAATTATCGGCTATTTCGAGCCGGAATTTCTGCTGGGGCTTACTGCAACTCCGGAACGCATGGATAATCAGGACGTATTCGACCTATTTGATAAAAACGTTCCCTATGAGCTTCGCCTGCGCGATGCTATAATCAACGACCTTGTCGTGCCGTTTCATTATTTTGGCATTCGCGATGAGCTCATCAACTATGGCCTCACAAAAAGCGAGGAACGCAAAATGGTGGCGCAGCTGGCCACGGCGGAGCACGGCGATTTCATCACCCGGGAGATTGAGAAGCACCGTCCCGAAGGAAAGTTGAAAGCATTAGCCTTCTGCCGGAATGTGACCCACGCCCGCATGATGTGCGAGATGATGCGTGAACACTATAAGACAGCATATCTCACAGGCAGAAACGATATCGGCGAGCGTATCCGCGCCTATAACGACCTGCAGAGTGATGAAAAGGAGCTTGAAATTCTCTTCACTGTAGACATTCTCAATGAAGGTGTCGACATTCCGGGCGTCAACATGGTACTATTCCTGCGTCCTACCGAATCATCCACCATTTTCATCCAGCAACTCGGTCGAGGCCTTAGAAAATACAACAACAAGCAATATGTCACCGTGCTCGACTTCATCGGCAACAGCTATAAGCGAAGCGTGCAGATAGCCTTTGCTCTCTCGTCTCTCTCAGAGAATTTTGTGCTTGAAAAGCGGCTGATGATGTCGCTTGTACAGGACGATTTTAAGGCAATCGGGCTTGATAATTACGGCGTTGAGATTCACATTGATGACCTGAGCAAAGAGGAAATCATCAGCTATATCGAGAAGGAAAATTTCAACAGTCTCGTATACCTCAAGCAGGATTACTTCAACTTCCGAAAGTATATCTGTGCTGAGGCCTACCCAAAGCACATGGACTATCTAAATAACGACTGTGCACCTGATTTGCTTCGGTTTATGAGCATCAAAATCGGCGGTAAGAAATGTGTTTCCTACTACAATTTCCTCCACGGAATTCTGGATGACAGCGATGAAGACGCAAAACTGTTGCCTGTGTTTATCGAACAACAGATTACTTTCGCCAATTATCTCTCCGAAATGCTTCCCCTTGTACGTCAGCATGAGTATCTCATTTTTGACAGTGTAATCCATGGTATTACGAGTTTGTCTGCGATAGAGGTAAGGCTATCGGAGGCCATCGGAGATTATACCCATGAGCAGCTGGAGCACGCACTGAAATACATTCTGGCTAACGGATTTCTGTCATCAGACGGTGAAAACTGCTTCCTTGTCGACGTACCTCTCGATGATCAGTTCGCAGAGTATCTTGAGGATCTAATCAAATACGGACTGACCCGCTATACAGCCGACTACGGCGCGGAGACAGGCTTCAAGCTCTGGCAGAGCTACCGCATGGATCAGGTACAGCTCAAGCTTCTGAAAAACCCGGGTTATAATCAGGTGGGAACCTATTATTACGGCAAAACCGTAGTGATATTTGCCTCGCTGA
>CAVHIG010000100.1:0-2130 GCA_963636105.1 Anaerovoracaceae bacterium
GGTGTAGGCCGAGCCTCCAAAGACAGCTTTAGCCCCAAAGCTTCAAAGGTAGTTTGAAAAAGTATGATATTACAAAATTCCTTTCAAAAATGTTTTCCGATGTATCGGGCAAATCCCGACTTTTGCGATGCCGGCATAATGCGCCTTTGTGCCATAACCCTTGTTGCTCTCAAAGCCATAATCAGGATACACCTCGCTGTACTCCCTCATGAGCCGGTCTCTCTCCACCTTTGCCAGTATCGAGGCCGCCGCTATCGACACGCTCTTTGCATCACCCTTTATAATGCCGGTCTGCGGAATTTCCACCTCATCAAGCGTAAGCGCATCTATAAGTACATGCTGAACTTGCGCGGCCTTGCCATCTGCCGCATCACAGCCGTCCGCCGTATGCCCCGTATGCCCGCAAGCTTTCCCGGATCCAAGCATACGATTACACTCCTCTATCGCCTTTTTCATCGCAAGCTTTGTGGCATTCAGGATATTTATCTCATCTATCACATCATTTTCCACAAAGCCAAAGCCATAAGCCAGCGCCTTGTCCTTTATTATACCATAAAGTTCTTCTCTTTTCTTCTCTGAAATTTTTTTCGAGTCATCTATTCCAAGAACATCAAAATCCGCCGGGAGTACGACAGCAGCAGCAGCCACAGGTCCTGCAAGCGGGCCTCTTCCGACCTCGTCCACTCCCGCAATATAGCAAATACCGCCCTCTCTCAGCGAATTTTCATATATTTTCATCTCCGCCAGCCTTGCGCGGAGCTTTTCTTCTCTTTCCTGCTTTGTCATTTTAGCTCACCTGCTTTGCCTGTCTTTTTTCTCACAGCTGTTTTCCCGGGTCTGCTTTTCTAGGCCTTCTAATCCTTTTACCTGTCTTTTACCTACAGCTGCTTTTCCGGTCCGCTTTCCTAGGCCATTTTACTTATTTGCCATTTTTTTACTTTTATTTAGCTTTCCTGATTTGCTTACCAAGGCCTTCTAATTTGCTTGTCTTTTTTCTTTCTTTGCTTTTTCGCGCTTTAGTTGCACTTCTCCAATGTAATTCTGCCGATGATTCCAGCACGGAATTCGTCAAGCAGTGTGCGTGCACAGCGCTCGTAATCTATCCTTTTCCCCGGCAAAATGAAGCCGCGCTTTTTCGCTATCATCTCCATAAGATAAAGCGCCGGGCTTATAGGCTCGCCATCTTCGTTGTACAATTCCTCTTCGTCTGCGGAAACTGCGCTGTTTTTGCAAGTCTCGCAGTTTCCCGAGCCTCCGCCGTTTCCGCAAAGGCCGCAAATATCCTCGTATGGAAGCTTGTACCGCTGCGACAAAAGGTCAAGGTATTCCCTTCTGAGGACGTCGATAAGCTCAAGCGCAAGCTCGGAAACGTCCAGGATTTCGTCCTTAATGGAACCGCAAAAGGCCAGATTCAGCCCGGCCTTCGGATCCTCAAATTTTGGCCAAAGGATTCCGGGAGTGTCCAAAAGCTGCATATTGTTTTCGAGATTGAGCCATTGTTTGCCGCGTGTCACACCCGGTCTGTCGCCTGTCTTTGCGCTTTTTTTTCCGGTAAGGCGATTTATGAGTGAGGATTTTCCTACATTCGGGACGCCCACTATCATCATGCGAAGCGGCTTTTGCCTGAGCTGACCCTCATTTTTTTCGGCCTGAAGCTCCGAAAGTTTTTTTAGCAGCTTTGCCGCTCCTCCGCCGGAATTGCAATTCATGGCAAGGGCGCCCGCACCGCTTTTTATAAAATATTCAGTCCATTTTTCGTTTTCTGCGGCATCTGAAAGGTCGCTTTTATTCAATATGATGAGGCGTTGCTTATTTTTGACAAGCTCATCGATTATCGGATTACGGCTCGACTGCGGAATCCTTGCGTCCACGACTTCTATTACAAGATCCACCATTTTGAGATTTTCCGCGATGAGCTCGCGCGTCTTTTTCATATGGCCAGGATACCAATTTATATTCTCTATCATCCGTTTTCCCTTCTATTGCAAAATTATATGCTTTTCACATTGTTTACTGATTTTGGAGATGTATACTTTTTAAAACTACCTTTGAGGATTTATTGTAGATTTTCGCTTTTTCGGCTAAAATCTACAATAAATTTTAAAGTAGATGCGTCTATATACCTCACAA
>CAVHIG010000101.1:0-2099 GCA_963636105.1 Anaerovoracaceae bacterium
AGGGCCTGCAGACAGCTAACGCCCCAAATCTTCCTTGTAACAAATAATTTGATAATGTATACTAAAATACAAAACCTGCTATGAGATACAAAATAGCGGATATGAGGGCTGCCAGAAGTCCAAAAGGCGCCTGCGTGATTGCATGACGGAAATTATCGCAGCCTGTCGCAGCCGATGTGATTACAGTGGCATCTGAGTAGAAGCATACGTGCGAGCCGAATACTCCTGCCGAGAGCACTGCTGCCACTGTAAGAGTGACATTTGCGTCTATATTCATGGCAAGCGGAATTACAATCGGAAGAGCTATGATATACATACCCCAATTTGTACCGGTGATAAATTCCGTAATCGCAAGTACAATGAAGACCGCAAGCGGCGTAAGCGCCGGTGTCATGTACTTTGTGGCCGTTGTGATTACGTAGTAAGTAAAGTATATGTGCTCATTTACCTCGGCAAAGAGGAAGGCCAGTATCATAAGCATGAGAGGGAGCATCATATTTTTGAGTCCCTGAAGCGCTACATCTGAAAATTCTTCCGGTGTCATAAGACCCTGCCACAGGTAGAAGACAAACATAAACGCAAGCGTGACAAGTACACCCTTTTGCATATCCGTATCTAAAAGAATTGTAGCAAAGATAAGGACAAGAATAGGCGCAAAAAGATTTATCGCCTTTGGCTTACTAGGGAGATTTCCCATCTCAGCGCCTGTACGGATGTCAATCTTGTCTGAGCCTTCAGGCGCCAGAGGGCCACCGCTTTTTACGCGCTCCTCGGCTTTTTTCATTGGTCCGAAAATCGGGATAATGCCGAGGATGATGAGCGGTACTATGAGAGCCGCTACCCAGCCGTAGAAATTATAAGGTATGGTTTTGATAAAGTATTTGAGTCCCTCACCTGCGGGTGCCCAGCCGTTTGATTCAAGAATTCTCGAACAAAAGACTGCCCAGGTAGAGATAGGAATGATGACGCAAAGCGGAGCAGCGGTAGAATCCACTACATATGCCAAAAATTCTCTCGGAACCTTATGCTTGTCTGTGATAGGAGTCATGCATGAGCCGACTGTGAGGGAATTCAGATAGTCATCCATAAATATGATAACTCCGAGTATCCATGCGAATATCAGAGCGGATTTTCTGGTTTTTGCTTTTTTAGACAGCCATTCTCCAAACGCAAAGGAGCCGCCGGCCTTTTCTATGAGCGCGATGATGCTGCCCATGAGTCCGCAGACTATGATAAGCCAGGCGATATCCTCACTCATCATTACCGAGAGTATGGAGTCGCTGAAAGTAGAAAGCGTATTACTTACCCAGGAAATATCCTCGCCGGCTGCCGGCTTTGAGACCATTATAAAGCCTGTGAGTGAGGCCAAGGTAAGGGCTTCGAGTATACGCTTTGTCGCGAATATGTAGATAATAAGAAACGCGGCCGGGATAAGCGCTGCAGGACCAAAGTCCGCGGGATCCTCCGGCAGAAAACATGTAAGGGCATGTGAAGCCAAAATCACAAGCAGGACAACTATAATACAACGCCTTGCCTCTACGCTTGCAATTTCATTTTTGAGTTTTTGTACCAACTACCATCTCTCCTTTTTTATGTACCGTTTGAGCTTGAATAAGCTTTGAGGGGGCTGAGTGCAGCTCTCCTCTAAATGCTAAAAACCTATCTGCCATGTGCCCAGAGCGACACACGCCAAATTATTATATCAAATACGATGAAAAGTGCAATAACTTTTTTGCAAAAGTATGCTTTTGCAAAAACTTCTTTTACTACTATATCGTATAGAGATTATACACTTTTTTAAATCAGCTGTGAAATGACAGCCTGGCAACGCGAAACTGTTTTCTCTTATTTGAGGATTTATTGTAGATTTTCGCTTTTTCGGTGAAAATCTACAATAAATTTTAAAGTCGATGCGTCTATATGCCTCACAAACTGGGAATTGTAACCTAAAAAATTACATAATTGCAATTATGTGAAATATATTATATGTAATCCCAACCATAATTATGTCAAATCGTCAAAATATAGATTTTGTATTTTTGAATTTGTTGTAGATTTCGCAATTTTAGCTGCTTTTCTACAATATTTTTTATTGAAAA